>NZ_JBIAXM010000048.1:0-51302 GCF_042896695.1 Streptomyces sp. NPDC001270 | reverse complement strand
TCTTCCGGGCTCCGTAGACACGGTAGTTGGACGTGTAAACGTCGTGGATCCGCTCCTTGAGTTCCTCGTCGCGCACGGAACGGGCGGAGGGCGTTCCGAGACGTTTCTTGTGGGCGTAGTACGTGGAAGGGGCGATCTTGCAGTCGTGCCCGGTGAGAGTCCTGCAGATCGGCTCGACCCCGCCGAAGCGGTCCCGGTGCTCGTCGATGAACGCTACGAGCGCGTGTGTGGCCGGTCGAGCTCGGCCGCGAAGAAACTCGCCGCGGCCTTCAGAATCTCGTTCGCTCGCTTCAGCTCGGCGTTCTCCTTCTTCAGGGCCTTGAGCTGGGCGGACTCCTCCGTCGTCGTCCCCGGACGCTGCCCCGCGTCGATCTCTTGCTGCTTCAGCCAGTTCCGCAGAGTCTCGCGGGAGCCGATGCCGAGCTTGTCTGCGACCGCCTGCAAGGCGGCCGTCTCGTTCGGGTGGTCGTCGCGCACTTCGGTGACCATGCGCACCGCGCGACGGCGCAGCTCAAGCGGGTAACGGGAGGGTCGTGCCATGACTCAATCCTTTCACGGAATCGAGTCTCTACCTGACACGGGGCGGTTCAGACCGTCGAGTGTGGTGAGCATTTCCGTGAACGACCTGGTCAGGTCGGCGGCGTATGCCAGTTCCGGGCAGCGGTCGAGCACGGCCTTGCGGTGCAGTTTCTCCTCTTCGGTCAGGGTGGCCGGGTGCCGGGTGAGCTAGCCGGTCACCTGCCGTACCGACGGCGGTGGCGGAGCCGGTGTGAAGCCTTCCCGCCGGGGCAGGTCTCGCCGGATCCAGTCGCAGACGATGGTGTAGTGGCCGCGGAAGCCTCGGGCGGTGATCTCCCGGTAGAGGTCGAGGACGGTCACTTTCCCGCCGGTCTGGGCCCAGCGTGCGGCCAGGCAGGGCTTGAACGGGTCGAGCCGCGGGAAAGCGCAGGTAGGAACCGTGGACCTGAGCAGACCAGTCCCCGCAGGCCGGGCAACAGGCGTTGCTCGCGGCGCACCGCGCCTCGATGCGGATCACCTCACCTTCCGTCTCGACATACGTGATCACGACGTTCGTGTTCAACGGGAACAACAGCTCTTGCACCGGAGACGGGTCTTCGTTCACGGCGACCGAATGTCGAGCACATCAGCCATACGAGGAGCGAAATCAAGGCGACTTCCGAACCCCCGCCGCAAAGATCAACAACTACAACGAGTAGCCGGCCCACACAACTTGGGCCAGACCCCAACGAACCCCGTTCAAGACACTACGTCTACCTCTACCCCTCCAAGAAGGCTCTCCAGGCCGTCAAGGAGAAGGTCAAGAGGTTGTGCCGACAGGACACGAACCTGTCGCTGGGCAGTCGTGCTGCACCATCTCAACCCGGTGCCGCGCGGCTGGACGGCGTACTTCCGGCACGGGGTGTCGTCCGCGACCTTCCAGTACCTGTCTGCCTTCACCTGGCGGCAGGTCTTCGGGTGGCTGCGGCGCAAGCACCGCCGGTCCAACTGGAAGAGTCTGCGCCGCCGCTATAGCGCGGGCCGATGGTGGCCCGCCGACGACGAGGTGACCTTGTTCAAGTGCGCGAAGGTGCGGACCCACCGCTACCTCTACCGCGGTAACAAGATCCCCTCGCCTTGGCCCAATGGGACCACGACGGCAGCGGCCGCCTGAGAGGGCTTGTGGAGAGCCGGATGCCTGGAGATCGGGTACGTCCGGTTCGGGAGGCGGGCCGGGAAAACCCACCGACGGCAACGTCGGCAGGGCGTCCCGGCCCGACCTCACCAGCTCGCCGAGTCGGCCAAGGAGCTGTACCACAGGCAGGTGGTCTCGGCCAGGCGCACGGCGCCGGTGACAGCAGAGCCACGCCAGAACGGACCGGCCAGCTCGTTCGGATCCGAATGTGATTAGCGCCACATGAAATATACCTCTAAACCGGGTATTTTCGAACGATGTTCTCTGAGCGTGTGCTGCCGGCCGATTGGCTCGACCACATGGTCGGCGGATGCGATCCCGATGGTCCGGAACACACCTCGGGGGCGGGCAGTGGACAGGTCTGAGTGCGTGGTGTCCGCCGCAGCGCGACGGTCCTCTGATTTGGTCGGCGCGCCGATCGCGATGATCGACGTGGAAGGGACGGTGGTCGGGTGGTCGCGGGCCGGCCAGCGGCTGGTCGGTTACTCGCCCGCGGAGGTGGTGAGCCGTCCCGCCGGGGTCATGCTGGCGTCTGCCGAAGACTGGGCGGAGGCGTCCGCCTTCGCGGAGCGGTGCCGTGTCCGGGGTGGCTGGTCCGGCCTTGCGGCGCTGCGCCACCGCGACGGCCGCAGGCTCGAGGTGAGCCTGCGGGTCTCCCCGTTGTCGGGGCTGGACGGCGGCGCCCATTGGCTCGTCTCGGTCACCGACTTGGCCACGGTCTCCTCGTCGGCGGTGAACGGATTGAGGCCGTCGTCGCTTCTGACCCGCGCGCCGGTCGGGATCACGGTCCGTGACGTGGAGCTGCGCTGCACCTGGGTGAACGATCTCGCAGAGCGCCGGGACGGCATCCTTCCCGAGGTGCGGCTGGGCCGGCGGCTGACGGAGGTGGTGGCCGGCTTCGAGGCCGAAGCACTCGAGGCCGCGATGCGGCAGGTGCTTGCGGACGGTACCCCGGTGGTTGACCTTGAGTACCCGGCGTGGAATGCGCGCCGGAAACACGCGTTCAGGGTCTCCTACTTCCGCCTCGAGGACGCGGAGGGCCACGCATTGGCCGTGTGTGGCATGTGCGTGGACGTCACCGACAGGGAGCAGGCGCGTGAGCGCCTGGCGATCCTCAGTGAGGCCAACACGCGGATCGGCAGCACCCTGGACGTCATGCGGACCGGGCAGGAGCTGGCCGACCTCGCGGTGCCGCTCCTGGCCGACTTCGTCACTGTCGACCTGGCGGAGTCGGTCCCGCTCGGCGAGGAGCCGCTGGCCCGGCTGGGGCCGATGGGGCAAAACATCCCGGTCTTCCGCCGCGCGGGCCTGGCATCGATCCACCCCGGAATCCCGGAGTCCCTGTGGGCACGGGGCGAGGCGGTCTTCGTCCCACCGACCTCGCCCTACACCCGCATCCTGTCCGACGGGAAGCCCTACCTGGAACCGGTCATAGACACCTCCCCCGGCACCTGGTTCGACCAGGACCCGGCACGGGTCGAGAAACACCACGAGTACGGACTTCACACCTGGATGTTTGTGCCGATCCACGCGCGCGGCAACGTGCTGGGCGTGGCAGTCTTCATGCGTTCGGAGAATCCGGTGCCGTTCGAGGAGGACGACCTGCTGCTGGCCGAGGAACTTGTCTCCCGGGCCGCGCTGTCTCTGGACAACGCCAACCAGTACACGCGCGAACGCACCGCGGCCCTGGCCCTCCAGCGCAACCTGCTCCCGCAGCGCCTGACGGGCGGGTACGCGGTCGAGGTGGCCTCGCGCTACCTGCCGGCCGACAACCACCGCGGCGTCGGGGGTGACTGGTTCGACGTGATTCCGCTGTCCGGGGCCCGGGTGGCCCTGGTCGTCGGCGACGTGGTCGGGCACGGCATCAACGCCGCGGCGACCATGGGCCGGCTCCGCGCCGCCGTGCACACCCTCGCCAACATGGACCTGGCTCCCGACGAATTGCTGGCCCACCTCGACGACCTGGCCATCCGCCTCACCGAGGAGGACACCGATGCCACGGGCCCGGCCACCGCCGTGGTGGGGGCCACCTGCCTGTACGCCGTCTACGACCCGGTCACCCGGCGCTGCACGATGGCACGGGCCGGTCACCCCCCGCCCGCGGTCATCGACCCGCACGGCCACGTCACCTTCCCCGACCTTCCCACCGGAACCCCACTCGGGCTCGGACTGACCCCCTTTCCCTTCGAGTCCGTCGAACTGGAACTTGCCGAGGGCAGCACGCTCGCCTTCTACACCGACGGCCTGGTCGAAACCCACGATCAGGACATCGACACCGGGATGCACCGCCTGGCCACCGCCCTGGCCCACCCCCGCCTCCCGCTGGAAGACCTCGGCTCGGCCGTGCTCGACACGCTGCCGACCGGAGCAACGTACGACGACGTCACGCTGCTCCTCGCCCGCACCCGCGCCCTCAGCCCGAAACAGGTGGTCTCCTGGGACCTGCCCACCGACCCGGCCGTCGTCAGCAAGGCCCGGTCCTTGACCCTCGGCCAACTCACCAAGTGGGGACTGCCCAATCTGGCGACAACCACCGAGCTGATCGTCAGCGAACTGGTCACCAACGCCATCCGCCACGGCACCGGCCCGATCCGCCTGCGCCTGATCCGGCACCAGGTCCTCACCTGCGAAGTCTCCGACACCAGCAACAGCCTCACCCGCCTGCGCCACGCCAGGACCACCGACGAGGGCGGCCGCGGCCTCTTCCTCGTCGCCCAGCTCTCCCACCGGCGGGGCACCCGCTACACACCGGACGGGAAAACGGTGTGGGCCGAACAGGAACTGACACCCGCGGTACAGCAGTGAGCAATGTACATCGCGAAACTTGCAGGTCAGGCGGGCTGGTGCGCGGGTTTCGGGGTGCTCGGGCTGGTGAAGCTTCCCCGTGATCGTGGACACACCGCCCGCCTGCCACTGTCGAGTACCACCCTGAACTGGCTCGCCGAGCTGGTGCGCGGCCACTTCAAGAAGATCGGCTCAGGTGGCGGGCCCTGCCCGCAGGGAAGATCGCCGGCATCGTGCTGGCGGTGCTGCGCTGTGACCAGCGGCCCGGCGATCTGGCCAGCGGTACAGGGTGCGGGAGGTCGTGGGTCTGCTGGCCGACCGCGCCCCGCGCCTGGACCGGGCCCTGAAGAAGATCGCCCGAGGGGGCGGGAGGTGCTGCTGGACGCCTCTTTGACACGCACCCGGCGGCGCACCGGGGCCGCGACCCGGAAGAACTCTCGGGCAAGCAGAGATGCCATTTCCTGCTCGTGATCGCGCTCACCGACGACAAGGGCCGACTGCTCTGGGGCTGCGCGGTCAGACCCGGGAGGACCTCGGAGATCACCGCCTGCCGTCACCACAATCTCACGCAGAAGTTGCGGGTGGCCGGGTTCGGCGCGATCGCCGACCTGGGATTCGTCGGGCTCGACGACAGTGATCCCGACGCCGGCCCGGCGGTTATCAATCCCCTCGACGTGTGGAGATCTTCTAAGCGGCCAGCTCCAGGGCGGAGTTGGCCCGGTGGTTGTGTTCGTAGTCGATCGGACTGCGGTACCCGCACACGCTGTGTGGTCGGCGGGTGTTGCAGAAGCCGGTGATCCACGTGGCAACCTTCAGCCGGGCCTCGGCTGCGTTGCCGCAGCCGGGTCGGCAGTCGGGCTGGTTGGGGGCCGTGGTGTCGGGTCCGGGGTCGCAGAGCGCGTTGTCGCGCTTACCGCTTCTGCCTGAGTCGTCGCGGGGCGGAAGCGGCTGGAGGACCAGCCGGTCCTCAACAGGATCGTGTGGAAGTTCCGGACCCGGACCGTTTGGCGGGACGTGCCCGAGCGGCGTGGGCCACAGGCGACACTGCACGCGCTTGCGCCGCTGGGCTCTGAGCGGAGGCGAGGCGAGGCAACGCCGCGGCCCGACTAGGGCGGAGACGGTACGTGTGGGCACCGCACCGTAATCGGCCATAAGGTGCTATGGGCATCCAAAACGCCACGGGAAGAGGTGGACAAATGGATGACGTGGATGCTGTGGTCGTCGGCTCGGGCATCAACGGTCTGGTCGCCTCGGCCGAGCTGGCCCTGGCCGGGTGGTCCGTGGTCCTGGTGGAGCAGGCGGAGCGCATCGGTGGATTCATCGCGGCCGAGGAGCGCACGTTGTCCGGCTACGTGCACGACACCTATTCCTCGTGGCACCCGCTGTTCGTCTCCGGCGCCGCCTTCGCACGCCTCGGCCCGCTGCTGCGCGCGCACGGACTGAGCTACCGCAACACCGAGGAGTGGATCACGGCGAGCGTGGCCGACGACGGTCGGGTCACCCTGGCGCACCGGGATCCGGAACGTACGGCGGCGGGCTTCGCGCAGGAGACCGATGGGTCGGCGTATCTCGCCGAGTTGGGGCGGATCGGCGACAACATGGCGGCGATCGGCGGGCTGATGGGCAGCGAGCCGCGCTCGGCGGCATCCGTGCGCCACGCGGTCGGCCTGTTCCGCACCGGCGGGCGCTCCGGCATCGAGCAATGGCTGCGTTCGCTGGCCACCAGTGGTCGCGCCTACGCTCGCACCCGGTTCTCCGGGCACGAGGTGGACCATCTGTTCTCCCCGTGGCTGCTGCACGCCGGGCTGGCGCCGGACCACGCGTCGGGCGCGCTGATGATGCCTCTGCTCGCCGCCACCCTGCACAGGTTCGGCGTGCCGGTGGTGGCCGGAGGTTCCGGCCGGTTCCTCGACGCGTTCCGGTCGCTGCTCGACTCACTCGGCGTACGCGTGGAAACCGGCACACCTGTCGATACCGTCCTCATCGAGGACGGCCGCGCCGCAGGCGTGGTGACTGGCCGGGGGGTCGTACGGGCGCGCCGGGCCGTACTCGCCTCGGTGACCCCCACCGCGCTGTACGGCAGTCTCCTTCCGGAGTCCGCGGTGGCTCCCGCCGTACG
Organism: Streptomyces sp. NPDC001270; assembly: GCF_042896695.1. Classification (NCBI taxonomy): domain Bacteria; kingdom Bacillati; phylum Actinomycetota; class Actinomycetes; order Kitasatosporales; family Streptomycetaceae; genus Streptomyces; species Streptomyces sp. NPDC001270. The sequence continues at coordinate 44,706 of NZ_JBIAXM010000048.1, read as the reverse complement.
TGACGCCGCCGCGCGTTTCCGCTACGGCCGGGGCGCGATGCAGATCCATGTCGCGCTGTCCGAGCCGATCGGCTGGCGGGACGAGCGTCTGGGCGAGGTTCCGCTCCTCCATCTGACCGACGGCTCAGCCGACACCGGCATCGCGTGCGCGGAAGCGGAGGCAGGGCTGCTGCCCAGGCGGCCCACGGTGGTCGTCGGGCAGCAGTACCTGCTGGACCCGACCCGCGTCCCTGTGGGCGCCGCCGCGCTCTGGCTGCAGCTCCAGGAGGTTCCATTCGCGCCCGTGGGCGACGCGGCCGGCGAACTGGACACCGCCGAGGGCTGGACCTCGACGGCTCTGGCCCAGGGGTACGCCGACCGGATCATGGCCCGGATCGCCCTGCACGCACCTGATGTGCACGACAAGGTTCTCGCCGTCGACGTGATCACGCCTGTGCAGCTCGCCGAGTACAACCCGAACGCGGTCAACGGCGACCCCTACGGGGGTGCCGCCGAGCTGGATCAGGACTTCTGGTGGCGTCCGACGCCCACGCCCGGACGGCACGCGACCCCGATCGACAGCTTGTGGCACATCGGCGCCTCCACCCATCCAGGCGCGGGCCTGGGCGGCAGCTCGGGCCACATCACCGCCACCACGTTGACCACCCGCCCACGACTGGCGTGCGTCCGCCAGTTGCTCGACAGACGCACAGGCACGTAGTGGGTCGACAGCCCGCCAACGACGAACCGGGGCGTCCTACTGAAGCGCTGTACCACCCCTGACACAGCCAAAAATCATTGAGGGCATTTCATCTTAAAGTTGCTGGTGGTGGGGCTGGTGTGGGGTTTGGCTGCGATGCTCGTGCCGGTCGGAGGCGTGATCGGTAGGAGGTGATCGTCTGTCAGCGGTGGACCTCGGCGTTCGTCAGTACGAGGAGCGCCCGCAGCAGCGTGGTCGCGTGTCGGGCATTCATGCGGACCTTGGTGAGGATCCGCCAGTTTTTCAGGTCGGCGAAGCCATGCTCGTTCGCCGCTCGCTCGCGGCTGACCAACCGGTTCGCCTCCTTCTGGGCTACGGTAAGCGGATGGCCGCGGGCCGCCCCGCTGGCCGGTGACGATGACCGGGTTGCCGGGGTCGTCGCCCAGGCCGACGAAGCCGAGATCAGCCAGGGCACCCAGGCCGGCCTCCCGCAGGTGACCAGTGATCTTGTTGTTGCGGGCGGTGGTGATCTCGCTGGAGCGTCCCGGTTTCGCGGCCGAGATCCATACCAGGCTGCCGCACTCATCGGTCAAAGCGAGGAACAGCCGGCCATGGGCCTTGTGCTTGCCCGAATAGTTCGGCCAGTTCTCGTCCCCGGTGCGTCGGCGGGTGCGGATGAGGGTGCCGTCGAGCAGCACGACGACGCCACCCTTGCGGGCGATTTTCTTCAGTGCGCGGCCCAGGCGCGGGGCGCGGTGTCCACTCCGGTCGTCCCTCCGGCCCGGGCGGGCCTCACGTCCCCTCCTGAGCCCAACGACAAGAACCACGATGATGATCAGCAGGACCAGCACAGCCGAACCGAGCGTGACGGTAGCCGACTTGGTGGTCGCGTAAATGGTGCCCAGACCTCCGAGAACAGAGTTGATGAGCAACACCAGGCCCGCGGGACCTGTCCCCGAGGGGTGGAACAGCCGCCAGTCGACGGCCGCCGAGGCGTTGTGGGAGGCCAGGTGCACCGACACCCCGGCCTGGCAGCCGGTGACCTTGCCCGCGGTGCCGGTGTACTGCCTGACCACACACGCCGACGCGGCCCCGTCCTTGAGGAAGCCGGTGTCATCGACGATCAGCGTGGTCGGCTTGATCACCTGCTGCATCCGCCACGCGAGGCGGGCGCGCCCGCGCGAACGGCTCGAACATCTCCGCCGCGAAGTCCTCCAGATCACACCGGACCGCGGCCAACTCCCCACCTATCACGCCCGGCTCAACGGCCTGCCCAAGCAGACAGACACACCACCAGCGAGTGAACCTGACCAAGCCCTACCGGTGCTTGGTCACCGGTTCGACCACCCGGGTCGTTGAGGCGACCCCGGGCAATGCCTTCATTCCGGTGAGCAGTTCTGTACCGGCGGCGTCGCCCTTGAGATGCACCTCGAAGAATGCGGTGGCGTACGCGGTCAGCGCATTCTGCTGGGCTCTGGGGGTCAGCGCTCGGTCAGGGCAGGTACTGTCGTCCTCGCCCAGGGAAGCGGGCGGGGTCCACTGAGTGTTGAAGAAGTTGTGGTTCGCGTCGCGCAGCGAGACCGAGTACGCCGGCTGCGCGGTGCGTCCCTGGGCGTCGTCAAGGTACTTCTGCCCCGCCTCCCCAACGGCGCCGTCACAGCCAGAGGTCACCACGGCGACGGGGGTCCGCGTGACCAGTGTGTCGCTGTTGTCTCCGTCCGGATCGTCGAATTTCACCGGCGCCAGCGACAAAACGGCGCCGACGCGGACCCCGGCCGGCACTTCTCCCCTGTGCTTGTCCGACGCCTGCCACATCACGGCCTTGCCGCCCCGGGAGTGCCCGACCGTTCCGACGCGCTGCATGTCCACGTGCCCGCGGAGCGCGGGGAGCCGCTTGGCGAGAGCCCCACGGCCGTCGGCGAGCTGCCGCCACAAGAGCAGGTGTTCGTTGATCAGCCGTGCGCGGTCTCCGTAGTCGAACGACGTCATGTTGATGCCGTTCACGCTGAGCGAGACGACGACGAAACCACGCTCGGCGAGGCTCTCGGCCAGGTAGTTGTAGCCCTGGTAGCTCGGATAGGACGTGCCCTTGTCGCAGGGCCAGGCCCCGGCGTCCCGATGCGTACAGGGGTACCAGGAACCGTGGGAGACCACCACCAGTGGCAGCCGTCCGCTTACGCGCGCCGGATAGTGCACCACCGCGCGTACTTCACTGACCGTGCCCGTTTCGGGGTCGGTGAACGCGGTGTCCCCCAGATCGTAGTCGGCGTTCACGGTCCGCTGCTCGGCAGCCTGGCCGGCGGGCGCGAGGCTGCCGACGCCCCTCGGACCAGCCGCGCCACTCATGGGTTTTGCCCCATTCACGCCAGTCAGGGCTATTCCGAGCAGCAGGGAGGCGACCAGGGCCGCAGGCGTCAGTGGTCGTTGCTTCATCATCGCTCTCCTGTCTCAAGCGGGTCAGCTGTTTCTTCGCCGCACCATTGAGACGACGCAAGCGCCCTGCCGGTTGGGACCGAAATCATGAGGGCCACGACGCTGAACGCGGCTCCACGGCGCGTTGGCCGGCCCGATGCAACGGCGAGTGCGTACGAGGGTGCCGTCCAGCAGTACTACGACCCGGCCGCTGCGGGCGGTCTTCTTCAGCGCCCGGTCCAGTTGCGGGGCACGGGCGGACAGCGGTGGGAGGACTTCCAGCGCCCAGCGGCGCACGATGGAGGCGGAGACGTGGCTGCCGCCGGCCATGTCGGCCAGGCGCTGGTCGTGACGGAGCACGGCGAGCACGATCACCGCCTGGGCGCCCGGGGCGGGCTTGCGCCACCGGGTGCCCAACTGGTTGCGTGCGTCGGCGGCGTATCGGGCCGGCGACAAGATCGATGGTCCGCTTCGAGAGCGGGAGGCGGACTAGATAGGCAACATCCTGACCGCCTTCGGCGGGCTGGTTTTTCGTCACAGATTCACCGACTCCCGCCAGGGGCCGTCTTGTTACGGCCGCTCGGCCACTGCCCTGACCGGTCAGCACGTCAGATTGCGTCCCGCGCCGGTCCGCGAGATCCAGGCCCGGTCGGCGAGTCTGCGCAGTTGCCCGCGGACCGGCTCCACCTTCGCCGGTGTCGTCTCCCTGCCCAGCGCGACCGGGACGTCCTTGGCCATCACCGGACCGTCCGGACCGGCAACGATCTCCATGATCCGCCGTTGCTCCGGGGCGGGGGCCTCCACCTCCATGCCCCCGACACGGTCCGGCACCAGCCGCATCCCACCCGCGCCCGAACCAGCCACCACCACCGGCCCCGGCTCGCCGGGCGTATCAAGGCGATTCACGCCGAGAACGCCCGCGCCTACGGCAGCCCGCGCGTCACCGCCGAACGGCGCCTGGGCGACGGCATACTGGTCAACCACAAACAGGTGGAACGGGTCATGCACGAAAACGGGATCGCGGGCCTGCGACTGCGCAAGCGGGTCGTCACTACGGTCAGCGAGCCGTCCGACACTCCGGTGCCGGACCTGCTCGACCGCGACTTCACCGCGGCGGCGCCGAACCACAAGTACGTGGGCGACATCCCATACCGCAGGTTCGAACAAGGCTGATGTTTCCGGTGGCTGTTGATCCGCATGCAATTCCGGTGCAATTCCACGTGCCTGAGTGATATCCGGGGATATTGAGGCACGTTGGTGGTCGTCAACATCGCCATGCCGTCGATGCGGATGGGCTCACCCTGGCCACTGTCGCCGGCCTGCGGTGGGCCGGTTCCGAGGCATGCCTGGCGGCGAACCGCGACCTCGCACAGACCCTAATTCGAAAGAGTTTCGAGGAACCCGGCCAGAAGGGTGTTGAACTCGGTCGGCTCCTCCATGTTGGGGAAGTGTGCGGTGTTCTCCACGGACACCGCGCGGCCGTCGGGTACCGCGTGGACCAGACGGTCGGCCATCGCTATGTGGTCGCTCACGTCGAGGGCACCATTTATCGCCAGGACAGGAACGTCGATGGACGCCGCACGCCGCCAGGTCTGCGAAACCGGCACGCGATGGTCCGGGTCGCCGGCCGTGTGCTTGGAGATCGTCCGGGACGCCATCGCGCGCAGGCGGTTGGCCATGTCCGCATCGATATCACCGAGCGAGCGGTGCGGGCCTGCCGCGAAGCGCACGTGCCCGTTCAGCCAGCCCTCGATGTCGCCGGCTGCCAGCGCACTGTTCTGCTCCTCAAGGACCTCCAGGCTCCAGGGGTCCTCGAAGGATGGTTCGCTGGTCCCGACGCCGCTGACGACCACGGCACGAACCAGTTCGGGATGTTCGAGCGCAGCGTCGACCGCGGTACCCCCACCCATCGAGACCCCGACGAGCACCGCCGGCCCGGCATCGAGATGGCGCAACAGCGCTGCCAGATCGTCGGCCGGACGGAAAGGCCGGGTCGCGTTCGAGGAGGCGCCGTGTCCCCGGGCGTCCGGTGCGATGACCCGGTAGCGCGAGGCGAACGGCCGTATCTGCTCCTCCCACATGCCGTGGTCCAGGAACCCGGCATGGAGCAGCACCAGCGGCTTCCCCTTGCCGACGTCGCGATAGGCGAGGGAGCCGTCAGAGGTCGTGAACGAAAGCATCTCGGAGTGCCCGGCGAAAGCAAACATGACAACCAAGGTGTCATCAATCTCGAAAGTTGGCAACCGAAGTGTCATTCTTGAGGAATGAAAAGCACCGACACCCCTCTGCCGCCCGACGAGCTCGCCGCCCGACTGACGGAGGTGTTCGCCCTGGTGGGGCCGCTGTACCGGCGGGTGCACCGCAAGGTGGAACAGGCCGAGTCGATCGAGGGGCTGTCCGTCGGCGTGCGCGCCGTCCTGGATCTGCTGCGCCAGCACGGACCCATGACCGTCCCTCAACTGGGCCGCGCCCAGACACTCAGCCGGCAGTTCGTGCAGCGCATGGTCAACGATGCCGCCGCGCAGCACCTGGTCGAGACCGTACCCAACCCCGCCCACCAGCGGTCCTCACTGATCCGGCTGACCTCCGACGGCACGGCGGCCATCACCGCGGTGCGCACCCGCGAACACGCAGCCCTGCGGCAGGTGAGCGGCAACCTCACCGGCGCCGACGTGGATGCCTGCGTGCACGTCCTGACCCGGATGCTCGCGCTCTTCGACGAAGTCGACGTGCCCTAGCCACGTGGAGAGCGCCCGGACGAGGCGGGCTCGGTTCTGGGCGCAGCGGTTCCTTCCAGCGGTGCGGGCAGGCGTCCGTCGGCTCTCAGCGAGGCGTCCGAAAGCGCCGACCTGCTCTCAGGCTGATGCGCCTGTTCGGCATCGCCGAGCAGACCGTCCTGCGATACGTCACCGCGGCCCACCCCGAACGCGCCGCCAAGCTGCCCCGGTGAGCGCTCTGCCCGGGGACGGAACTTCTGAAGGCGCTTACCGCTTCTGCTGGGACGGCGTCGGATCGGTGTGGGCTGCGGTCATGTCCAGCAGGAGCATCGCATCGTGGTCGGGGGTGCCTGGCTGCGCGATGTAGACGCCCATGCGCTGGCCGGGGGTGCCTTCGAGGGCCATGCCCTGGAAGTTCAGGGTGATCGTGCCGACCCGGGGGTGCTGGAAGGTCTTGGTGAGGTTCTTGCGGCCGGTGACCTCGTAGCGCTCCCACAGTCCGGCGAACGCCGGGCTCTTCAGGAGCAGCTCGCCAACGAGCTGGGTGAGGTCGGGGGCATCGGGGTCGGTGCCGGCCAGGGCCCGCAGGCGGGAGACGCAACCGCGGATCTGGTTGTCCCAGTCGGGGAAGACCTCACGGGCGGCGGGGTGGAGGAAAAGGTAGCGGGCAAGGTTGCGCTGGGTGCCGGGCCAGTCGTCGATGCCGGCGTACAGGGCCAGGCCACCGGGGTTGGTGGCCAGCACGTCCAAGCTGCGGCTGACGATGTAGGCCGGGTTCGGCCGCACGGTCTCCAGCAGCAGCTTCAGGTGGGGGCGCACCGTGCGGCTGGGGGCCGGGGCAGCCTGGGGTGCGTAGCGGGCGGCGCGGACGGCCAGGTCGCGCAGATGCTGGTGTTCGGCGTCATCGAGCCGGAGAGCACGGGCCAGGGCGTCGACGACGGCCGGGCTGGGCCGGGTTTCCTTGCCGCGCTCCAGCCGGGTGTAGTAGTCGATGCTGACCCCCGCGAGGGTGGCCAGCTCCTCGCGTCGCAGGCCGGGGGTGCGGCGCACGCCCGGCCCGGGGGTCAGGCCGGCGCTCTCGGGGCTGGTCTGGGTGCGACGGGCACGCAGGAATCGGCCCAGCTCGTCTCCGCTGCGGTGCTGCTCGGCTGCCATGAGCCCCAGTCTCGCTCCGCCGGCCCCGCGACACGCCCTCAGTGGGGGGCCCTGTCACACCCCCGCTGGCTGTTCCCTGGCAGATCCCGGCCTGCCTGACCCGCGCACGGCGCGGCAGCCTGAATGGTGTTGCCCGCTGTCCTCGGCGGACAAGGGCCTCCCCCGGCGGAGTCCCGTGGCGAGCACGGGGTGGCCGGCCGGCGGTGGTCCTGACACGGGCAGTCGAAGTTTCGGGCCCGCTACCCCCGCATTCGGAGGGAGCCGTCGATGACGCAGTGGGACAGCGCTGAGCTGGACAAGCTCAGCACCGCGGAGGAGCTGGATCTTGAGTCCGGGCGCGGTGACGGCACACTGCGCGATCCGGTGACGGTATGGGTCGTGCGTGCCGGTGACCGCCTGTACGTCCGGTCGGTCAAGGGGAGGGAAGGTCCGTGGTACCGGGGAACGCAGTCCCACCGGCAGGGCCGCATCGCCGCCGGCGGTGTACGCCAGGAGGTCACCTTCCATGAGGCCGATCCGGGCGAGTACGCGGACGTGGACGCCGCCTACCGCACCAAGTACGGCCGCTACACCAGCATCGTCCACCACGTCCTGACCGATCGGGCCCGCGCCTCCACCCTGCGCCTCGAACCACGCTGACCGGCCCGCGCCCACCGGCCCCCCAAGCGGCCAGCAAGCCAATCCCACCCCAAGGAGCTGCGCTGATGCGCGCCACCCTGCTGTACGGAGCTGACGACGTCCGAGTCGAGAACGTCGGCGACCCGAAGATCGAAAACCCCACCGACGCGGTCGTCCGGATCGTTCTGTCGTGCATCTGCGGCAGCGACCTGTGGCCCTACAAGTCCGCACCTCCCACCGACAACCCCCGCCATATGGGCCACGAGTTCCTCGGCGTCGTCGAGGAGACCGGCCCCGACGTCACCACCGTGCGGCGAGGCGACGTGGTCGTGGCCCCGTTCGTCTACAGCGACAACACCTGCGTCTACTGCCGTGAGGGTCTGCAGACGTCCTGTGTGCACGGCGGGCAGTGGGGCGTGAACGGCGTCGACGGCGGCCAGGGCCAGATTGCGCGCGTCCCGTATGCGGACGGCACGCTGGTGAGGCTGCCCGTCGGGGAGGACTCCGAGCTGCTGCCGGACCTGCTCACCTTGTCGGACATCCTGTGCACCGGTTACCACGCCGCCCGCACCGCGGGCGTCACCCGCGGCGACACGGTCACCGTCGTCGGCGACGGCGCCGTGGGCCTGGCTGCGGTCATCAGCGCGAAGCTGCTGGGCGCCGAGCAGATCATCCTCATGGGCCGCCACAGCGCGCGCACCGACCTGGGCCGCGATTTCGGTGCCACCGGTGTGGTCGCCGAGCGCGGCGAGCAGGGCATCGCGGCCGTGAAGGAGCTGACCGGCGGCAGCGGCACCGGCAAGGTCTTGGAATGCGTCGGGCTGAAGGACGCGATCATGCAGAGCTTCGGCGTGGTCCGTGCCGGCGGCACGATCAGCCGCGTCGGCGCCCCGCAGTTCACCGACGTACCGTTCGGCTTCGGCGATTTCATGCGCAACATCACCCTCACCGGCGGCGTCGCCCCGGCCCGCGCCTACATCGAAGAACTCATGCCGCACATCCTCGACGGCTCGATCCGTCCCGGCCGGGTCTTCGACCGCACCGTCGGCCTCGAAGAGACCGGCGAGGGGTACCGGGCCATGAACGACCGCGAAGCGCTCAAGGTCCTCATCCGCCCCTGACCCCACCCTGGCGGCCCGGCCACGGCCGGCGACCCGCCTCGTTGAAAGGCACCACTGTCATGCGCGCCACCTTCATGTACGGCCCGGGCGACGTCCGCGTCGAAAACGTGCCCGACCCCGGGATCGTCGAGCCCACGGACGCGATCGTCCGGATCACGCTGGCCTGCGTCTGCGGTTCCGACCTGCACCCCTACCGCTCCATGGACAAGACCCGCGAGGGCGTGCCCATGGGGCACGAGTTCCTCGGCGTCGTGGAGGAGACCGGCTCGCAGGTCACCGGGCTCAAGCGCGGCGACTTCGTGGTCTCGCCGTTCGCCTACGCGGACAACACCTGTCCGATCTGCCGGGACGGCTTCCAGACGGCCTGTCCGCACGGCGGGTGGTACGGCGCCGGCGGCCTCGGGGGCGCGCAGGCCGAGGCCGTCCGCGTTCCGCAGGCCGCCGGCACCCTGGTAAAGCTCCCCACGGACGTGGACGAGGCTCTGCTGCCTTCGCTGCTGGCCCTGAGCGACGTCTACCTCACCGGCCACCACGCCGCCCACATGGGCCGGGTCGAGCCCGGCAAGACCGTCACGGTGATCGGCGACGGCGCGGTGGGCCTGTCCGCAGTGCTGGCCTCCCGCCGCATGGGCGCCGAGAGGATCATTCTCATGGGCCGCCACACCTCCCGCACCGACCTGGGCCGCGAGTGGGGCGCCACGGACGTCGTCGCCAAACGCGGCGAGGAGGGCATCGCCGAGGTGATGAACCTGACCGGCGGCGAGGGCTCCCACGTCGTGCTGGAGGCCGTCGGCCTGATGCCCGCCTACGAACAGGCATACGGCATCATCCGGCCCGGCGGGATCATCGCCCGCGTCGGCGTCCCGCAGTACGAGGACGCCCCGGTCGGCTTCAGATCACTGTTCGGGAAGAACGCACAGTTGGCCGGCGGCCCCGCCCCGGTGCGCGCCTACCTCGAACCCGCCATCACCGATGTGCTGGACGGCCGCATCGACCCGGGCAGGGTGTTCGACGCCGAGGTCGGCCTGGACCAGGTCGCCGACGCCTACAAGGCCATGGACGACCGCAGCCGCCTGAAGGTCGTGGTGCGCCCGTGACCGCCCGCAGGCCCACCCCTGCCGCCGCTGCCCCGCACGAGCGGCTCTTTCCCGGCCACGAGTCCACGCTCACGGTCACCGATCCGGAACTGATCGAATACTTGGCCGGCGTCTTCGACTTCTCGCACGCCACCAACGACGTCCTCACCGGCCGCGGGGTGGAACTGCCCTTGAGGGGCCAGTCCACCACCAGCCCGGACACCCGGATGGAGCAAGGACCGGCGGCGCAGAAGCGGATCGTCGGCGACAAGGCCGTGGACGCCATGCACTCAAACACCCCTGCGGACGAACAGCACATCCAGGAGCTGCTGAGCGGCAACCGCTTCGGCGACCACTGCACCCGCACCGGCATCGACGTGCCCACGCGTGAGCTGCTCACCTTCGCGCTGCTCGCCGCGTTCGGCGGCGCGGACGCCCAGGTGAAGGGACATGCCGCGGCCGGCCTCGACGTCGGCAACACCCGTTGCATCCTGATCGCCGTCCTGACCGGCCTGCTGCCGTTCCTCGGCTACCTCCGCACCCTCAGCGCCCTGGCCGCTGTCGACGCCGTCACTCCGGCCGACGACGCGCCGTCCGCGAAGGACAACACGTGACCACCCGTAACTGGCTCATCACCGGCGTCAGCAGCGGCTTCGGTCACGCCCTGACCACCCAGCTCCTTCAGCGCGCGGACCGCGTCATCGGCACCGTCCGCAACCTGGACAAGGTCGCCGACCTGCGCGAGAAGTACCCCGACACCTTCGACGCGCGCGTCTTGGACGTCACCGACACCGCCGCCGTACGCACCACGGTGGACGCCGCGTTCGGCGCCGGCCGTGTCGGCGTGCTCGTCTCCAACGCCGGCTACGGCCTGTTCGGCGCCGCCGCCGACGGCCTCCAGCTCACCCCCGAGGTCCTGACCAAGCTCTCCAGCCTCCCCCCCGGCCGCCGGCGACACCCACACCGAGGCCGGCCTCGCCATGCTGGAACGCTGACCCCCTTTTCCACCACCCCCGCCTGCACGAGAGCAAGGAGCACCCCCGTGGAGTTCGTCAAACCGCAGCACACCGGCAAGGGCCCCGAGAACTGGTTCAACGGAGACGTCTGGTTCGACGTCATCCACGCCGGCCAGGAACCCTCCCGCCTGCGCGCCAACATGGTCCGCTTCGCGCCTGGCGCCCGAACCGCCTGGCACCACCACGCCGTCGGCCAGACCCTCCACGTCGTGGCCGGCATCGCCCTGATCGGCACCCGTGACGGCACCGTGTACGAGGCCCGCCCCGGCGAGACTGTGACCTGCCGGCCCGGCGAGGAGCACTGGCACGGCGCCACGGAGGACCGCTTCATGCAGCACCTCGCCCTGTGGGACGGCACCGCCCCCGACGACGACCGGCCCGAGACCACCTGGCTGGAACACATCACCGACGAGCAGTACGACGCCCCGCGCACCCGCGCCCACTGATGCCGACGCGCGCAGGGAGACGTCACTCACGCCCGAGACGACGACTGCCCTGCGCACTTGCACCGGCCCGGACTGGGCCGCCCGCCGGATTCCCCTGGACCTGGGTGTGGACTCGGCCGCGTTCCTGGCCTGCTCCGCCGCGCCGCACTCCTGCGCACCGTCGGCAGGACAGCCGTGCTCGATCTTCGGGCCACGGTGGAGCGTGTCCCTCTTGGCTTCCGCCCGACCTCTGGCAAGCCGTTGTCTGCCGATTGCCCCGCTCGGGATTCACGCGAGACGAGCCAACTCGGCTGGCATCACACCCGGCTGCCGAACTCATGGGGCCTTGCGCCCGGCCGGTCCGCCGGACGGGCGGCCACCGCCTCGGCCACGGCGAGCGGCACCGGTTGTGCGCGAGTGTCAGGAGCCCCGGCCTTCTCAGACCGCCGCGAGACGATTGATGTCCGAGTTGCGCAGAACGACGGGACGCTCCTCCTCGCCCCGACCGACGACGATCATGGCACGCCCGACCGCTTCCGTCGTGGTGATGTGGCCGGGGACGATCCGTCGCAGCAGCGGGTAGAGAACGGAGCCGAAACGGTACAGGACGCGGTACGCCGGGGTGCGGGAGACGGCACCGTCCAGGGGCTGCACGTAGCCGGGGCGGAACATGTACGCCTTCATCGGCATGGCCAGCAGATCGTTCTCGGTACGGCCCTTGACCCGGGCCCACATCTGGCGGCTCTTCCCCGTGCTGTCGGTGCCCTCGCCGGAGACGTACACGAAGGTGAGGGAAGGACTGGCGGCGGACAGGGCACGCGCGGCGGCGAGCGCGTACTCATGGGTGACCCGCGTGTACTCCTCCTCCTTGCGGCCGAACGACGAGACACCCAGGCAGTAGAAGCAGGCGTCCAGCTCCTTCAGCTGGTCCTGGACGGCCGTGTAGTCGGTGAAGTCGGTGTGCACGATCTGCCGCAGCTTGGGGTGGGCGTCGGGCAGCGGCCTGCGGACGACGGCGAGTACCTCGGTGACCGCGTCGTCGAGGAGACAGGCACGCAGGACGCCCTGTCCGATCATGCCGGACGCTCCGAAGACGATGACACGCACGATTGCTCCTAGAGGGGTCGCGTGAGGTGAGAGGGACTGAAAGAGGCGCGGGGCCGGATACGGGCGGGACTCACAGTGAGGTCCGGGCGAGGACGCCGGCCGCGAGGGTGGCCACCATCTCCTGGAGCGTGGGGCCGAAATGCAGGCTCAGGGCGGCGAGTGAGGGGTCTGCCTCGTAGGCGGTGAGCATTGCCTGCGACGGACGGGAATGGGTCCACACCGCACCGATGACCATGACCGTGGCCGCGGCCAGCTGAGCCGCCCGGTCGCCCAGTTCAGGGAGGTGGACCAGTGCCAGGGCCGCGAGTGACTCGACGTTGGTGACGGCTGCCTTCTTGTAGCGGGCGGCGACCTCGGGGGACACATTGTGTTCCAGTACGCCGGCCTGCGCACTGAGCAGATCGCACAGCGTCCGGCGCTCGGCAAGGGAGGCCGTGACCGCGACGGCGAACTGCTCGCGACGCTCGTCCAACGGTGCGTCCGGTGTTAGCCCGGCAGCCAGCAGCGCCGGCAACTCGGCCGTCCACTCCTTCCAGGCGTGGTCCAGCAGCTCCAGCAGGATCGCCTCTCGGGACTCGAAGTAGCGCAGCACGTTCGACTTCGCGAGTCCCACGCGACGGCTCAGCTCGTTCAGGCTGACCGCACTCACCGGCATCTCGTCGAGCATCGCGGCGGTGACATCGAGGATGGCCTGCCGACGGACCGCCCGCTGCTCCTCACTGCGCGCACGCTGGAATGAGTTCATGCCGGCCATATTACAGACCTTCGGTCTTTTGACATCAGACCGGCGGTGTCTTACGTTGGAGCTGCCCCAACGGACCGGCGGTCTGAAATAGCCGGGCTGTCTCGACGCAGCCTCCGCACGGCCTCTGTGCCGGTACTCCCATCTCTTCAGGAAGAGAGCATCCTCATGTCCAAGGTCTGGTTCGTCACCGGAAGCTCCCGCGGCCTGGGCCGCGCCATCGTCACCGCCGCGCTGGAGGCCGGCGACCGAGTGGTCGCCACCGCCCGCAGGCCGGCGCAGCTCGACGACCTCGTCACTCGCTACGGCGACCGCGTCCGCCCCGTCGCTCTCGACGTCGCCGACCACGACGCCGTTCAGCGCGCCGTGCAGGAGGGCCTGAACACGTACGGCCGCTACGACGTGGTCGTCAACAACGCCGGCTACGGCGACGTGGCCTCCGTCGAGGACGTCACGGTCGACGACTTCCGCGCCCAGATCAACACCAACTTCTACGGTGTCTTCCACGTCAGCAAGGCCGTGGTGCCGATCCTGCGCCAGCAGGGCTCCGGGCACATCTTCCAGGTCTCCTCCGTCGGCGGCCGGATCGGCTCGGTGGGCCTCGCCGCCTACCAGAGCGCCAAGTGGGCCGTCGGCGGCTTCTCCACCGTCCTCGCCCAGGAAGTCGCGCCCTTCAACGTCAAGGTCACCGTGCTGGAGCCGGGCGGCATGCGCACCGACTGGGCCGGCTCCTCCATGACCGTCCCGCCGATCAGCGACCCCTACCAGCAGACGGTCGGCGCCTTCGTCGACATGATCAGGAACCCCGGCCCCGAGACCACGGTGGCCAACTCCGCCCACCCCGACCAGGTCGCCGAGGCCGTCGTGAACCTGGCCGGACGGGCCGACGCCCCGGTCCGCCTCCTGCTCGGCCGCGACGCCGTCCAGTACGCCGGCGCCGCAGCCCAGGCCCTCGCCGAGTCCGACGAGAAGTGGCGCCCGGTGTCCGAGTCCGTCTGGGACTGACCGCCCCGGGACCGAACGGGTCACCACCCACCGGGCCGCACCAGCAAGCGCGGCTGGTCAGCGCGCCGAGTGGGGGCTGGTGGAGACGGGGGACTTCTGGCTGGAGCACGTCGACAGCCGGGGCGAGTTCGGCTGGGGCTACGAGCGGGTCGGGGTGATCGGTCCGGTGCTGCCGGCGAATCCGCGCCGGCTGTCGGACTACCGGCATCCGAGGGTGCGGTGTGAGGCCGGTGGCGGAGAGTCTGCGGGCGGCGTTCGCCCGGCCTCAGGGCTTGCTTGCCGGGGTCCGGTCGGTCGGACATCCGCTCGCCGTGCTGCCGGTGTTCTTCCATCTGCTCTGGCAGCGGGAACTGGCCGTGGATCTGATGGGCGAGCCGTTGTCGGCGGTGGTGCATCCGGCTGGGATCCCCTGACGCTGCCTCCTGCTCGACTGCCCGCAACGGGCACCGGCGTGGTAAGTTATCGGTCGATCACTAACGTAGGAGTGGATATGACAGCCAAGGAAGACGACGCCGCCCGCCGCGCCGCCGCCCAGCACACCCTGACCGAGCACCTGCGCCTTACCGCCGCCGGACGCGTCGACGAATGGGTGAAGCTGTTCGCCCCGGACGCGGTGCTCGAGTTCCCGTACGCGCCGGCGGGTGTGCCCCAGCGGGTAACGGGGCGAGACGCACTGGTCGCGCACATGAGCAACTTTCCCGAGACCTTTGACGTGAAGTTCGTCGACCTGGTGTTCCACGAGACGGTCGATCCGAGTCTGGTGATCGCCGAATTCCGCTCGGCAGGCACGGCGCTGCCGACCGGCAAGCCGTACGAGCAGACGTGCATCTCCGTCGTCCGGACCGATGACGACGCGCTCATCACCCACTACCTGGACTACTGGAACCCCCTGGTGGCGATCGAGGCGCTCACGCCCAACGACGTGCCGTCCGACCCTGACCTCAGCGTGACTTTTGGAGGCTGAGGGGAGCCGTGTTTAACTGACGCCCATGCCCGCCGCCGGTACCAGCACGAAGAGCGATGAACGACGTCGGGCCATCATGGCCGCCGCGGTCGGTTGCTTCGCGCAAAAAGGTTTCTACGGTACGACGACACACGAGATCGCAGAGTGGGTCGGCATCTCTCAGCCGTATCTCTACCGCCTGTACCCGAACAAGGAAGCGCTGTTCGCGGCGGCGGTCGACCACGTGTCCGTCGTCATGACCGAAACGCTGGTCGCGCACTCGCCGGCCTCGGGTGGAGCCGGGCCGGCGCCCGAGGCGGCGTTGGATGCCGCACGCGGCGCCTACGCCGCGCTCGTCGCGGACCGGAGCATCCTGCGTTTCCTCATGCACGCGAACTGTGCCGCCGGCGAGCCGCTGGTGGCGGAGGCCGTGCGCCGGTGCTACGCCAAACAGGTTGACACCGTCCGGCAGTTGCTGGGCGACGACGACGACGTGCGGCGCTGGTTCGGCGCCGGCATGCTCGACAACGTGGTCGCCGTGCTGGGCCTGGCCGACATCGATGAGCCGTGGGCGCACGTCCTCACCGCTCGATGACCCCGACACCGACAGTTCGACGACAGCCCCGAGTCTTCCTGTTAGGCCGGCTCGGCCGGTGAGACACATGGCCTTTCACACCGGCCATGAACGATCACTGCGGCTGTCAGTCACCCTGCTCTGGACGGCACCGCAGTCCCCGTGCGGTGGTGCGTGTCTCAAGTGTCGCGTGACACCTTCACGCGGGCGCGAAGCGCCGCCGTGATCTCCCCGACCACCGCAATCTGGTCCGGCGTGAGGACATCCACGAACAGTTCCCATACGGCACGCAGATGAGGCAGGGACGCGTTCCGGAACGCTTCCGCGCCCTCGGCGGTGAGCACCACCTGGGCACCACGGTTGTCGACGACGCACTCCTCGCGCCGGATGAGCCCTCGCCGCTCCATGCGCCCGATCTGATGCGAGAGACGACTGCGCTGCCAGCCGACGCGGGCCGCCAGTTCGGAGGAGCGCAGTTGCCGGCCTTCCGCCTCGCGCAGTGCGAGCAGCACGGCGTAGTCGCCGGGCGACAGGGCGGAGTCCCTCTGCAGGCGTGACGAGAGCTCCGAGCGGAGCGCTTCCGTTGTCTCGATGAAGTCCCGCCAGATCCGCAGCTCCTCACTGGTGGGAAGTGTCTTACGCCGCTCTGCCATGGTGCCGCCACCCATCTGATTGACACGTCAATCATATCGCGATAATCATTGACGCGTCAATCAACCTGGTCGTGCCACACGCGGCCTGGAGGCACCGCAGGAGGAGTCCATGACGGCCCAAGCCTTCGAACTGGGGCTCAACTCGTTCGGAGAGGTCGCGACGGATGCCGCCGGCCCACTGGCCGACGCCGAGACTGTTCGGCTGCTCGTCGAGGAGGCGAAGCTCGCCGAAGCCGTTGGGCTCGACGTGTTCAGCGTCGGCGAGCACTACCGCCGCGGCCACAACGACAGCGCGACCTCGGTCCTGCTCGCAGCGATCGCCACCGCGACCCAGAGCATCCGGCTCGGCACCTCGGTGACCGTGCTGAGCACGAACGATCCGGTGCGGCTGTACCACGAGTTCTCCACCCTGGACGCTGTCTCCGACGGACGCGCCCAGATCGTGCTCGGGCGGGCCTCGGCGACCGAGTCGTTCCCGCTGTTCGGCTACGACCTTGCCGACTACGACGAATTGTTCGAGGAGAAGCTCGATCTGTTCATGCGTCTCCAGCGCGAGGAGACGGTGACCTGGTCGGGGAAGTTCCGGCCACCGCTCACCGAGCAGCAGCTGCATCCCCGGATGCGGCCAGGGGGCATCCCCACCTGGATCGGTGTGGGTGGCAGCCCGAACTCGGTGCTCCGTGCGGCCCGCTACGACCTGCCGCTCATGATGGCCATCATCGGCGGGCGCCCCCAGCGCTTTGCCGGCCACGTCGAGTTGTACCACCGGGCCCTCGAACAGTTCGGCCACACCCGGCAACCGGTCGCCCAGCACTCACTGGGGCTCGTCGCGGACACCGACGAGGAAGCGCTCGAAACCTGGTGGACGTACTGGCAGCCGGTCGTGACGCAACTCGCGCAGGAACGCGGGTTCTACAAGCCGACCCGAGAGCGCTACCTGCGGGAGGTCGAGGAGGGCGCGCTCTTCGTGGGTTCGCCCGACACCGTCGCCCGCAAGATCGCCACGATGACCCGCGACCTGCACCTGAGCCGCTTCGACCTCAAGTACGACGTCATGAATCTGCCCCGCGACACCCGAGCCCGCACCATCGAGCTGCTGGGCGGCGAAGTCGCCCCGCGGGTGAAGCACCTGCTCACGAAGGAGCCCAGCCATGTCTGACCTCGTCTTCGGTCTGGACA
Source organism: Streptomyces sp. NPDC001270 (assembly GCF_042896695.1). Taxonomy (NCBI): domain Bacteria; kingdom Bacillati; phylum Actinomycetota; class Actinomycetes; order Kitasatosporales; family Streptomycetaceae; genus Streptomyces; species Streptomyces sp. NPDC001270. The sequence goes on along the minus strand of NZ_JBIAXM010000048.1, from coordinate 27,284 downwards.
CGTTCGGCGATGTACCGGTGGACGACCTCGGTAATCCGGTGTCCTATGCGCGAGCGATCCGACAGGTCGTCGACGAGGCCGTTCTCGCCGAGGAGACCGGCGTCGACGCCCTCGCCCTCGGTGAACATCATCGCCCGGAGTACGCGATCTCGACTCCGGAGACCGTCCTCGCCGGCATCGCCACACGGACCAACCGCATCCGTCTGGGCTCCGGCGTGACCGTGCTGAGCTCTGACGACCCGGTCCGCGTCTTCCAGCGCTTCTCCACCCTGGACGCGCTCTCGAACGGCCGGGCCGAGGTCATCCTCGGGCGCGGTTCCTTCACCGAGTCGTTCCCTCTCTTCGGGTACGACCTCAGCGATTACGACGTGCTGTTCGAAGAGAAGATCGAGCTGTTCGCCAAGCTGTTGGAGGAGAAGCCCGTCACCTGGACCGGCACCAAGCGGGCGCCGCTCAAGAACGCCGACGTCTTCCCCAAGACCGAGTCCGGGCACCTGACCACCTGGGTCGGAGTCGGCGGTTCGCCCCAGTCCGTCATCCGCACCGCGCGCTACGGGTTCCCACTCATGCTCGCCATCATCGGCGGCTCCCCGGAGCGCTTCGCGCCGTACATCGACCTCTACCAGCGCGCCGCCGAGCAGTTCGGCACGATCGCTCATCCGGTCGGGATGCACTCGCCGGGCTTCGTCGCCGACACGGACGAGGAGGCCCGGGAACTGCACTGGCCGCACTACAAGGTCATCCGTGACCGCATCGGCGCGCTGCGAGGCTGGCCGCCGATCCGCAGGGAGGAGTACGAGGCGGAGATCGAGCACGGCTCCAGCTACATCGGCTCGCCCGAGACGGTCGCGCGCAAGATGGCCCGCGCCATCAAGGCACTCGGCGTCGGCCGGTTCGACCTCATCTACGCCTCGGGGGCACAGCCCCTCAGCGCCCGCCTGCGTGCCGTCGAGTTGTACGGCACCAAGGTGATCCCGATGGTGCGCGACATCCTCGCAGGCTGACGCCGTGAACGGAGCAGACATGGACACCACCGCCGTACGCACCGTCGGCATCCTGGGTGCCGGGAAGGTCGGCACCGTATTGGCACGACTGTCCCTGGCAGCCGGCCATCGCGTGCTCATCGCCGGTTCCGGCGATCCCGCGAAGATCGCACTCACCGTCGAAGTCCTGACCCCGGGCGCCGTCCCGGTCGCCGCTGCCGAGGCCGCCGCGGCGGCGGACGTCGTCGTCCTGGCGCTCCCGCTCGGCAAGTACCGCAGCATTCCCGCCGAAGCGCTGCGGGGCAAGCTCGTCATCGACGCGATGAACTACTGGTGGGAGGTCGACGGCAGCCGCGAGGACCTCACCGACCCGCTCACCTCCTCCAGCGAGATCGTGCAGGCGCACCTGCCGGGTGCGCACGTGATCAAGGCGTTCAACCACATGGGGTACCACGATCTTGAGGGCGGGGCCCGGCCTGCGGGGACGCCCGGACGCAAGGCAATCGCGATCGCTGGTGACGATCCGGGCGACCTCGCCGCCGTCGCGTGCCTCGTCGACGCTCTCGGTTTTGACTCCGTCACGGCCGGCCTCCTCGCCGAAGGGATACGGCTGGAACCGGGCACCGAGCCGTTCGGCGCCAATGTCGGCGCCGGGGAACTGCGCGCGATGCTCGGCCGCTTCCCGGAATCGGACCGTGGACGGACCGTGCTCAGCGCCCGGACTGCCGCTGCGGCGTCGAGCGAGCAAAGAGCCTGATCTCCAGCCAGGGAAACGATTGACACGTCACCCATTCCCCTCCTAATTCATATGACATATGAACCATTGCTACGGGACCGGGCTGGGCGGGACCGCACAACCCCGTCACACCGCCCGGCTGGTCACTTCGTCTCGCGCGGCTTCGCCGCCGTCGCAGGGCCCGGTCCGCTCCAGCGTGCCCAGCCCGCGCGGCACCTGAAGCCCACCGGTCCCGCGCAAAGATCCGGGCCCCTCGTCGAGCAGGCCGTCGCCACCCTCAAGTCCCAGTTGCATTCTCCGCAAACTGCGCTGCTCGACCACCCGGATCACCAGCCTCGTCCAGGCGGTCCTCACCCTTCATCCGACCAGGTCGGAGTGAGGGTGAAAAAGGCTCAGTGTTTCTGACAGGCAGGGGGGCCATGACACCCCATGAGACGGCGAGAAGAGGCCGCAGCAGCCTGTCGTCATGAGATGGGCGTCGCAGCGGAATGCACGCCGGGCATCGAAGAGGCGGACGGTGGAGGAAAACTCGGGGCAAGTGAGGGTGACAGCGGAGCCAGTGACACGCACAGCGAGGTCGGGAAAGTGGGCTCCTTGCGCTGCACGTCCCGGCAGCCTCCGGCCGAGGTCCGGGCGATCGGATCCCAGCCCGATTTCTTCGCCCGGAAGAACCAGCGATCGCCCAACCGGGACGAGCAGGCAGGGTCCGTCGAGCCGGCGCAGGCCGGTCCCGTGCGCCAGGAGAAGTCCAGCACCAGCCACTTCTCGTCGCACCGCTCCGAGTCCCGGTAGGTGTGCGCGGGCGCGCCGACCGCCTTCAACGCTTGTTCATAGGAAGCGGCGGTGCAGCCGGTGGTCGGAGGCGTACAGCCCAGCTCCCCGCACAACCGTAGCGCAGGTGGCTTGGCACCCTCGGCGGTGAAGCGCGTGTAGTTGTCGACGATCACATCCCGGTCGCCCAGCGGCTCGGGCAGCCTGACCTGTGCCGTGGCCGTGCTCTCCTTGGTGCACCCGGAAGCCCCGTCCCCGGACGGCGAGGTGAAGGTGACCTGCACCCGCACGAGGTCCGTCATCGGGTCGGTGAGCACCGCCTTGAGCTCCCGCACACACGCGTGTGCGCCACTGGGCACCTGCGCGTCGAGAAGCAGCGTACGGCGGTCCCCGCTGAGGCGGACTCCGGTGACCGCGGAAGGCTGCGCCGTCGTCCACGGGATCGGCTCGGTCGCCGCTGGCGAGGGTGACCTCCCGTCCCCCTGACCGGCCACCTGTGTCCCGCACGCACCGAGGAACAGCACAGCAATTGCGCAGACCACGGCGGCCACGGCCGCTCGACGCGTTCTACCTGATCGCAAGAATGCTCAATCCCCCGGGCGCGCACCGACGTTCCCCCAGATCAATATAAGGCTGTGTTCGGGAAGGTTCACCAGTTAGGCGGTACGAATCACCTCCCCAGACGCCGGGTCCAGGCCGGCTGAGACCATCCGCCCTGTGAAGGGCGGGTTCGGGGCAGCCGCTCGAACGGCTGCCCCGAACCCCCGGGCCGGTCAGTTGACGGCCAGGACCGCCGTGTTGTTCGTGAGGTCCGGGTCGAAGTCGAAGGGGTACTCGCCGAACTCGCCGAACGTGGGGTGGATGCTCACGGCACCGGTCGCGCCCGGCACCACGGTGTCTATGCGAACGGAGAACGCGAACGTGCGCTGGGTGTCCTCCAACACCCAGTACCGCAGGTCGCAGTCGTAGCGCGGGGCGCCCGTCTGCTTCGGGTAGTAGCCGCCGTCGAGGGTGCGCGGGTAGCAGCCGGACGGCACGCCGGTGACCTTGGTGCCCTCGGGCACGACCAGCCGGACCTCGGCGACCGGGTCACCGGAGCCAAGGTTGCCGAACCAGGCCGGGCCGTTGTTCTTGAACGTGAGTTCGGCCGTGGCCGTCTCGCCCGCCGCGCCGGAGATGGCGTCACCGGTCACGGAGAAGTCCGCGGTGTTTTCCGCGCCGATCTGGAGGATCGCGTAGTCGTTCTGGGAGTCGATGTCCTGGGCGCCGTCGCCCGGCTCGATGTCAATGTCGAGCCGTTCGTTCAGCGCGTGCGGGGCGAGTCGCACCGTCAGCGGCTCGGGCAGTTCGAAGGAGGCGCCCGGCGCCAGCACCTGGCCGAACGTGCAGATTACATTGTTCGACGGTGGGTAGTCGTTGCCGTCCGTCGTGGTGTAGGTGCAGGCGTCGTACCGGGTCAGATCCGTCAGGCCGTACGAGGCGTACAGCTTGACAGTGATCCCGTTCGCGCTCTCATTGCCGTTGTTGGTGATCTTGAGCGGGATCGTCCGCTCGTCGCCGGGCTGACCGTCCTCGATGTCGGCGATGGGGTCGATGGCGAGGTCGGGCCCGACGCCGGTGGTGAGCGTGGTTTCGGAGCTTTCGAGCGGCGCGGTGAGCGTGCCGTCGGGACCGCCGGTGGCCGTCGCCTCGTAGGTGATCCTGCCCTGTGCGCCGGCTTCGGCGCCGTCGGCCGCGCGTACCTTCAGGAACACCTGGTCCTCGTAGTCGCCCCCGATCGCGGGCACCACGGGAACGTCGCACACGGCACTCGTGCCGCTCGGCGTGCAGTTGTCGGGCCAGGTCACCTCGGCGACCCCGCTGAGGTTCGAGACGTCAATGGTGAGCCTGCCGTCGGTCACCGTGAAGTTCTCGTTGTCGTGGTAGATGCCGACGCCGAGGGTGCGGGACTGCGGCGCACCGCCGTCGGTGCCGAGCGGAAGTGTTTGCTCGTACGGCTCGTTGATCCACAACTGGTCGGTCTGCGGCGGGTCGTCGTCAGCGAACGCGGGCGCGGCGAGGCCGGCAGTCAGCAGACCGGCCACCACCGCCACGGCGGCAACGACGGGTCTGAGACGTACCGGACGTCCAGCAGAAAACAGTCTCATTGCTACCCCCAAGGGTGTGGTAACACGACTGACGCGCCGGCAGCCCCGGCGCATCGGCAGGATCATCACATGGCAGGACAGCCCGCCGCGCCCCTGTTTTCCGGCCCTGTTGGAGAACACCCGACTGCTGGCCAACCCGCTGGCTCCTCCCGACGCCCTCAAGGACCTGAACTGCTGGACCCTCCACCGGCTGAGGCACTCCGCACTCACACACAACGCCGAGGGCGCCACTTCCATCCGCATGCTCCTGGCCCACTCCCGCCCCGCCTCCGTCCGCTCCCTGGAGTGCTGCGCCCGCCCCGGCGTCGACGCGGTCGCCCGGCCCGTCGCGAAACACGACCCCGCTGCACGTCGCCACACATGACTCCGGTCGTTTGCGGCTGGTGTCAGCGTCTTTGCCGGCACGTCGGCCGTGGATTCAGCGTGACTGAGGGATTTTCACCGGGAACCCACGGCGTCTTCTGCGGGCGTGCCCGCAAGTACGGTGGGTCCGTCGTCGTAGATTTTGGTCGGCGGAGCAGGTACCTGCGGCCGCTGCCATTCATCGACGCTGAGCGTTCGCCCGGTCGTCCGATTTCGGCAGGGCTCCGCACCGACGCACATCCCGTGGGCACCCTGACAGATGACACCGTAGTCTCCCCGGATGACTACCGTTTCCGTCGAAGATCTCGCACGGGCATGCAAATCTGTCGGCGACCTGCTTGCCGAGGTCCGCCCCGAGCAGTGGACGGAGCCGACGCCGTGCACGGAATGGAACGTGCGCAAGGTGGTCAGCCACCTGGTCGGCATGGACCTGGTGTTCGCAGCCATGATCGAAGGCGGCCCGATGCCCGAACGCGGAGCAGACCGCCTCGGTGACGACCCGGTCGGCGCCTACCGGTCCTCCAATGCTTCACTGTTGGCAGCTTTCTCCGGCCCTGGGGTGCTCAAGCGACGTTATCGCGGACCCTTGGGGAGCGCCACGGGCGCCGAGCGCTTGCAGATCCGTCTGTACGATCTGCTCGCTCACGGATGGGACCTCGCCCAGGCCACCCAAATCCCTGCCCGGCTGCCCGAAGACCTTGCCGAGCAGGCCCTGGCGTTCGCTCAGGCCCAACTCTCCGCCCAGTCCCGAACCGGAAGATTCGCCGAGCCGCGCCCCGTCGAGGAGACCGCTCCGGCCATTGATCGCCTTGCCGCGTTTCTCGGCCGGTCGGTCCCACCGCAGTTGTGAGACCGATCGAGTGCAACTGGCCGCCCCGAGGCACGGCGCGCTGATGATCTTCGGCCACAATGACGAAATGCCTGCCGTGATCGCCTGACCGGCAGGGGACTCATGCAGTGGGTCGGCGCCGGCGGTCAGTGCTTCGTGTTTCCACAACAGCTACTTCCTGGAAGACTTCGAACCCGGGGAGGAGGAGTACGAAGCCGTTGCAGGACTGTCGCTCCCCCGCCGCGATGGCCACCACCAGGGCTCGCCCGGCCTGTACAAGCTCGCCAACAGTGTCACTGACATGCCGGGGACGGAGCCCCTCGTCGACGGGGCCGGTTCAGCCGAACCAGACGATGTCCAGGACGAACAGGTGGCCGGGTGAGCCGGTTGATGACGTAAGCGACGGACAGCCGGGCGGCCTGTAGACGGAGCCACAATTCAGCGAGCCTCTGAGCGCCTGAGTTGGCCAGTCTGAGTGACCGGCGTGGCCCGACCGGAGGTGGCAATCGGCTGGTGCTCTTCAAGGGGAGACCGAGTCGGGCGGATGACCTGCCGCTCGGCCTTCCGGGCTGCCTCGTGCACCGACTTGATCGGGCACAAGATGTCGGGTCCGGCATGGCAAGTACTGCCTAGCGTGGTGGTCGTCAAGAGGAAGGAGACGGGCATGCTGGAGCGGCTGAACCAGGCCATGGAACACATCGAGCGCCATCTCGACCAGGACATCGAGGTGGAAGAGCTGGCACGCATCGCAGCCACCTCGGAGTACCACCTGCGCCGTATGTTCTCCGCGCTCGCGGGCATACCGCTGTCGGAGTACATCCGACGCCGTCGGCTCACCCTCGCGGGCGCCGAAGTACTCGCGGGGCGTGAGACGCTGTTGGAGATCGCGGTGCGCTACGGCTACAGCTCCGGCGAGGCATTCGCGCGGGCGTTCCGTGCGATGCACGGCATCGGACCGGGTGACGCCCGGCGCACCGGTGCCGAACTCAGCTCCCAGTCCCGGATGGCCTTCCGCCTCACCATTGAAGGGAGTAGCAACATGCGATACCGCGTTGTGGACAAGGCGGACTTCACCGTCGTCGGGCTCAAGACCCGGATACCGCTGGTGCACTCGGGGCCGAACCAGGCGATCACCGACTTTGTCCGCGGGGTCGCCCCGGAGACCCTGGAGCGCCTGGAGAAGCTGTCGGACCAGGAGCCGCACGGCATCGTCGCAGTCTGCGACGACCTGGACCCCAGCCGTGCCGAGGGCACCGAACTCGACTATCACCACGGCGTGATCACCTCCGCGGCCGCTCCCGAGGGCACGACCACGTTGGCCGTCCCGGCCGGCACCTGGGCGGTCTTCACCACCTCCGGGCCAGTGCCGCAGACCATCCAGGAACTGTGGCGGGACGTCTTCACGGAGTGGTTCCCGTCGAACCCGTACCGCAGCCGCATCGGTCCTGAGGTCCTGCGCACCCGCCTGTCGCCGGACAAGACCGAGGCTGACGCCGAACTATGGCTCCCCGTGGAGCCCGAGCACAGCTGCACAAAACAGCAAGCCCCCCGGGGCAAGTGAGTGTGAGCGCCTCGGTTGGCCTATTGGACCAATCGAAGCGCTCACTCACAAGCCCCGGCCCACAGCGCTCAGCCCCTCGCCGCACCGCCCTATCTGCGGCGCCTTCTCCTGGTGTGCGGCGAGCGCGCGGCGGTATCCGTCCGAGGCGGTCTCCGGGGTTCGCACCGGCCCGGCGGCCACGGCCACGCGCCGGCTTCGGCAGGCGTCGATGCCTGACACGCCGGTTCGGTTGGTGCCGTTACCTCCGATGTCTGGGGTCAGCCGCCAGTCTCCTCGGTGCAGGGGAGGCGGAGGGCGTCCAGGGCGGCGATGGCGGCGTGGCCGGTCAGTGCCAGGGCGCCGTCGGCTGTGACGAATACATGCAGTGTTCCGGCGGAGAGGTCGACGGGGTAGTCGGCGGCCTCGGCCCAGCTGGTACAACGCCGGTGAGCGGCCACGGCGGCGCAGGCCCTGCTGCCGCAGGCGCGGGTCTCGCCCACGCCCAGAGTATTCAGCCAGTTTCACGCGAGGCTCTGCCCAACATCGGAGCACGAGTGATACCGGCCGCTCCGATGCTGTACGTGCTCACTGCAACTGGAAGAGGACCATGGGGGGGCGATCTTATGGCTGCGATGGTTTCGGCAACGTGAGGATTTCGGCTCCGTCCTCGGTGATGGCGATCGTGTGCTCACTGTGTGCCGTCCGACAGCCGGTCGCGCTTCGCAGCGTCCACCCGTCGGCATCGGTGACCAATTTGGCGGTGTCCGCCATGACCCACGGCTCCAGTGCCAGCAGCAGCCCGGGGCGCAGTTTGTACCCACGGCCGGGCCGTCCGGTGTTCGAAACGTGGGGGTCCTGGTGCATCGTTGATCCGATGCCGTGCCCTCCGAACTCGGTGTTGATCGCGTATCCGGCCTGGCTGAGGACGGTGCCGATGGCATGGGAGATGTCACCGATGCGCGCTCCGGGGCCGGCGACGGCGATCCCTGCGGCCAGTGCGCGTTCGGTTGCACTGATCATCGCGACGCTCTCCGGGGGCTGCGCGTCGCCCACGATGAAGCTGATGGCGGCGTCTGCAGCGACTCCGCGTTGGGAGACGGCAAGGTCGAGTGTGAGCAGATCGCCGTCGGCGAGCGTGTAGTCGTAGGGCCGTCCGTGGAGCACGGCGTCGTTGACGGCCGTGCAGATGTAGTGGCCGAACGGGCCGCGTCCGAAGGATGGCGCGTAGTCGACGTAGCAGGACGACGCTCCCGCCTCGGCGATCATGGACTTGGCCCACCGGTCGATATCCAGGAGGTTCGTGCCGACCGTACTACGGCCCTTCAGTGTCTGCAGGATGTCTGCGACCAGGGCGCCGGTGTCCTTTGCTCGGGTCAGCCGGGTGGGGTTCAGGATCTCGATCATGCCGCGTCCTTCTCACGCAACCAATAACTATACCGGCAATACTATACCGGTATTAGAATCGGTGTCGTGGTCGGACTGCCGCTCACTCCCCCAGAGGCCGAACGCGAACAGTGCCTCGACGCCCTCCTACGTCGAGCCAGGGGAGAACATTCGATGCTCGATACCGCGCTCGACGCACGTGTCTCACCGGAGACACTCAGGAGGATCGAGTCGGGACGAGGAGCCACCTCGTCTTCCCGACCATCACGGTGATCGCCGATGTCCGGACCGGCCTCATTGTTCACTGCAAGGAAGTTGACGTCCAGGTCGTGGCCGCCTGGTGCTGTGACCGGACAGGCCCATCCACCGGGGCCAGATCGCTCCAAAGGGGTTGCGCGTATGCTTCCCTCCCATTGACTGAGGGGAGTTGCAGAGTGACTCGGTTACATGGACCTGTTTTGCGCACTCAGCGGCTGGTGATGGAGCCGATCCGCCGCGAGGACAGTAACGATCTGTTCAAGGCTGTGGTCAGTCAGGACAGTGTGATGCGGTGGCTGGCGACCGGCCGGGCGGACAGCCGGTCCGCAGCCGAGGCCATGTGCGACGATCACGTCGCACATTGGGCCAGGAACGGCTACGGCGACTTCGCGGTCAGGGACGCAACCAGCCATGCCTTCCTCGGACGGGTGGGACTGCGCAATCGGGCCAGGTACGGGGTCGACCTCGGCTTCGCCATCCATCCGCGGGCACAGGGCCGCGGTATCGCGGCGGAGGCAGGCCGTGCCTGCCTGGACCTGGCATTTCGCCAGCTCAAGCTCCCAGCCGTCTTCGCGTTCGTCCTGCCTGGCAACACGGCCTCGATCGCGGTGCTGCACCGCCTGGGTGCCCAGGAAGCCGGGACCGTCCAGTCCAGCGGCCTGCACTGTGTGCGGTACCGGTTCGATCCCACCGAGTACCCGGCCTCGAAAGCGTCCGCGGTGCAGGGCGGTGATTCAGACCTCCGACTGCACTACGCGCCCGGACCGGGCGACCCAAAGGACACCGCCGCACTCTGCGACGGCCGGCCTGACCCCTTCGGGATCAACGGGCTCGGCCTGGTCTGGTCGGACAAGGAACACACGCTCACGGCTCTCCGTGACAGCCGGCTGGTGGCTTCCGCGGGGTTGCTGCTACGGGAGATGGCATTCGACGGGGCACCGCGTTCCGTCGCCGGGCTGGGCAGCGTGCTGGTGCACCCTGCCCATCGGAGCCGGGGCATCGCCAGGACCATGATCAGCGTCGCGATCGAACACGCACGGGAGGCCGGGGCCGAAACGGTGATGCTGCTCTGCCGCCCGGAACTGGTTCCGTTCTGCACACAGCTCGGCTGGCGCCACATGCCTGTACCGGTCACCTTCCCACAGCCCGTCGGCCCCCGACCCTGCCCGCTGAGCACCATGACGTACGACCTGGCCGACCTGCCCCAGCCCACTGTCAGTGTGGACCTCCAGGGCCTGCCCTTCTGACACACCGGGCAGAGGCTCACCAGCGGCTTCGGACCGCCCCGGCAACAGGGCGTCCGCCCCAGCGGATGCCCCTCTCGCCGCGGATGCACGCGCGTTCCTCGCCTTCCCGCGGCGAACACACGTGGGTGTCGGCCGTTGGTGTTACGCCAGCGAAGGTAGGCATGCATGGCGGGTGAGATCTCAAGACGCAGTGGACATTTCTGACTCATCAGATCCTTGGCATGCCCAAGACTTACTGAACACGGCCGGGCAGCCGAGGTCCGAAGCCGGTCGGCCGGGCTGGTGGCAGTCTGTCCTGTGGCAGACGAGATCAGGGCCCGCCTGGATCGTCCGCGTTCGAAAAGACGTTCCCATCACCCGGGCAGTAGCCGGTCGACTGGTTGCTGACCTCGTGGACGGTCATCGCCGCCGCGTTCGACCAGGCCGACGCCCGCGACCCCGAACACCACCGGAACTGGGTAGTACTGATTGACGGCCCCACCCGCCAGCGGGGGCCCGCGTACTCGTCTGCGCGGGGCCGTCTCCGTTTCCGTGTCGCGGGGTACCGGATGCCCCTCCAATTGGCTGAGCGCGTTCAACCGAAGATGCCCGCCAACGCCACCAACACCGCACCGAGGACGGCGAACGCGAACGACTTCTTCACCCTCTCGTGCTTGGTCCAGGCGATTTCGCTCATGATGACGAGCTGTCTGGACAGCAGGGGGAGCACGTCCTGCTCGCGCAGGGCCGTCTCCAGGCCGGCGGGATCCCAATGGCGAATGTGTCCGAAGAACATGAAGTTGTCGTTACTCCCCGGGTGGATCTCTGATTTGCGCAGCCGGGGAGAGACGACGGTGATGGCGAAGAGGGCCCCGGTGGCCAGTGCCACCACGCCGAGGTAGAAGACCCAGACCGCAAACCCGTCGATCTTTCCGAGTCTTCTTCCGCCTCCGGACAGCGCGGTGATGGCGACCAGGATGGCGGATTCGATGGTCAGCGCGAACGATGCTTTGGCGTCGAATTTTCCAGTCCAGTCCGCCACCGCGGCGTGGATCCGCCATGCCGTGTCCTCGGGGTGGGTGTTGTGCTCACGCGACGCCCCGGCCGCCGGGCGAACGCCCGGCTTTGTTCCGCTCGCCGCCGACTTCCAGCGTCTCCTCACTCCACGAGTTCCTTCCGTCGTCACCGAGCTTCCCGTTATCGGTGATCTTCGGATGGACGGCTCCGGTGACATAGGCCCAATGGAGGGTCAGCCGTCTGCCCCACCGCGCCACCGACACGTCCTGGCCGCCGAACGCAACGAACGCGCGTCCGCAGTGAGGGGGCATCCGCTGGGACGGACGCCCCCTCGCAGTCGCAGCCTCAACTCGGGTGGGCCCTCGCGTCACCTTCGCCAGAACCGGTGGTGCGTCACACCGCTCGTGTCGGCGGGGCGATCACTGGTTTTGTACGCGCGTCACGTCGTCGTTTCGACACGGCTCCGGGCGTCGCACGGCCGTGCGAGGAGGTGATGTTCACGGCTTCGGGAGGCACCTCGGCCCCGGGGTGTGGCGGTCGAACACTGCGGAGGCGTCATCACTTCGTCGGCTGGCGGACCCAGATCTCGAAGTGGCCGGTGCCGGTGGAGGTCTGGTAGGGCAGGGAACTGGTGAGGCGATAGCGGCCGGTCTTGCGCATCTCCTCGCGGACGGCTTGTTCCGCGGGGGCGAGGCCGCCCGCGTAGTTGAGGACCACGCCGTCGAAGTAGCCCGCGTCGATCGCCGCCCGGTAGCCGGGAACGCCCGTCAGGTGGCGGCCGTCGGACGTGGTGTAGTCGATGTAGAAGAAGGACAGCCAGTCCTGATACGACGTCAGGCGGTTCCTGCTGAGGTAGTAGACGGGCCCTTCCTTCGGGTCACCCAGCCAGTGCTGCCCCGGCCGCACGGTGTAGGAGAGCTGTGGGATCAGGTAGCGGGTATCCGGCCAGCTGCCGTAGTACGTGGCGGACTGGTTCATGCCCAGAGTCAGCGCCAGCACGCCGATCGCGATCGCCCACTGCGGGAACTTGAAGTGCGCGCCCATCAGCCGGGTCACCCCGACGCCGGCCATCGGCGCGGCGAAGAACAGACCGAAACCGATGTGCTTCTGCAGGGACGTCTCGGTCTGGAGATGGATCTGGTAGGCGGGCGCGAGCAGTGCGGTCCCGGTCAGCAGTACGCCGGCGCAGGTCCGCCAGCGTCGTCCGGGCACCGCCTGCCGCCACCCCGGTACTTCACTCAGGCGTGCCGTGCGGGCGTACAGCACCGTACCGATTACTGCGACCGCCACCGGCAGCCCGGCCCATCGGCCGGTGTCCTCAAGGATCTGCCAGGCCGGTGTGGTGCCGTGGGTGCGAGCGGTGGTGGTGGACTGGACGGCGCTGAGGTAGCCGCTCGCGAGCAGTCCCGTGACCAGGGTGGCGATGGCGGCGGCCGCGAAGAGAACCCCCCGCAGCAGCGCCTGGCGCGTCCCGTGGTGGCGGTAGGCGGCGAGCACCAGCAACAGGGTGAGCGTCGGCAGGAACAGCGCGGAGGCGTACTTGACGGCGACCGCCAGCGCGGCGACCGGACCGACGGCGGCCACGAGCGCCCAGTGCCGGGGCGCCACGACGACCAGCAGCCAGGCGCTGACGGCGAGCAGACAGACCGCCGGCGCGTCGTAGGTGGCGAAGTTGCCGAGGAACAGCGTGGGCATCGACACCGCGAACAGGAGGGCTGCGCACAGACCTGCGCGCTCGTTGAACAGGCGCCGGGTCACCCCGTACAGACAGCAGGTGGCGGTGAGCATGAACAGCAGGCTCATCGCGCGTGCCCCGGCGAGACCGAGGACCGAGTCGACCGCGGCGGCCAGTACCGGGTAGAGCACCGGGGCGCCGGAGAAGTAGGTGTCAAAACCGCCGTAGTCGGACTGTCCGTAGAAGAGATGCCCGATTTCCACGTGACCGGCGTAGAGGTAGAGCGCCTCGTCCTCGAAGGCCGCGTTGCTCAGCCGTAGCGAGAGCGCGGCCTGGAGCACCAGGACCACCAGGAGCAGTCCGCGGCTGATCAGGCGGCGCCGGCGACCGGCGTCGGCGGCCCACCCCATGCCGGCCACCGGCGGCAGGGTCCAGCCAGGCAGCGGGGGTTCGACGAAGGAGTAGCCGGGGTCGGGGTCGGCAGGCACCGGAGGCAGGACGCGCAGCTGCATGGTGCGCGAACTCAGCGGCTCGGCGCTGCCGTTCGGCTGGGGCGGGATGCGCCTGGCGCGTGTGCCGAACCAGTCGATGGGGCTGTCTTTTCCTGCGCGCTCGTCGGTGTCGCTCATCGCAGCTCCGCCGGGTCGAGGTCGTACTTCTTGTTGCGACCGCCCGCACGGAAGGCGGCGAGCGCCTCGGGGCTGCTGTCGACCCGCCAGTCGGTCTCCTTGTCGAGGTTGAACCAGATGAAGCCCAGCAGATCGGATCGTTCGGCCACCGTGCCGAGCAGCTCGGTGATCTGCGCGGCCTTCCTGGAGCTGGGCTGGGCGCCGGTCTCCGCGAGCAGGAAGGGCCGCTGGGTGAAGGCGCGGATCTCGGTGAAGGTGGGCCCGAACAGCGAGTTGAAGTCGTGGGGTCCGGTCAGCGCGTAGTAGCCGACGACGCCGATCCAGTCGACGTAGCCGTCGCCCGGGTAGTACGGCTTCAGCCGCACGTCGGGCACCGGGTTGATGACGTTGGGGCTCCACACCCAGATCACCGTGGAGACACCCTGGTCCTGGAACAGGTCGTGCACGTGCCGCCAGGCCCGCACGAAGTCGGCGGCGTTCGACTTGTCGGTACCCCACGGGTACCAGCCGCCGTTCATCTCGTGACCGAGGCTGATCGCCACGGGGATGTTCAGGTTGCGCAGCGTCTGTGCGGTCTCGGTGATGTACGCGTCCTGGCTCCCGTCGGCGATCTGCGCGAGCGTCGCCTTGTAGGGCTCCCAGGAGATGTACGGCAGTTGGCCGTTCTGCCAGACGGCACGCGTCTGGTCGGCCTGTAGCTCGTCGCCCCAACCGAGGTAGTACTCCAGCAGGGTGGGCTCTCGGCCCACCGTCTCGGCGTACTGCCGCGCAGCACCGAGGTTTCGGGGGACGTCGTCGAAGGTGGCGCCGAAGTACTTCGCGCTGGGGTGCAACAGCCGTGTGATGTCGTACGGCTGGACGGGCGCGTACGTGGTGCCGCCGCCGGCGAGTGACTGCGCCGGTTGCGCGCCGTTGCCGCCGGCGCCGATCGGGGCGGGTCCGGCGGCCGCGCAGCCCGCCAGGAGCAGCGTGGTCACCACGGCCAGCAGGGCGGATATCCGGGGCCGGGTCACGCGGCCACCTCCTGGGACCGGTTCGGGGCCACCTCTTGGGGCTGTATCAGGACGCGTCCCACGGCGACGGCGTAGAACAGGCCGGAGGCGAGCATGAGCGCGTAGTCCGCGGGGTTGGGGCCGGTCATCCGCCACACGGCGAGGACTGGCCAGAGGACCGCGGTGGGCGCGCTCCACAGCCACATCCCGGCCCAGAACCGGCGGGTCTTGTTCTTCTTCGCGCCGCTCGCCCCGGTGGGCTGCCAGCCCATCGGGCGGCGCCGCAGCACGTCCCAGATCGCGAAGACGTGGGCCCAGCCGTACATCACCCGGGTCGCCCACGCCTCCAGCCGGTAGGGGTTGCGGTGCCACAGCGGGTAGACCACCGTCAGGTACAGGACGCTGGGCAGCACCATCCACATGTTGGTGGCCTGGAGCTGGTCCGGGTAGCGGATCAGCAGGGTGAGCGCGATCAGCGGGGCGGTGAAGGTGAGCAGCGCGGTCTCGATGTAGTAGATGAAGCCGGAGATGTAGCAGAGGCGGCTCGCGAACCGCATGCGTACCCGCCAGAAGTCCTTCAGGCTGCCCAGCATGCTCATCGACGCCATGCACCAGCGGTACTGCTGGTTGTAGTAGGCGCCGACAGTGTCCGGGCAGACACCGGTGGACAGCGCGAGCGGCACGTAGCAGAGGTCCCAGCCACGGGCCCGCAGGTCGAACCCGGTGTGCATGTCCTCGGAATGCTCGATCAGGCTGGTGCCGCCGATCTCCTCCAGCGCGCTGCGCCGGTACACCGCACAGGAGCCCACGCAGATCGAGCCGTCGCTGCGCTGCCGGGAGACCTGGACCGAGCGGTAGAACAGCTCCTGTACGGCTCCCGCCCCGCGTTCGATCCAGTTCTGCTGGTCCAGGACCCGGAAGTACTGCGGTGACTGGACGATCGCGCAGCGCGGATCGGCCTCCAGGTACGGCAGGAGCTCGTGCAGCAGATCGTTACGGGGGGCGAAGTCCGCGTCGAGGATGAGGATCACGTCACCGGAGGAGTTCTCGAAGCCGTGGCGCAGGTTGCCCGCCTTCTTGAACCAGCCCCGGTTGGGCCGCACCAGGTACCGGAAGCCGAAGTCCGCCGCCATGGCGCGGGCCTCGGAACTGTCCCCGTCGTCGAGCACCAGGACGTCGACCCGGCCGGGATAGTGGCCGGCCAGGGTACGGACATGGGTCCAGGTGTTGTGCAGCACCTCGATGGGCTCACCGCAGACCGGCAGGAAGACGTCCACGCTCGGGTGGTGGAGCGGCTGCCATCCGCGCACCATCCTGCGGTGCGCCTTGAGGTCGAAGTTGGGTGTGAAGAGTTCGAGCCGCATCGATATGAGGAAGCCGCAGGCGGCGAGCAGCAGCGTGGGCGCGAAGATCCAGATCCAGGCGCTGTGCCGGGCCGTGTCGAGCTGGCTCAGTATCACGCAGACGAAGCCCGCGAACGAAGTCGACGTCAGCACCCAGGTGTGGCGCTTGACGTAGCCGTACTTCTCCCGGTCGTCCGGGGGCGCCGGCAGCAGTCCTTTCGGCGGGGTGCGGCGACTGCCCTTGGGCGCACGGCGTTGTCCTCCGCCCCGGACCGGGGTCGCGTGGGTGGCCACAGACGACAAGCCCCCTTGATTCTGCGTGGGTTCGGTGAAGAAGACGGTCGCGAAAATAGTAAAGGACGGATGTTTCGTGTCCGAACGCAAGTCCCCTCCTGAGGTACGAAGTCTTCCGGTTTCCGCTCCACAGGCGGCGGGGAGCACCGGCCGCGTCCGGAGGCAGGGGCCGCCGGTCGTCGCCTGCGGGAGCTCACCCGGCCGAGAACTCGTCGGCATGACACCGGCGGGGAAACGGCATGACACCCGCGGGAAAGGCAGGAGCCGCTTCGTGGCACCCGCCCCTTCGACGGTCGGGGACAAGGCCCGAACGCCCGGATCACCGAATTCCGCCCTCACTCGCGCAGCTCGGACACCGACCACAGCACCTTGCGGCTCGACTGGCGTGTCCGGCCGGCGGCCTGCCTGTCCAGCACGTGTGCAGCCCGCCCCCCGACCGGTGTCCGTACCCCTCTTCGGACCGCGCAGGTCAGCACGTGCCGTTCCCGAGAAGCGATTTGGCGACCGTTGAGGGGGTCAGGCATGACGCACGGGTTTTGTCGTGGATCCGTAACAGCGCCGGGCGAAGCGCAACGGGCGCAAAAACCAGTCCATCTAGGAGATCAGCAAGGCGCACCGGGCGCCTTCACCAAAGGGGACGGGTCTCACCAGGCGGAGAGACCCGCGAGAGGGAAGTCCATGACCAGGACGAAGAAGGCCGGACTGAAGGCACGGGGCAGCCGTGTGGCAGTGATCGGTGCGATGGGTCTGGCCGCAGTGACTCTGGCCGCCGTGCCGGCGTTCGCCAAGGGCACTGTCGACATCACGGCGCCGCGCACGGCACATGCCGGCAAGACCATCACGATCAAGGCGCAGGGCGACGACGACAGCGCCGGCTACCTGCATCAGCTGTGCCTGGAGGAGAACGGCTACGGCGAGGGGTGGCACCAGGAAAACTGCAGCGCTCCGGCCAAGGGCGACGCGCGGGTCACCGCACGGGGCACTGCTGCGCGCCGCGGCGACCTGAAATTCCGGGCGGTGCTGTACGGCCTGACCAGCAAGCACGACAACCACCCCGTACGCCTGCACAGCTCTGAGGTGGCAACGGTCCACGTCCGCTGAACCAGCAACCCTTCCGCGCACAACAGGCCAGACGCCTTCTGGCCTAGCTGGAAACACCCAGGGGCCGGTCTCTCAATCTTGAGAAACCGGCCCCTCGAGCTGCTCAGCTCGCAGTCGGCCGCGGCTCCTCCTGCAGGACCGCCGGTCTGTCACGGGTGGTGCGATGTTCGGCCGGATCGCGCTGTACGGGACGCTCGCCGTCGTCACGACCGTGCTCCTTGGCAGCATTGCCGTGTACAGCGGCCTGATCGAGGAGTACCGGCCACCGCGGCTGAGTGGGGAACGGATCGTCGGCACATGGACCGACAGGCAGGGCGGCACGCTCGTCTTCGCCCCGGACGGCACGGTCACCGCGACAGGTGTCAACACCTATTCCCTCGACGACGACTTCAATGACGTGGTGCGGGACTGCACCGCTGCGGGCAGTTGGAAGTAAGACGCCGGCGACAGCCCGTGGGCCCAGGCGATCACGCTGTCGTTCGACGGATGCAGCATGGCGGACTGGAGCGTGGGAGGAACGCCGGACCGACCGACGCTGTACGTATACATCGGCGACCCGGACTCCTGGAACCTGTACACGCTGACTCGGACCGCAGTCACGGCACGTACGCGCGCAGCATGACCGCCGGCTTCCGCACCACGGCCGGCCGACGGTGCCCCCGGTCCAGGAACGCGGTAGCGCGTAGCACACGATCTACCGTGGATCGACGCCGGCTGCGACCCGAGGAACAACGGAGGAACCTCTGACGCGCGTGGAACGTGCCCGTATTTGATGACCGGCAGGCCGGCTCGATCCCGAACACCCGCGGCTGAGACGGGCCCCAGTCGCCGACCCTGAACAGCGGCATCGGCGAGGTGGGCCCGTTCACGATCAGAGCCTCGATGACCTGGCCAGGCGTCAGGGGCGGGCTTGCGGTGGACCGGCACAGGTCGTCGACGAACCCGGCCACGTCGAGCGGGCACAGAAACTCCGCAGCAACAGCGCAGCATCCGGGCACTGCTCCGCCACGGACGTCACCACGCTTCAGGAGTTGCCCCTCGGGCCCTGGCCGCGGGGACCGGGAAGCCATCGACGCGCCCGGACCAGCGCCGCCCCGGCCCCGTCGTCCCCGGTCAGGTCTCTCCATACGGATCATCGGCCCGCGAAGTACGGGTCTAGGGACCTCACGGGCGCCTCGTGCATCATTGAACAGGCTGCTGCTTCACCTCCGATCGATTTCCTTCTGCCGCAACACTCCTTCCGACCGCGGAGGTTCGTGATGGCGTCGATGCGCGTCCACCTCGTGCTCGTGCACGGTCTGTTCTCCTCCGCGAAGGTGTGGGACACGTTCGCCACGCTCATCCGTACCGATCCTGAACTGGCCGACCGGGTCGACGTCCACCCCTTCGAGTACGACTCCCCGCTCGTCCGGCTCCGCCCGGACCGCCGGGTCGCCGAGACCGACGACATCGCCGACCAGCTCGGGACCTTCCTGGAGACCCGGCTCCCGGACGCCGAGCGGATCGTGCTCGTCACCCACAGCCAGGGCGGCCTGGTCGTCCAGCGCTTCCTGGCTCGCAAGCTGTGGCACGGCGAGGGCGCCGACCTGGCCCGTATCAAGAACTTCACCATGTTCGCCTGCCCCAACACCGGTTCGGGCTTCTTCCTCACTGTCCGCAAGTGGCTCAAGATCTGGCGCAACCCGCAGGAGCAGCAGCTCAGGCCGTTCGACCGAGCAGTGACGGAGGCTCAGCGAACCGTCCTCAGCGCGGTCGTGCACGCCAGAGGCCACAGCGACCAGGAGTGCCCCATACCCGTGCGGGCCTACGGCGGGACCTCCGACGAGATCGTGCCGCCCGTCGTCGCCCGGGGTGTCTTCCCCAAGGGCGGGGTGATCACCGCGGACCACTTCTCCATCGTCCAGCCCGCCGACCGTACCTCCGCCTCCTACCTCGCCGTCCGCGCGGCCGTACTGGAGGCCGCACGGGACGCCCCCGAGCCGGCAGACGCCCTCCCCGCGCCGACGGACGCCCGTCCCCTCGTCGTCCCCCGGCCGGGCATCCCCGCCGACGGCGCGCCGGGCAGGACCGACACCACGGCCGTCGAGGACCCGGACCTCGCCCCTTTCCCGCCGCCGCCGTACGCGCAACTGGAGGACGGCCAGTTGAAGGGTGAGGACCGGCGCAGGCTGGTCGCTCACCTCCTGTCCGGACAGGCCCGCAGGAACGTCCACGTCGTGGCGGGCCTGGGCGGGTCGGGCAAGAGCCGCATCGCCCTGGAGGCGGCCGACCGCGCCCGGCGCGCCGGGCACCGCGTCTGGTGGGTGTCCGCGCCCGAACTCAACCTCCGGATGCGCATGATCGCCCGCGATCTCGGCGCTCCGTCGATCACCGTGGAACGGGCCTGGCTCGTGGGCACGGCCATGGACCTGGTCTGGACCCTCCTGGACGCCTGCCCGGATCCCTGGCTGCTGGTCTTCGACAACGCCGACGACCCCGAGCGGCTGGGCCCCCGCGACGGTCCCGTCGTCGGCGGCAGCAGTTGGCTGCGCACCCCGCGCAACGCGCAGGGCACCGTGATCGTCACCAGCCGGGTGCGCAGCAGGTCCGCCTGGGGCGACGCCGCGTACATCCACCAGGTGCTGCCGCTCGACGAGGACGACGGCGCCTCCATGCTGCTGGAGCGCACGGGCGGCCTCGGTGGCACCAACGAGGAGGCACGAAAGCTGTCGCGGCAGCTCGGCGGGTTGCCGCTCGCCCTTCGCCAGGCCGCTGACGTGATCAAGACCGTCCATCAGAGCAAGGTTTCCCTGGACAGTGACATCAGGGACTTCGAGGCGTTCCGCCGTACCGTCGCCCCGCGCGAGGACGCCGTCGCCGACCAGGACGGACCGCATCTGAGCGAACTCCTCGGCAAGGAGATCGTGGAGAAGGTCTGCGGGATCGGCCTGGACCTGCTCACCCAGCACGAGCTTCCGCAGGCTCCCGCCCTGCTGAAGGTCCTCGCCTGCCTCAGCATCGCCCCCGTCCCCTACCGCTGCCTGCTCACCGACACCGTGCTCGCCCAGTCTCCGCTCTTCCCCGGTGCCACCCCCGCGAGCATCAGCGCGGCCCTGGCCGGCCTGGAGGAGCTGGGCCTGGTCGACGCCTACGAACGCGAGGGTGTCACCGACCGCAGACTGGCCGGCCTGCTGACACTGCACCCCGTCGTGCACGGCGTCCTGCGCGAGGACGAGGAGGTGCAGCGGCGCCCGGCCGACCACTACGGCCTGGCCGTACGCATGCTCCGGTCCGTCACCCTGCACTGCAACCCCGACCACCCCGCCAACTGGCCCCTGTGGGAGGCGCTCAGCCCGCACGCCCTTGAGGTGTCCCGGGCCTGCCTGCTCGGCGACCTCAAGCTCTCCGACCGCACGGTGCGCACCGAGGCCCTGGAACTGGCCCGGCTGACCGCTCGCTACCTCATCGCCACCGGACTGCTCGGACCCGCCTACGACCTCGTCGTCCCGCTCGTCGAACGCTGCACCTGCTACGGCTTCGACAGCGACGACCGCGAGATCCTCGGCCTGCGCCATGAGCAGGGGCGCATCCACCTCGACCGGGAGCAGTTGCCCCAGGCCGAGGAGGTGCTGGCCCTGGTGGTGCGGGCGCGGACCCGGATCCTCGGCGAGGACCATGCCGACACCCTGGCCAGTCGGCACAAGCTCGCCCGCACCATCAACGAGCAGTCCGGCCGGGAGCGCGAGGCCGAGGTCATGCTGCGTTCCATCGTCGAGGCGGAGAACGAGGTGCGCGGCCCCGAGCACTACGACACCCTCGTGGTGCGCCACACCCTGGCCCGTACGATGGTGGCCCTCGGATCCCACCAGGAGGCCGAGGCGGAGGCGCGGAAGATCCTCAGCATCAGCCGCCGCAACCACTGGCCGCCCGCCACCCCCGAAACCCTCCGCGTGCAGGAGACCCTGACCCACGCGCTGCTGCGCCAGGACCGCGGGGACGAGGCGGAGCAGGTCATCCGCGAGGCCCTGCGGGACGCCTCCCAGCCGGTGGACTCCAACCTCGTGATGCGACTGCGCTTCACCTTCGTCCTCGTACTCCTGGGAATACGCGGTCGTACCCCCGAAGCGGTGAACGAACTGCGCGCCCTGGTGCACGATCTGGACCGGGTGGTGAACACCGAACACCCTCTGTCGGTGCAGGCCCGAGGGCTGCTGGAGACGGCTGTGCGGGAGATGCCGACCTGAAACCCGTTTCTCGCAAGGGAGTTGGGTCGATTTTCCTTCGGGGTGGTGGGCTTGCGCGTAGCCTGACAGTGCCTCACCCTGTGTGACGCGTCCCCTACCGAAGCGCGCGGAGGTCCGTCGATGACTTCTCTTCCCCCTGACACCGACGACGAGCAGGCCCTGACATGGGGCCCGCCGGGCAGCGAGCTGGAGGAGATGCAGGCGGAGTTCGGGCGGCGCATCGCGATGGAGGCGCTGGAGGCCGGGCGCCAGGCACTCGAATTCGACGCGAAGACCGCGTTCCGTACCACCAGCGGAGCGCATCCGGGTTAGGCGTCGCGGTCTCGCCACCGTCGTCCACACGTGCCAGGGGGCTCACGAATGGCATCAGGGAACTCCGTCCAGGGCTTGGCGGCGACACCGTCGCACGACCCCTTTTTCCGTGTCGCCACCGCGTCCGCCTTCACCCACGATCTGCTCGCCGGCCTCGCCGCAGGACGGCACGCGGCGATCCGGGTGCCCGGCTTCCTGCCTCGCGAGCGGTGCGAAGAAGTGCTCACCGCCCTGGAGGAGCGGGCCTTCGACTCCTACGGCAGCGCCCGTGTGCAGCCGCAGGTCATGCGGTTCGGCGTGGGCGTCAGCGACCACATGGCGGACGGCGGGGTCGCCGACGCCTACTGGAAGGCCCTGGAGGGGCATCGCGCGGCCTGGAAGGGGCTCGGCCTGTCCTTCGACCCGTTCCTCGTCTGCCGGGAGGGGCTCGGCGCCGACTGGCCCGGTGGCGTGGAGGTCGGCCGCAGGGGCGGACGCGAGCTGGGCGACGGCGTCGCCCGGGAACCCAATCAGGGCTTCCTGGTCCACTTCGACGACGCGCTGCGCGAGTACGCAGGCGATCTGCTGGACACGCCCCTGATCGGCCAGTTCGCCTTCAACCTCTACCTCGCCGTGCCGCCGTCGGGTGGCGAGACGGTCCTGTGGCGGCACCGATGGCGTCCCGAGGACGAGGCCCACAGGCGACCCGCCTCCTACGGGTACGACGAGACGGTGGTCCGTGGCGCCGAGTCCCTGGAGATCTCCCCGCGGTTCGGCGAAGCCCTGCTGATCGACCCGCGCTGGTTCCACGCGGTGCGGCCCAGCCGGGGCGGCCGCAGGATCGCACTGGGGTTCGCGGTGGGACTCACCTCCTCGGGCCGCCTGCTGACCTGGGCCTGAGCACCGCGCCTTCGAATGAACGGACTTGATGTGTCGTCAACTGGCCACGGTTTTTGACGTCTCAGTGACCGAGTCGATACGTTGTGTCAATGGACATCTTGCGGTATGTGGCGTTCAGTGTCGATCCGGCCGGCGGCAACCCGGCGGGCGTGGTATTGGACGCCTCGGGCATGGACGAGGCGACGATGGGCGCCGTCGCGGCGGAGGTCGGGTACTCGGAGACGGCCTTCGCCACCCCCCGCCCGGACGGCACGCTCGACGTCCGCTACTTCAGCCCGAAGGCCGAAGTGTCCTTCTGCGGCCATGCGACCATCGCCACCGCCGTCGCCCACGCCGACCGACACGGCGTCGGCGACCTGCTGCTGCACACCATGGCCGGTCCGGTCCCGGTGACCACCTCGACCCGCCCCGACGGCTCCCTGGTGGCCACCCTGGTGAGCGTCGAGCCCCGGACCGCGGAGATCACCGACTCCGATCTAGCCGAACTGCTGGACGCGCTGCGCTGGTCCGCGACCGACCTGGCCCCGGCCCTGCCGCCGCGCGCCGCCTACGCGGGCGCCTGGCACCCGGTCATCGCGTCGGCCGACCGCGCGCGCCTCGCCGACCTCGACTACGACATGCCCGCGCTCGGCGCCCTCATGGCCCGCCGGGACTGGGCCACCGTCGCCCTGGTGCACCGCGAGACGGACACCGTGTTCCACGCCCGCAATCCCTTCCCGCCCGGTGGCGTCGTCGAGGACCCGGCCACCGGTGCCGCGGCGGCGGCCCTCGGCGGGTATCTCCGCGACCTGGGTCTCGTCGACCCGCCCGCGGTGCTGACCATCCACCAGGGCGTCGACATGGGTCGGCCGAGTCTGCTCACGGTGGGCATCCCGGCGGACCCGACCGGCGGCATCGAGGTGACCGGCACGGCTGTCCCCATCGCCTGACCGGAGACGGACCGCTACCGTCCACCCTCCTCATCGACCTCCAGCACGACCTCGATCTCCACCGGCGCGTCCAGCGGCAGGACATCCATGCCGACCGCACTGCCCACCGGGCGGCCCGCCGACCCGAACACCTCGGCGAGCAGTTCACCGGCCCCTTCCACCACCGTGGCCTGCCCGAGGAAACCGGGCGCCGAGGCCACGTACCCCACCACCTTCACCGCTCGGACCACCGCCTCCAGCGGGGCGACCGAGCCCGCGGCGGCCAGCGCCGCCAGCGCGCACTGCCTGCTCAGCTCTCGCGCCCGTTCCGGCGACACCTCCGCACCGACCCGGCCGGTCGCCGTCAGCTTCCCACCGGTGAGCGGAATCTGGCCGGCGACGAAGACGAATCTGCCGCTGCGCACGGCGGGCACGTAGGCGCCTTTGGGGGCGCTCACCTCGGGCAGTCCCAGCCCCAACTCGGCGAGCCGCGCGCGGACGTCAGTCGGCATGTCCCCTCCTGGCAACCTGGACGAAGGGGGCCATCGTCCCACCACCGGCGCCCCACCGGGACGGACTCGCCGCTTGCGCCGACGGCGACGGCGCGGCTCTGCTACGCGGCACCGCCGCCGCCTGGAGAAAAGCGACCCCGTTCAGCCGTTGAGTCCGGCAGTTCCGGAACCCGGCGAGGTCGTGTCCCGGGACCGCGCACCGTTCTTCGCCAAGGACGCCGGCAACCAGCGTCTACGGGAGATCGCCGCCGAAGCTCTCAAGGAGGTGTAGTTCCGGCACGGCAGCCGCCGCACCGCGATCAATGTACTCCGGCCTGGCCCCGTTCCAGATCCTGGCTGTATCCCGTCCCCCTGAAGCACAACTAGACCCGGACTTCGCGGGTCGTCCTTTTAGGTCTGCGGCCAGCGGGTTCGTGTGATGTCGGTGTCGAGTAGGTCGAGGAGGTGGAGTTGAACGCCACGGGTGATCTGGACGGTGGGCGGCTCGGTGACGCTGCCGAATCGTTGTCCGTTCCATGATTGCGGGCCGGTCCGCCTCAACTGCACGTGCCGCAAGGTGCAGTGCGGTTCCCCGACCCACGTAGCCGTTGGACGTTCCCAGTCCCGGCCACTTGCTGGCGGAGTCGTTCAATCTTCACGTGCTGGGCTGCGAGCCGGGACAGGGCTCGCTGCTTGAACTGCCGGTCGGCAGGGGAGCCACAGCGGCGTACCGCATGAAAGCCCATCGCCGCACCCAGCATCGGCACCGCCCCGTCGCTCCACTCACCCGGATTCCCCTCCCCCGACCGGTCCGCGCTGTCCGGGACAGATCCGCTCACCAGCCCTGACAGAGTCGGACGTGTCCGGGACAGGGCGAACGAGTACCCCGGCAGTCCCCTCACTGGCACCCTCTCTTCCATCGCAGACGAACCGCAGACGAAGCGGCGCCTGTTGAGGACTGAGGGGGAAAAGATGTACAGAGGTATGACGCTGGCCGCGGCCACCGCGGTGGTGACGCTGGCCTTGCCGGCCGGCGCCGCGACGGAAGCCAGTGCCGGAAGTGCCGCTACCCAGAAGGTCAGCGTTCAGCTCACAGCACCTGTCACCGCCGCGCCGCTCAGGGCGGACAACGCCCTGCTCGCTGCCGACCCGAACAATCCGAAGCCAGTGTCCTGCGCGGCCAGGACTGCCAAGATCAACCGTACGTCCCATTGCTATCGGAACGAGTGGCCCGTAGAACTCCAGAACGAAGCAACGGGAAAGATCGAGGGACGCGCTCGGCTCCATGTGAACATCAAGGTCAGGCTCGATCCGCGCAACCGCCACAAGTGGCAGCACAGCATCGCCCTGAAGATCACCGATCCGCAAGGCCCCATGGCGCTCGCGATCGTGGGCAGTGCGGACCTGAAGTGCGGCGCCTGCACCTTCAACCGCCAGTACCCGCAACCGCTGCCGCCCAACATCTCCAAGACGTTCACCATGACGGTCTCCTCGCCCCACGACGTCACCATGGTGGACAAGATGCAGACCTACGTGGCCCTCACCGCGCCGAACGCGGCGAACGTGGACGCGCAACCCGTCGGCCCCGATCTGCACGTCCGTTGCGACAACACGCCCCGGATCAGCCCGCAGGAAAAGGGCGGTTGCGTCTACCCGGACGTCAAGCCGACGTACTTCATTTCCCGCAGCCACAGCGTCTACGGCCCGGTGGCCAAGCACATCACCCAGGCGCAGAGTCGACTCATCCAAGCATGGGGACTCAAAGGGCGAGGCCCGGCCCTCACGATCACCCGGGACGACAGACTCAACAACCGCAACCGCAGGGCGGCGTGCGGGAACAGCCCCCGGCCCAGCTGCGACGAGTACCCCTTCGCCTCCACCTATGAGGGCGCGTTCCGCAACAAGGACTACTCCACCAGGACGGTCCCGCTCACATCCAACACAAGAGAGGGCAACTACCGCCAGCAGTGGTATAACCGGAACCGTCTCCTTGAGTCCGATGCCTTCTGGGTGCAGCCCACCCGCTGAGAGAAAACGGTCGCCTACCGGCCAGGCAGGCCGGACAGGGCGCCGACGTACGCGACTACATCCTCTGGCCGGCCGGAACTGGTCGACCTCGGCATGCCCCTCTTCACCGACCAGCACCTTCTCCACCAGCGGGTTGATACGGATGAGTACGTCGTCGACGTGCGGCCGCACCTGGGACCTCAGCCCATCGCACCATGCCTCGTCCTCGTAGCGGCAGGTGCGGTACAGGTCCCGTGCGTACTCCAGGACGGGGCGATGCTCCACAAGCAGGCGGGCGAGGGCCCAGTCAGCGGCTGCGTCTTTCGGTCTGATCTCCCCCGTGACGAGGGTGGCCCAGATGCGGGCCAGCGTCAGCAGGACGTTTCGGGTGTCCCCGTCCAGCTCGGCCAGGAGCTCGGGGATACCCGCGACACCCGCCCAAGGTCGGCGTGCGGCCCGGAGTCAAGGACCTCGGCAGGACGCGGCCCTGTCAGGGGACGGTCACCGGCAAGGACCATCGTGCGCACAAGGGCCAGGTCAGACATCGGCAGGGGCTGCGAAGTGGCGCGGGCCCTGAAGTCCTCGCACAGCCACTCGCCGCAGAGATAGTCCCCGATCGGAGGGAACCGCCAAGGGCGGACCTCCGATTGGACAACAACAGTGAGCTCAACCGGCCGGACACCGGGCGTCAGGCCGCAGATCTCCAGCAGGCCCTCGACCAGCGTCCGCCGCTTTCGCTCTCCAAGACTCACCTGTGTCACGGCGAGGACGTCCAGGTCACTGGCGGCAAAGACCACCGAGCACGGAGGAGCCATGGAGGTACGTTCCCACGAACTCCGGCCCCACGACGTTCCCGACAAACCCGACGGTCTGCTCAAGCTGACCCATCAGCCTCGAACCCCTGTCGGCGTTGATGTCGATCACTGACCAAGTGTCCCTTCATCAACACCTTTATCGAATATCCCTCTGCGAATGTGCTCATATAGACATCTAGGGTACTTGTGGGTCAGAGAGCGCTCATAGTAGCCGTAGACGGTGCCGTCCTGCTCACTGACCTGGTCGGCGAAGGTGAAGCCCGCCTAAGGGCGTGCAGATCTTTAACTCGTGGCTTTCCGCTCGCTGATTCGTTGGTCTGGCATGAGCAGTTTGGAAGCACAACGGGCCGTGCTGGCAGTCA
>NZ_JBIAXM010000047.1:23676-53251 GCF_042896695.1 Streptomyces sp. NPDC001270 | reverse complement strand
CCGGATGCTCGACCACTTCACCGGCCACGGCGCCACCGACGCCGGGGGACTGCTCACCCTCGGCTGGCACCGGCCCTTCCGCGGCATCCTCCAGGGGTATTCCGGGCCGGCCTCGCCGTACTGGGCGAGCAAGGGCTTCATCGGCCTGGCCCTGCCGTCCGACCACCCGGTGTGGACCGAGGAGGAGACCCCGCTCCCCGTCGAGCAGGGCGACTTCACCCGGGCGCTCGCCACTCCCGGTTGGCTGGTCTCCGGCACCGCCGCGGACGGCGTCGTACGCGTCGTGAACCACGGCGGCGACCACACCGACCGGGCCCGCCCCCACGGTGACGACCCCTGCTACGCCCGCCTGGCCTACTCGACGCACACCGCGCCCGAGACACCCGGGGATCCCACGGTCGCCGGCGGCAGCGCCGACGCCGACCCGCTCGACAACGCGGTGGTCTTGCTCGACGCCGAGGGCCGCGCCTCCCACCGGCGCCCGGCGACCACGATCTCCTTCGCCGACACGACGGCGGTGTCCCGCAGCCGCGCCCACTGGCTGACGGACGCCACCTGGAACTCGTTCGGCGGCCCCGACGTCCGGTACACGCTCGGACCGTGGATCACCGTCGGTTCCGCGCTGCGGGGCTCGGTGGAGGTCAGGGCCGTACGGGTCGACCCCGCCGCGGGCGAGTCCGGCCCCGGACACGTCCTGCGGGTCGGCGGCTGGGCCCTGCCCGTCGACGCGGACTTCACGGACGGCGGCACCGGCCGGGTGGACGGCGCGGACGGCCTGGTCTCCGCCGTCGTCGGCGCGTACGGACTGCCCCGTACGTCGGTGGTGCCCGGCTCCGACAGCAACGCGTTCGGTGCCGCCTCCGCCACCCCCGTCGTCGCGACCGACGGCCCCGTGACCCACGGTGCCGTCCACGCCGCCCTCGTCCACCTGGGCGGCACCGCTCCCACCGCCCTGCCCGAGGTCACCACCGGAGAGAAGGACGGCACCTTGCTCGTGGACGTGGCCTGGCCGGATGGCACACGGGACACCCTCCGACTGCCCGCCCCGGACCCCTCGTACGACCCCTGGAAGGACCGGCACCGCGCATGACGGGCCGCCGGATCACCGAGACCCGGCGACTCGGGTGCCGGACCGGATCGTCCGGCAGCCCCTCAGGCACCTGGATGCACCAACCCTACGAACGGCTGGACAAAATCGATGACCGACGCAAGGACCACTGACCCCAACCGCCTCCTCGGACCGGACGGCGGCCTCCCGCAGACCCTCCCGCCGTGGACGCACCGCGACCGGCTGCGCATCACCGGAGTCCGGGCCGTCGTCACCGCCCCCGAGGGCACCCCGCTG
Organism: Streptomyces sp. NPDC001270; assembly: GCF_042896695.1. Classification (NCBI taxonomy): domain Bacteria; kingdom Bacillati; phylum Actinomycetota; class Actinomycetes; order Kitasatosporales; family Streptomycetaceae; genus Streptomyces; species Streptomyces sp. NPDC001270. The sequence continues at coordinate 51,906 of NZ_JBIAXM010000047.1, read as the reverse complement.
ATCGTGGTCCGGGTCGACACCAGCGACGACGGCCTGTACGGGCTCGGCTGCGCCACCTTCACCCAGCGCTACGCCGCGGTCGCCGCCGCCGTGGACGAACACGTCGGCCCGCTCGCCGTCGGCCGCCACCCCGCCGACATCGAGGACATCACCCGGCTCGTCCACTACTCCTCGTACTGGCGCAACGGGCCGGTACTCAACAACGCGCTGTCCGGACTCGACCAGGCGCTGTGGGACATCGCGGGCAAGCGCGCGGGGCTTCCCGTACACGAACTGCTCGGCGGTCGGGTACGGGCCGCGGTCGAGGTCTACACGCACGCCGCCGGCGCCGGCATCGGCGAAACCCTCGACCGCGCCGAGGAGCTGCTCGACGCGGGCTACCGCAACGTACGCCTGCAGACCGGCCAGCCGGGCCTCGGCACCTACGGCGCCCCGAGCACCCGAGGCGGCTACCCGCGCTCCCCGCACCCCGACGGCTGGGACCCCGAACGGTATCTGCGTGCCACCCCGGCCCTGTTCGCCGCCGCCCGGGAGCGGCTCGGCGAGGGCGTCAACCTCATGCACGACGTACACAGCCGGCTGACGCCCAAACAGGCCGTGGTGCTGGCCAGGGCCCTTGAGCCGTACGGACTCTCCTTCCTGGAGGATGTCGTTCCACCCGAGCACTACGACCGCCTGCCCGAGGTCCGCGCCGCGTCCCCGGTGCCCATCGCGGTGGGTGAGCAGTTGGGCTCGGTGACGGACGCGGCACGGCTCGTGCGGGACGGCGGAGTCGACCTCCTCCGTCTGCACACGTCCTCGGTGGGCGGGCTGACCCCCACCCGGAAACTGGTCGCGCTGTGCGAACTCCTCGGCGTGCGCACGGCCTTCCACTCCCCGGGCGACATCTCACCGGTCGGTGTCGCCGCCAATCTGGCGGTGGACATCTCGACACCGGCCTTCGGCTTCCAGGAGTCGCACGAGTACAACGAGGCGACGCACGAGGTCTTTCCCGGCACACCGGTGGTGGACAACGGGTATGTGCGCCCCTCCGAGGAGCCGGGGTGGGGCATCGGCCTCGACGAGAAGGCCGCCGAGCGCTTCCCGCCCGTGAAGTTCCTGCACGACCGGTGGGCGGCGCAGGTCCGGCGGCCGGACGGGGCGCTGGAGGCGCCCTGAGCCAGAGCGTGAGGGAGAACGTGGGGGCCGTTGGATCCGGCGGCCCCCACGCTCCGTCACTCGTCCGTGGCCGCCGCCGCGGACGTGGCCTGGCCGATCCCCTGCGCCCCGGCCGCGGCGCCGCCCGCCACGCCCTCCACCATGTAGCGCTGGAGCAGGACGAAGACGACCACGATCGGCGCGGCCACGATCACCGTGGCCGCCGCGATCAGCGGCCACTGCAGCGTGTACTCACCGAAGAAGGAGAACAGACCGCGGGTCACCGGCCACAGGGTGGAGTCGTTCAGCATGACCAGTGGCAGGATCAGGTTGTTCCAGGACGCCACGAAGCCGAAGACCCCGAAGGTGGCGAGCGCCGGTTTCATCTGCGGGATGATGATCCGGAAGCTGAACCGGACATACCCGCAGCCGTCCATCGCCGCCGCCTCGCCCAGTTCCCTGGGGATGGACTTGATGTAGCCGACGAAGAAGAAGAAACCCGCGCCGGTCAGTGACGTGAGCACCAGGTAGCCGACGCGGTTGTTGTACAGGCCGAGTTTCTGCGCCTCCACGAACAGCGGGATCAGTCCCGCGGGCAGGAAGCCGGAGAAGACGAAGAAGGCGTACAGGACGTTCGAGTGCCTGAACCATCCTCGTGAGATGGGGAAGGCGAGGAACACCCCAGCGTCAGCGTGATCACGTTCGGGACCACCGCGTACAGCAGGGAGTTGAGTATCTGGCTGCCGAAGCCGCCCTGCGACCAGGCGTCCTTGAAGTTGCTGAACGTCCACTCGGGCCGGATCGTGGCGCGCATGGTCGAGAAGATCACCCCCGAGCCGCAGCCCGGCGCGGTCGTCGCACAGATCGCCGCCCTGGGTGAGAAGGTGCTCCACTCGGCCGGGAGTCCCCCGCGCGCGGACGGCTTCCTCGGCGTGGGGGTCGCCGTGCCGGGCCCGGTCGACACGGTCTCGGGCACGGTCCTCGACCCACCGCTGACGGGGGTGCTTCGCGACGTGCCCCTGCGCACCCTGCTCGAACAGCGTCTTCCGTTCCCGGTCCTGGTGGAGAAGGACTCCACGGCCGCCGCCGTCGGCGAGCGCTGGATCGGCCGCGACCGCCGCGCCCGCGACTTCGTCTACGTCTACCTCGGTACGGGGGTGGGCACGGGCCTGTTCCTCAACGGCGACATCTACCGTGGACTCATTGCGAACGCAGGCGAGTTCGGCCAACTGTGCGCGGTGACCCTCGGCCGGTACGAACGCGAAGGGAGCCCCGAGATCCTGCCCGGGTGCAATCCGGCCAGCCACGTCCTGAAGGAGCCCGGCACCGCGCGCACGCCGACGGTACGGGGCCCCCAGGCCGTCGGCCGGGGCACGCTCGCCGCCATCGACCTGCTCGATGTCGGCCTGGTCGTGGTCGGCGGCCCCTATTGCACGGGCCGGGCGGCGGACCTCTACCTCACCGAGACCGAACGCGCCGTCAACGACTACCCCACCGCCCGCCGTCTGCGCCGCGTGCATGTCGAACGCTCCGTCAGCACGCACGAGGCGGCGGCGGTCGGCGCGGCCTCGACGCTCCTTCACGCGGCGTTCACGCCCCGGCTGCGCAAGGACCCCTGAGCCGGGCGGTTCCGGCACGCGCGGCACGGCCGGTGCCGGGTCGGCGGACGGGCTTCGGGTAGGGTGACCGCCGCCACGGGAAGGTTTGACTTACCGGGAATGAAGGGGGTGTTGTCGATGGCTGCGGTCCTCATGCCCAGCACGGTTCGAGTCCCGGTACGCGGGTGCGACCCGTCGGGCGCAGGATCTGTCGGGCGACCTGACGACGGCGGTCTTGGAGTCTGTGACGGGTATCCGCGTGATCAAAGGCTTCCGCCGGAGCGACCACCGGATCGCCCGGTTCCGTGACCAGGCCAGGAGGGCGCGCAAGGCCGAGTTGCACAAGGCACGGCTTCTTGGCGGCATCGCGGTGCCCATCAGCGTACTGCCGGGACTCGCCATGGCAGGCGCGCTGCTGACGGGTGCGGTCCAGGCGGCACACGGGCACCTGTCGACCGGGACGCTGTTGGCGTTCATGGGAACGGTGGCCGCGCTACGCCCGGCGATCGAGCAGACAGGGGGGCTGCTGGCCGTATGCCATGACGGGGCAGCAGCTGTGCACAGGTACTTCGAGGTGCTCGACCAACCGCACGGTGCCAAGCCACGGCTGGAGCCCGGCGCGCCGTACACGGCGGTGGGCGAGGACGGATCCGGCGCGAACCGGGACACGGGCGGAGCGGCCCTTGCCTGCCCTGGCGGTCCCCGCTCTCAGCAGCCGGCCGAGCTGGTGTTCACCGGAGTCGGCTTCCGCTACCCCAACGCGCCCGCCGACGATCCGCCGGCACTGCACGACATCAGTCTGCGTGTCGCGCCCGGTGAGACACTGGCCGTGGTCGGGGCTACCGGAAGCGGCAAGACCACACTCGCTTCTTTGGCGGCACGGCTGTACGACCCCACCGTCGGCCGCATCACACTCGATGGCGTCGACATGTCGGCCATCTCCCGTGCCGAAGTGCGGTCCATGGTGGCCATCGCTTTCGACGAACCAGTCCTGTTTTCCGGCACCATCTCGGACAACGTCCTCATGGGTGCGGAAGCCGACCCGGGTGAGCTCGACCGGGCTCTGCGGGCCACCTGCGCCGACCAGTTCGTGGACCGACTGGCCGAAGGCCGTCGAACCCGTGTCGGTGAGAACGGGATGTCGCTCTCCGGCGGTCAGCGGCAGCGGATCGCGCTGGCGCGGGTCATGGTGCGCCGTCCTCGGGTCGCCGTCCTGGACGATCCGCTGTCGGCCTTGGACATGCGCACCGAGGCTCAGGTCCAAGACGCACTATGGGAGGTGCTGGCCTCGACGACGGCGGTGGTGATCGCCCATCGGCCGTCGACCGTGCTGATGGCCGATCGGGTCGCGGTGCTGGCCGGCGGCCGGGTGACCGCCGTTGGCACGCACGAGGAACTGCTGCACACCAGCTCGGCATACCGGGCCTTGATGACACCGATCGAGATGACGGTCGGCCCGGGGGAGGGGCTCTGATGCGCCGGTCGGCACGCACGTCGACATCCCGGGCGCCGAGGCCACGGCCCGATGACTCCCTCGCTGACGACGACGGTCCGGACGGGCCCACGACAGCCACCGACCCGGCCGCCGCGAGCGGCGAGCCGGACGACCTGCTTGAGGCAACGCCACCGAGAGGGGCGGCCGGGCGCCTGCTCCGCTCGGTACTGGGATCGGACATCCGGCGCCTCTGGCCGGCCGCGGTGATCGTCCTGCTCCAGCAGGCGACCGCGCTGGCCGGGCCGGTGTTCGTCGCCATCGCCATCAACCGGGCGATCCCGGCGCTGCGCGCCGACGACGCGAAACCCCTCATCGCCATCGCCATCGGCTCCGCGTGCTGTGTCACGGCTGCCGGCCTGCTGCAGAACACGTTCATCCGGTTGTCCGTCGGAGTCGGGCAGAACGTGATCACCGAACTCCGTACGCGGCTGTTCACCCACTTGCAGACGCAGAGCGTGGCGTTCCACGACGAGCACGCCTCCGGCACGCTGGCCTCCCGGGCGTCCAGTGACGTCGAGGCCGTCCGCCAGTTCTTCGGCAGCGGGATCGACCAGATCATCACCGCGGTGGTGTCCCCGGTCTACATCTCCTCGGTGCTGCTGGTGCTCGACTGGCAGCTCGGCGCCGCTGCGCTGGCCGCGATGGCACCGATCTACTGGACCATGCGCTCCTTCCGCGGACGCTCGCTCCAGGTGTACCGGCGGCGCTCGACGGCGGCCGGCGCGGCGGCCGGCGACATGAACGAGACCTTCGCCGGCATCCGCACCGTCCAGGCATTCGGCCGCGAAGGCATCAACGAACGCCGGTTCGCACGGCTCAACCAACGACACCGGCAGGAGAACCGACAGGCCGAACTGGAAATGGCACGTTACGTGACCTCCTCGCGCCTCGTAGCCAACATCGCCGTGGCAGGACTGGTGCTGTGGGGCGGATACCGTGTGGCCTCCGGCACACCGGAGTTGGGCACCTACGCAGGCGTCGTGCTGTACCTGCGGGACCTGTACGACAAACCACTCAGACTCGGTGGTGTCCTCGACGCCTACCAGGCAGCGGCGGCATCACTGGGCAAGATCGCGGTGCTGCTGGCCATCCGGCCGACCGTCGTCGAACCTGCCCGTCCCGTCTCCCTCCCCGCGCTCTCCGGACACTCCGCCGGACGTCGAGTGCGCTACGAGAACGTCTCCTTCGCCTACCACAGCGGGCATGAGGTGCTGCGCAGCCTCGAACTCGACATCCCGGCAGGCCAGACGGTCGCGCTGATTGGCCCTTCGGGCGGCGGAAAGTCCACGCTGGCCAAGCTGCTCGCGCGGTTCCACGATCCAACCGACGGCCGTGTCCTCCTCGACGGGGTCGATCTGCGATCCCTCGCGACGACCGAGCTGCGCCACGGCGTGGTCATGGTCCCCCAGGAAGACTTCCTGTTTTCCGGCACCGTTGCCGAGAACATCGCGCTGGCGCGTCCCGACGCCACGCTCGACGAGATCCGACTCGCCGCCGAGGCGACCGGGGCCCATCGGTTCATCTCCGCCCTCCGGGACGGCTATCAAACCGAGGTCGGTGACCGCGGTGGCCGCTTCTCGTCGGGCGAGCGGCAGCTGATCGCCTTGGCCCGTGTCTTCCTGGTGAACCCCTCCGTCATCGTGCTGGATGAGGCCACCGCGGCCATCGACATCCCGAGCGAGCGCGCGGTGCAGGACGCGATGCGCACGGTCTTCCGGGGGCGGACGGCGCTCGTCATCGCTCACCGGCTGTCGACGATCCAAGTCGCCGACCGCGTACTGGTGCTGGCCGACGGCCGCGTCATCGAGGACGGCACCCCGGCCACGTGCCTGCCGGCAACCTCATCCGCTCGGTTCAGGTGGGATGGTGATACGTGCTGAGGATGCCGCCGAGCCGTTGACGTCGTCGTCATCCGAGGTGCCTTGCTGATTGCGCGTGCTGAAGCGTGAAGAACTCCCCTCATCGCAGGCCACAAGACACTCCTTCACTTTCCCAGACGTCATCCACAGGCACCGGCCGTGGCTTGCGGTTTAGTCTCATGGGAGTTGATGTCCTCAGCTTCGGGAGGATGGCCTTGGCCGTGCACGTGACCGTGTGGGATGACCGCGATCAAGTCGGGGGAGGCCGGGCCCCGACAGCTTCGATGGTCCCGGTGACCCCGGTGACCCCGGTGACCCCGGTGACCCCGGTGACCCCGGTGACCCCGGCGGCCGCTGCCGCCCCCGCCCTCTTCATCCACAACATCTTCTCCTGGGGCAGCGACTCCACGTACGGGTTTGCCGGGCAGCGGCCCCTCGCGGACGGCCGGCGGCTCCTCCTGATGGATCGCCGGGGTTACGGCGACAGCCCGGACACCGCGCGCAGCGACTTCGACGTCGACGCCGAGGACGTCGTGGAGGTTCTCGGCGACGGGGCCTTGGTGAGGCTCGGCGGCGCCCACCTCGTGGGGCACGGGAACGGCGCCGTCGCCGCGCTCATCGCCGCCGCGCGCCGACCCGACCTCGTCCGCTCCCTTGCCCTCATCCAACCCTCCGCCTTCACCGCCGCCGCGCACCATCCAGTCGTCGCCGACCTCCTCGACCGGGTGCGCGACGGCGCCCCGGGCATCCCGGACGGCGTCACGCCGGAGCAGTATCTGCGTGCGTCCACCGAGGGGCTGGGGATGGCTGTGCCCGAGCCCACGCCGCGCCGGCTCCGTGCCGTTGCCACCTCCATGAGAGAGCGGCCCATCTGGGAGGCGGAAATCCCGCTGGAGGTGATCCGGGGCGCCGCCCTGCCGGTTCTGGTGATCTGCGGAACCTGGGAGCGCGCGCCGGCCGCGTACCGCGAGCACGTGGGGCTCCCCCTCATGGCCGTGGCCGAGTCCCTCACGGACTCCCTCGGGGGCCGCCTCCTGCGGGTGCCCGGGTACTACCCGCACACCCAGGAGTCCGCCGTCGTCAACGCCGCCCTGCGGGAGTTCTGGGGCTGACCCAGTGGCCAAGCCGCCCCCACCGCACCTTTCCCAACGGCGGCCTCCGCTGCGGACACCGCGGATCGCCCGGTCGCGAAGGCCGCGGCGACCAGGGCGACCAGGGCGACCAGGACCGCGGCGAGCGCGGCGACGGCCGCGGCCGAGACGTGGAGCAGGGCCGCGGCGACCACGGCGCCGCCGAGCATCGCGGCGATGGAGCCGGCCCGGCGGAGGACCTTCGCCCGCTGTCCTCCGCCGAGGGCGCTGTCGGCGGTCAGCGCGGTGAGGGTCAAGGTCAGCACGGACGTGTTGAGGTCGGGTACGCCGAAGTGGCGGACGGTGCTGTTCTGGAGTCCGGCTGCCAGGGTGAGGAGTGCGATGGACACGTGGGCGAAGAGAGTGTCGGCGGGTGCGCTTCCGCGGTCCGGTCCTGCCCCGTCGGGCGTCAGCAGACTGCTGCCGCTGACCAGTGCGACCAGAGCGAGCAGCGCTGTCGCATCTGCCGGTGGTCAACAGTGAGTTGACCGACGTCGGCGCCGACACCAGCGGTCGCATCACCGACGGCACCCGCGGCGCGGTGTGGAGAGCTGGACCAGGAGGGTTGCGACGCCGAGGATGGATGCCGGAACCAGCGACACCACCGATGAAATGAGATCAGCCGACGCTGAGGTCGAGCCGGCCAGGCCGTCCACACCTGCGATATCGAGATGCCGGTGCTCGGACGGACCGGTAACTTCACCGGGATGGCGCGCGAGGAAGTGTTGCAGGACGCGGCTCATCGGCTGGTCGTACGGATCGGTGACACCGTCCGCAGGCCCGCCCAACCGTGGACGCCCACGATCCACGCGCTTCTGCGGCACCTGGAGCAGGCCGGCTTCCGCTACGCGCCCCGGCCGCTGGGATTCGACGACGAGGGCCGCGAGGTCCTCACCTACATCGACGGCGACGCCGGGCCCCTGGCCTGGGAGAAAGTGGTGTCTGACGACGGGCTGCGCGCCTTCGCCCGGCTGTTGTGCGACTACCACGACGCGTGCGCGGACTTCTCACCCCCGTCCTGGGCGACGTGGTCAGGGGACGGTACCGGCCTCGGCGACGCGGACGTCGTCTGCCATGGAGACTTCGGCCCTTGGAACGTCGTCTGGCAGGGCGACCGGCCGGTGGGCATCATCGACTGGGACTTCGCTCGCCCCGCGCCGCGATTGCGCGATGTGGCCTACGCGCTGGAATACGTCGCCCCGTTCCGCGACGACGGCGAGTGCCTGCGGTGGCTGCACTACCCCGTACCGCCGGACCGGCGCCGACGGTTGGACGTCTTCTGCACCGCCTACGGGATCGACTCGACCGGGATCGTCGACGCCGTCATCGCCGGACAGCGCGACAACGCCGACCTCGTGCGCCGCCTGGCCGGGCAAGGGCACGAGCCCCAAGCCACATGGGTATCCAACGGGCTGCTGACCCAACTCGGCAACCGCGTCACGTGGAGCCTGACGCATCGGAACCTGTTCGAGTAGTGGCTCACCCGTCACGAACCGCGCTTCCGGCCCATGACCGCCTCTGACCAGGCCACCCACACGCGCAGGGAGTTCCACGGCTTCCCTTCGGTGTGGCCGGAACGAGGACGAGCACTGTGGAACTCGGCCGGTGGTCCGACGCATCCGGCGGCGGGTGAAAGTGTGTACCCGACGGTCGGGAGGCAAGTCGCGGGGCGAGTCGCCGACGTGACGCCGTTGTCCCATGCGGCGGGCAGGTCATCCGGCCGGGTTTGCGGTGAAGCGTTCTTCGGCGACCGTGCGGGCAGCGCGCACGAAACCGTCTCGGAGGGCCGCGAGGCTGCGCGGATGCCAGGCGAGGACCAGCATGGTGCCGGGATCGTCGGCCAGGGGGACGGCGACGACATCGGGGCCGAGCCTGTGCCTGATGCTTTCGCCGACCACCACGACGAGCTTGCCGAGCGCCACGAGGTCGACGATCTCGTGGAGGGCGGTGGATGGTGGGCATGGCTGGTAGGCGGGGTCCTGTCGTAGCTCACCGACGCTTACCTCGGGGTATGCGGCGTAGCGGTGCCCGGAGGGGACCAACGCGACCGAACGCTCGGGAATCAGCTCCTCGGTGCGCACCTCGCTGAGGTCGTCGGTGCCGCACAGCAGCCCGACGTCCGCCGTCCCGTCACGCAGGGCACCCGCCTGGTTGTCGGTGAAGACGATGTGGACGGGCAGGGCGTCGTCCTGCCGTTCGTAGACCTGTAGGACGTCGGCGAGCAGTCCGGCGGATGTTCCCGGCCGTGCCGCCACGATGAGACGGTCTCCGCGGGCCGCCTGGCGGGCGCGGCGCGGGGCTGCCGCGATCGCCTCCAAAATGGTCTGTGCGTCCGCGAGGAAGGACTCGCCGGCCGGCGTCAGCTCCACCCGCCTGCTGGTCCGGTGGAGCAGTGCTGTCCCGACGCGGCGTTCGAGGCGGGCGATCGCCCGGGAGAGGGGCGGCTGGCTGATGCCCAACCGCTCGGCCGCCTTCGCGAAGTGCAGTTCCTTCGCGACCGTGACGAAGTAGTGCAGCTCGCGGGTTTCCAACCAATCCATACCTTCAGGGTAACGAACCTGTTCGAAACAGTCATGGCTCCCTGGTGCCTTGAGTGCTCAACTGGAAATCACCGATCGCCACGGTCAGGCATTTCGGGCATCGTCGGTGGCCGGCGATGCCGGGACGCTTTCCGGATCGAGCACTTATAAGACCACTTCCGTATATGGAGAGGGCATGACTGAGATTCCTACGGCGGCCGGCAGTATCGACTCCTCTCGGCTCGGTAATACCCTTGTCCATGAGCACGTGTTTGCCATCGGCGAGGAATACCGCCTCAACTACGACACGACGTGGGACGAGGAAGAAAAGGTCGCCCAGGCGGTGTCCGATCTCAACGGGCTGAAAGCTCTGGGAATAGACACGATCATGGATCCGACCGTTCTCGGGCTCGGCCGTTACGTTCCCCGCATTCAGCGGGTGGCGGAGCAGACGGAACTCAATATCATCGTCGCCACTGGGTTGTACACCTTCAATGATCTGCCCCCGCAGTTCAGCTATCGTGGTCCGGGGGAGTTCGTGGACATGGCCGAACCGCTGACCGAGTTGTTCATCAAGGACATCACGCGGGGTATCGGCGACACGGGAGTGCGCGCTGCCTTCCTCAAGTGCGCTATCGACGCCCCTGGGATGACTCGTGGGGTGGAGCGGACCATGCGTGCGGTGGCGCAGGCCAGTATCGAAACAGGCGCACCGATCACCGTCCATACGCATGCGGCGTCCAGGTCGGGGCTGGTGGCGCAGCGCCTCTTCATCGAGGAAGGCGTGAGTCCGGCCAAGGTGGTGATCGGGCACTCCGGAGACTCGACCGATATCGAATATCTCACCGAGTTGGCGGACAACGGTTCGCTGCTGGGTATGGACCGATTTGGCGTCGATGCATTCCTGCCGTTCGAGCAGCGCGTAGCGACCGTCGTGGAACTTGTCCGCCGGGGCTATGCCGAGAGTGTTGTCGTCTCGCACGACGCATCCTGCTATATCGACTTCTTCGAGTCCGGTGAATTCGGGGACAAGTGGAACTACCGGCACATCAGTGAGGATGTTCTGCCTGCCCTGCGCGCGGCCGGTGTTTCCGAGGACGACATAGACACGATCCTCGTCAAGAACCCGAAGCGCTATTTCGAGTGAGAGCGGCCGTGCAGCGAGCGGCCGGCCCTCGCCGAGCCCCGGCCGCCCACGCACTCGCCCGGATCGGTGACATCGGAGTACGACGGCTACGGCGCAGCCCACTGGGAGCGGTCGGCCTCAGTTCCGGGGACCAGGCCATGACGGGGAAGACATGAGAGCTACCCCGCGTGCGGCCGGGCCGCGGGGTGGGCCGTCGCGTCGGCGGTGAGGTGGCTCGGGCCGGTGGCACGGGTGATGGCGGATTCGACGGCGGCGATCCGGTCCGCCAGCAGGCCCAGGGCCGCGATCGCACGGGTGAGCTGGTCGTCCTCCGGGCCGCCGAGTGCCTGGGCGCGGACGTGGGCGTTCTTGACGTCGGCCCAGCGGGCGGCCTGCTCCGGGGTGAGCGTGCCGCGCAGTTCGGCCAGCTTCAGCAGGTTGGCCTCGGCGCCGGTGGTGAGGGTCTGGGCCTCGGCCGCGTAGTGGTCGTCGATCAGCGCGGACAGCTCGGCGCCGTTCATGACCGGCTGGATGCGCTGGGCGATCTTGTTCATGGTGCGGTACGAGCCCTGGAGAAGGAAGGGCGGTTCGGTGCGCGCGGTCCCGGACCGGCCGGCGGAGGCGATGTACGCGGCGTTGACCGCCAGGATCGTCTCGCGGGCGGCGAGCACGTGGCGCAGCACGGCCAGGATCCGCTCCAACTCGGCGGGGGCGTAGGGGTGGGTCAGCCTGTCGGCGCGGGCGGTCGGGTCGCCTTCGGCGAGTCGGACCAGCAGGTCGAGGTCGGCGCGGTCGCGGCCGGCGAGCGGCGCGAGCACCGGGTTCGCGGTGAGCGCGTTCTCCACGAAACTGAGCGCGAAGACATCCTCCTTGCCGGTCAGGACGTCGCCGAGGTTCCACACGTCGGCGCGGTTGGCGAGCATGTCGGGGACGCGGAAGCGCTCGCCGGACTCGGTGTACGGGTTGCCTGCCATGCAGACGGCGAAGCGCTTGCCGCGCAGGTCGTGGGTGTGCGGCCGACCGTCCCGGACGCCTTCGACGCGGCGGGTGGCGTCGCACAGCGGGATGAACTTCTGCAGCAGCTCGGGCGAGGTGTGCTGGATGTCGTCGAGGTACAGGAGGGTGTTGTTGCCCGCAGCCAGCGCGAAGTTGATCTTCTCTACTTCCTGGCGGGCGGTGGCGTTCGGCGCCTCGGCCGGGTCGAGAGAGGTGACCGCGGGTCCGAGGGCCGGACCGTCGACCCTGACCAGGAGCAGGCCGAGGCGGTCGGCGACGTACTCCATCAGCGTCGTCTTGCCGTAGCCGGGCGGGGAGACCAGCAGGAGCAGGCCGCCGGTGTCCGTGCGCTTCGAGGCGCCGGTGGTGCCGAGCTGCTTGGCGAGGCTGTCGCCGATCAGGGGGAGGTACACCTCGTCGATGAGCCTGCCGCGGACGAAGGCGGACATGGTCCGGGGCCGGTACTCGTCCAGGCGGAGCCGGGCGTGTTCGGCGGCGGCCAGTTCCGTGCGGCGGCGCTGGTGGGCGCGGTGTCCGGGGACGTCGTGCGTGCGGAACGCGTGGGTGCGGGCGAGGAACTCGTCGATGCGGAGGGACAGCGTGCGGTCGGTGATGCGGGGATGGGCACCCAGCAGTCCTTCGACCGTCCCGGTCAGCGGCGCGTGGGAGTCGTACCGGGTCAGGCCGGGGCAGAGCTCCGCGGCCACCGCCTCGGCCAGGTCGCCGGCCAGGACGCCGGTGCCGGTCGCGGCCGTGTACGAGGTGAGCCACGCCTCGACGAGCTGGCGCCGCGCGGCCAGGTCGCCGAGGGCGGCCAGATCGTCGTCGTACGCCGAAGTGCCCGCCGTACGGCGGAACGTGTCGAGCAGCGTGCGGGTGCCGCCGCTGATGACGAAGCCTTCGGGGCCGGTCGTCAGCTCCTCGAAGAGGTACGCGGCGGCGTCTTCCGCGCCGATCGCCTCCGCCAGTTCCTGCTTCAGGCCGGCGATCGCGGGCGCCGGGCCGAACGTGTTCCGGGCGCGGGCCAGGGACACCGCACGCCGCGTCCAGACCTCGCGTTCGCCGGCCGTGGTGTCGTGCGCCCAGTACAACTGGGCCGCTGCGCGGGCCGCGGGCTCGTGGCGCAGGGGGCCCGCGTCCTCGTGCAGACGCAGGAGGACGGTGAGGACCAGGACCGCGTCGTGGTCGTGGACGCCGCGTTCGTACCCCTCGTCGTAGGCGGCCTCCGCCGCCTGCCGTACGAGAGCGGGCAGGTCGGCGTCCGCGAGAGCTGCCGGGCCGTGTTCCGCCAGGAGCCGGGCGGCGAGGTACTCCGCGCGGTAGACCTCCGGCGACTCCGACGGCAGCGGCCGGTCCCCGTACGAGCGGGTCGCCGTGAAGTCGGGGTCCGTCACCGGTGAGCGGTAGTCGGTGCCGGTGAGGGCGAAGGCGAGGCCGTCGCCGTGCGGGACGAGGGTAAGGTCGAGGGGCTGGGTGTTGACGGCGAAACGGTGGGTGCCGAGGCGGAGGGTGCGGCCGTCGTCGGTGTACAGCTCGGCGCGGTCACGCAGGGCCCTGAGGGCGTCCTGGCGGGCGGACTTCAGACGGCCGTCCAGCTCCTCCGCCTTGACCGGGTCGCCGAGTTCGCGCAGTTCACCGGCCAGGCGGCGGACCTTGGCGGGTATCGGGTCGGAGGTGAAGTAGGTGGCGACGGCGTCCGCGTCGGCCAGGCCGGCGGCGCGGCGGGTGACGGTCCGCAGGATCCGCGCCGCCGAGTCGGCGAGGCGTTCCGCGCGGCGGGCGCGGGCGTCGGCGAGGGTCTGCTTGCGTGCGGAGAACGCCTCGTGGACCTCGTCCCGCTGGTCGGCGAGCGCGCCGAGGAAGTCGTCGAACTCCGCGAACCGGGACTCCAGGTTCTCCAGCTGCACCAGCGTCCGGGCGAGCTGCTCGTCGCACGCCTCGGGGCTGTCAGCGGCCGCGAGAGCTCCGGTGACCGACTGGCCCAGCAGGGCGAACTCGGCGGCGAACTCGGCCCGGCCCTCACGGTCGAGGAGTGCGCGGCGGCGGCCGTCGAGCGTGGCGCGGGCACGGTTGACGCCGCCCAGCACCCCGGCGATCCGCTCCAGTACGGCCGTGCGGACGGTGGCGTCGCCGATGTCGAGGCCGGCGACGGTCTCGGTCACCGTACGCAGTCTGTCGGCGAGTTCGTCGAGGCGGACGGTGAGGGGTGCCGCCTCGGCCACCGTGGCGATCGCCTCGGCGTCGGCGACGAGGTGCTCGATGTCGGCCCGGTGTCCGGCGAAGGCGTCCTCGCGGGCGAGGTGGGTGACGGCCCGCCGCCCGAAGGAGGCCAGGTCGGCCTCGGTCCCGGCCACGAGTTCGTCGATGCGGCCGGTGTCGGCGTACCGCAGGTCCTTCAGGGTGAGCAGGTGGCCCTGGGCGCGGCGGAGTTCGGTCAGACCGGCCACCCAGGCGGCGGCGCTTCGCGGGGCCTCGCCGCGCAGACGCCGTACGACGGCGGCGATCCGCGCCGCGCCCTCGTCGAGCGCCTCGGCGGCCCGGCGGGTGAGGTCCTGGACGGTCTCGAACTCGGCCAGGACCTGTTCGGCGGTGCTCCGCAGCTGCGTGAGCGGCTCGCGCAGATCGCCGAGTTCGGGCTCGGCCAGCCAGTGGTGGGAGTCGGCGGCGCGGACGCAGGCCGCGGCGAGCGCCTCGTACACCTCGCTCGTCGGTGTCGTCCCGGTGACGGCGCGGGTGAGGGACAGGCAGTCGGAGATGCCGCGCACGAGGTCGGCGTTGCCGACGCGGGCCAGCGGGCCGGAGCCGGCCGGCTGGGCGGCGGCGTGGGTGTCGGAGACGTACGGGGAGTTCCACCGCTGGACGGGGTGCACGCGCTGCGGCTCGTCGCTGTCGGCACGCAGGACGAGGAGGGCGCCGTCGTCGAACAGGGCCCAGCCGTGGCAGGACAGCGGGGTGGCGACCTCCTTGCGGATCACGTTGTAGGGCAGCAGCAGGCTGTGTCCCGCCACGCGCGCGCGGAAAGCGAACAGCACGTCCTCGCCGTTGGGCGAGCGGACCAGACGCTCGAACTGAAGGCCGTCGGTGTCGACGCCGTCGAACGTCCGGTACGAGCCCGTGGCCAGGCAGTAGCCGCCCGGGAACACGATGCCCTGGTCCTCGGGCAGCCTTCGGCACGCCTGGCCGATGCCGTCCAGCCGGACCACCGACCTGGTGAGCGTGTGGAACACCAGGTAGCGGTCGGTGTCCTCGTTGTAGGGGCGGATCCGCAACAGGATCAGGGCACCCACGCGCGCGTACGCGATGTCCGCGTCGGCGAGGGACTGGAGCGGCTCGGCGACCGGCTCGGCATGGACGCCCGCACCGGTCCCGGTGTCGTTCTCGACCTTGACGGTGAGGGTGCCGCCGATGGTGTCCACGAACACCTCGCCCCCGATGGAGACGTGCGGATGGCGGCCGTGGACGTGGTCCTCGCGGGTCGTACGCGTCCAGTCGAAGTCGTGGGAGGGCGGGAAGACGTGGTCGCGGTCGCCGCGCGCGTCCAGGAAGGACACCTGGCCGTCGTCGCTCACCGCCCAGCGCAGGACGCGGATGTCCCCGGCCTTTTCCCCGGTCTGGAAGACGGCCAGCAGTTTGCCGTCGACCCGGCGGAGCCGGCGGAGGTGGGCCTGGCGGTAGTAGCGGTACAGGGCCGCGAACTCCCGGCGGAAGGCCGGGTCGTCCAGCAGGCCGGGGACGGCGTCGTCCGGGAGCCGGTTCAGGTCGCGGTCGTGCAGTGTGAAGACGTCGCCGACGGTCGTCCCGGGCTTCGGGCCGAGGAAGACGTTGTGGCCGAAGAGCAGGACGTCGCCGACCGGGACGATGTCCCGGGGCACACACGTGTGTTCCGTGCGCAGCCGCTCGGTGCCGGCGAGTTCCAGTCGTGTGGTGCCGAACTCCTCGATCCTGCGGGCGTCGAGCGCCTCGGTGCGGCGGGCGAGTTCGGCGGCCTGCGCGGTGAGGCGGTCGCGCAGCACCTCGTACGTGCCGGTGTCCAGGCCGGTGGTCATGGAGCCCTCTCAGGAAGTCGGAGCAGAGACATGGCCCGGAGCCGCCGCCCCCCGTGCGGCAGCTTTGGACCACGGGTCGGTCAGCCCTCGGCGCTGCCGTTGAGGGCGGCGAGGGAGGTGTCGGCGAGGCCCAGCTCACCGGCCCTGTCCAGGAGTTGCTGGACGTGCCCCGCGTTCGCTCCGCCGTTCTTCATCAGCTTCATCAGCAGCGCGGACACGGTCAGGTTCTGCACGTCCGCCGTGGAGACCGAGCCGAGGACGCGACCGAGGTCGTCGGTGAGGCTCGACGAACCGTCCAGCCAGGGCCGGGCGAGGGCCTGTGCCGTCTCGGAGTGCTGCACGAACCCGTCCACGCTCCTGCCGAGCGAGATGGCGGAGACCAGGCGGTCGAAGAAGACCGACTCGCCGCCCACGATGTTGATGTCGGCGTTCTCCAGGCCGGTGGCGAGGACGGTGGCCTGGGCCTCGGCGACCTGCTTGTGCACGTCGAGTCCGGCCAGCCGGATGTCCTTCTCCGCCTGCAACCGCAGCCGGAACTCCTCGTGACCGCGGGACGCCTCGTCGAGCGCGGCCATCGCCGCCGCCTTCTCGGTCAGGCCGGCCGCCTCCGCCTTCAGCTTCTCCCCGATGCCCTCGGCCTCGGCGAGCGCCTTCGCGCGGGCGCCCTCCGCCTCGGCCCGCATCCGCGCCCCGGCCGCCTCGGCCTCCGCACGGCCGGCCTTCTCGACGACCTCGGCCTCCTTGTCCCGGACCTGGACGACGGCCAGACCCTCCGCCGCGGCCTCGGCCCGGACCCCCTCCGCCAGCCGCAGCTTGGCCTGGGCGTCGAGGTCGGCCGACTTCAACCGCGCCTCGGCCAGGGTGAGTTCCTCGGCAGCGCGGTGCACGGCGGCCTGCTCGGCGGCCTCGGCGGCCTTGATGTCCTTGACGAACTTCTCCTGCGCCTCGGCCTCGGCGGTGATGACGACGGCCTGGCGGTCGCGTTCCGCCTGCTCCACGGCCCGCAGCTTCTTGATTGCCTCCTCCTGCTCGGCGACCGTGCGGTCCACGGCGACGCGTTCGCGGATGACCTCGGCGATCTCCCGCTTCTCCGCCTCGACCTCCTTGTCGGCGGCGATCCTCGTCAGCTGCGTCTCCCGTTCCCGGGCGATGGCCTCCAGCACGCGGTCCTTCTCGATGCGTTCGTTCTCCACGGCGATGACCCGCTCACGGTTCTTCGCGGCGACGGCGACCTCGCGGGCCTGGTTCTCCCGCTGGACGCCGAGCTGTTCCTCGGTGCGCAGGAAGGCGCCCTGCGACCGCAGCCGCTCCTCCTCCACCACCCGCGCGGTCTCCGCCTCCTCGCGGGCCCGTACGGTCTCGATCTCCCGGCGCTGCTTGATCTCGGCGTCCGCCTGCCGTCGCTCCAGCTCCAGAATGGCCTCGCGGGCGTCGACGTTCTGCCGGGTGATCTCCTTCTCCTCGGTGCGCTGGGCCTCGTTGGTGCGCACGTGCTCCACGGCCGTCAGCTCGGTGATCTTGCGGATGCCCTGGGCGTCGAGGACGTTGGCCGGGTCCAGTTGGGTGAGCGGCGTCTGCTCCAGGTAGTCGATCGCCGCGTCCTCCAGGTGGTAGCCGTTGAGGTCGATACCGATCAACTCGATGATGTTGTAGCGGAGTTCCTCGCGCTTGGTGTACAGGTCGGTGAAGTCCATCTGCTTGCCGACGGTCTTCAGCGCCTCGGAGAACTTCGCGTGGAACAGCTCCTGCAACGTCCTCTGGTCGCTGGCCCGCGCCGTACCGACCGCCTGGGCGACCTTGATGACGTCCCCGACGGACTTGTTGACCTTCACGAAGAACGAGATGCGGATGTCCGCCCGGATGTTGTCCCGGCAGATCAGGCCCTCCTTGCCGGCCCGGGTGATCTCGATCGTCTTCACCGAGATGTCCATCACCTCGGCCTTGTGCAGCACCGGCAGCACGACCTGGCCGGTGAAGGTCACGTCGACCTTCCGCAGCTTGGAGACGATCAGGGCCTTGCCCTGCTCCACCTTGCGGAAGAGCCGGGAGACGACGAGTGTGGCGAGCAGGCAGACGATGACGAGCACGCCGATGCCCATGGCGATGGTGTTCATGCACAATCCTTCGGGTCTGCGAGAAGTCGGTGCCTCGGCGGGAGGCGGGGCCCGCTCGGCTGCGGGAAGGCGCGCGGCGGTGCGGCGCCCGGTGCGTCGGCGAGGGCGTTCGGCTGGGTTCAACCGTGGGAACGGGGACTGCCGGGGTCGTACGGGGCGCCGGCGGCCGCGGTCAGCCGGTGAGGGAACAGCCCGGCGAGGAGGGACGCGCACCGTCGTGGCCGGGCGGCGATCGGAATCCCGCCGAGAGACCGGGGCGGCGACGGTGCGTCGGCGTCGAAGCCCCGCGGGTCGATCCGGCCCAGCCGAACCGGCGCCCGGAAGCCGAGAGCGACCACGAGGACCGGGGTGAAGGTGACGGCGGGGAAGCGCACGGATACGTCGACGACCTGTCCCATGTCCTCGCCCCCCGATCCGAGTTCCCGGCTCCCCTGTCGCTGCCGCCCTCATCTTGAACCGGGAACGCCCCCTCACACACTGCCGTCGCCCGGCAGTCTTGACGTCTCCTGAATGCCGGTCACCGCACCTCGCCGCGGGTGCCGGAGCGGGGCGCGGCAGGAGGCCCGGCTGTCCAGTCCCCTGGCTTCGAGCGGATCTTCCCCCAGGCCGGTCAAGGGTTCCTCCCGTGCCGGTGCGGGTCTCGGCCGGGAGCGCGCCCGCGGCTGCCCTCAGTTGCGCAAGGTGGCACGCAGGCGCAGGCCGACGGTTGCGAGACCTCCGAAGGTGGTCACCTGGTAGCTGGGTTCCGGTCCGGGCGGCTCGCTCACGTGGTGGCGGCGGGCGGTCTGCGCGGTCAGGAGCGTCAGCATCGCCATGGCCAGGGCCGCTCCCTCGCAGCCGTGCGGCCCGGTACCGAAGGCGAGGAAGGCCCCGGGTTTCGCCGGCGAGCCCGCATCGTCGAGCCAGCGTTCGGGCTGGAACCGGTCCGGCTCGGAGTGTTCCCGTGCGTCGCGGTGGGCGGTGTAGGGGCAGACGAGAACCGTGGACCCGGCGTCGATGGTGCAGTCGGCGAGTTGAGTCTGGCGCGTGGCGTGCCGGGTCAGCAGCCAGCTCGGGGGGTGCAGTCGGAGCACCTCGCGTACCAGCGCCTGGGTGTAGCGCAGGCTGTCGAGGTGGGTGCTGGTCGTCGCGGCCGGGTCCGCGGGCAGCAAGCCGGCTTCGGTCGCGACGCGGTCCGCTGCCTGGGGGTACCGGGCCAGGTGGAGCAGGATCCAGCCGGCTGCCCGGGAAGGTGTCTCGAAGGTGGCGACCGTGATGCCGGGGAGGGTGTCGAGGACGACCTCTTCCGGCAGCAGACCGTAGTGGGGGGAGGGCTGGAGCATCTGGCCCAGCATGTCGTCACCGAGCCGGCCCGATGAACGGCGCCGCCGGACGACGGGCCGCAGAGCGTCGGTGAAGGCGACTTGCTGCCGGGTGCGGAACCGCCGTGCCGGTGTGGGGATCCAGCGCGGCCATACCCAGCGCGAGGGACGTACGAGCACC
Organism: Streptomyces sp. NPDC001270; assembly: GCF_042896695.1. Taxonomy (NCBI): domain Bacteria; kingdom Bacillati; phylum Actinomycetota; class Actinomycetes; order Kitasatosporales; family Streptomycetaceae; genus Streptomyces; species Streptomyces sp. NPDC001270. Next base: position 32,404 of record NZ_JBIAXM010000047.1, on the reverse strand, counting down.
TCCCGGGCCAGGAAGAGTTGTGAGGCGAGGGGCAGCAGGGTGGGAGTGTCCTCGGAGAAGAGGTAGCGCACGCCGATCCCTGCCAGGGTGTCCCGGACCGGGGGCAGAATCTCGACGTCCCGGCCCGTGGGCCACTGGTCGGCAAATCGAGCGGTCCCGGGCGCGATCTCACCGATCCGGGCCGCAACCGCCTGCGGGCGCAGTCCGCGCATCCGGGCGGCGTGAGCGTGCGCACGCTCCTCGGACGTCGGTGCTCCGCTCGGCCGCTTCAACGGCGGGAAGAGAGGCGAGGCCGCCCTGCGGAAGTCCTGCGCGCGGCGCAGAACCGCCTCACACGGCCCGGCCGCAGCGGCTACGTAGACACCCGGCTCCAACTGCCAGACGTCCCCGCACTCGTCAGCGCCACGGCGCGCCATGGCCAGCCGGTCGCGGCTCCAGGCCGCGAAGCTGCCTTCGGGCAACCGAGGCGGCTCATGCATTCGGCCCATGAGATCGTTCCTGACACTCGTGCCTGTCCAGGCCGATGTCGTCGGCAGCGTGTCTGGGCGCCGGCGGGCGCCCAGAGGTGCCCGCCGGCAGTGCGGTCAGACTGTGTCGTCGCCGGTGTACGCGTCCCATCCGGCCCCGTACGCACCGTAGTGGCGGCTGAAGGACAGCTTGCCGAGCAGCTTGGCGATCATGATGCACTCCTCTCGCCTGTCTTCGGCAGCAATTGCCACACAATCCACCTTGCCATATATGGCACATATCTCATATTTGGGGCATCGGTCGTGCGCATGGATGTCAGACGTGTGCTGGCGGACCGGGCCCGCAAGCACACCGCCGTCGCCCCGATGGAGCACAGGGATCGCACGAGGGCTTCCGGAGCGCTCCCACCCGTACAGGTCCGGGGCCGTGCAGAGGCTCGCCTGACCTGCGGAGACAATGGTGTCGGTCGGGGAGCTACGGATGGGGCCCGTCGGCGCTGAGGCTCGCCGACCGCATCGGCACCTGTCCCCGTCCCTGGCCGGGCTCAGTGGGCCGCGCCCAGCCTTCTCCTGGGTGTGCGCCCGGCCGGCTCCGGCTCCCGCTCACCCATGGCCCAGAGTGAACGCACATGCCCGAGGTGGCGGGCGATGCACTTCTCGGCACCCTTCGCGTCACCCGCGACCATCAGGTCGAGGAGTTCGATGTGCTCTTCGGCGGACGGGATCAGCTGGTCGCGCTCGTCCAGAGCGGTCAGTCCGTACAGGCGTGAGCGTTTGCGCAGGTCGCCGACGGTTTCGACGAGCCGGTCGTTTCCGGTGAGCGCGAGCAGGGAGAGATGGAACCGGCGGTCGGCCTCCAGATAGCCGATGAGGTCGTGCTCGCGCGCGGCGCGCACGATGTCCTCGGCCACCGGACGCAGCGCCTCCAGCTCCTCGCGGGCGGCGCTGCGGGTGACCCGGCCGATCATGGGGACCTCGATCAGGGTGCGGATCTCGGTGTACTGGTCGAGGTCGCGTTCGTTGACCTCGGTGACGCGGAAGCCCTTGTTGCGGACCGGCTCGACGAGGCCCTCGCGGGCGAGGTCGAGCATCGCCTCGCGCACCGGTGTCGCGGAGATGCCGAAGTCCTCGGCCAGACCGGGCGCCGAGTAGACCTCGCCCGGCCGCAGTTCGCCGGAGATCAGCGCGGCGCGCAAGGCGTGGGCTACCTGGTCGCGCAGCCGCTCCCTGGTGGTGATGAGGTTGCGCTGCTTGAGGTGGCCCATGGCGGTGGTGTTCCCTTCGTGCCCCGTGCCCTCGCGGCCGAGCGGATCACCAGAGTATAATGTCATGTTGCTCTCGCGAGGGTCTGCGCGTGTGCGGGCGCCCGTGTGCAGGTGGCCGCTGGTGGAGAACGCCAGGGCGTCAAGTCCTTGTTCGCGTGGGCCGTGGCCGGCTGCCTCGGCTCCGCCGAAGGGCAGACGGAATCGGGACCGGCCCGGTGGTCAGAGAAGGAAGCCTCCGGGGAAGGGATCGTCCGGGTCGAGGAAGTACTGGGCGGTGCCCGTGATCCAGGCGCGCCCGGTGATGCGGGGAACGACGGCGGGTATTCCGCCGACCTCGGTCTCCGCCACGAGACGGCCGGTGAACTCGGAACCGATGAAGGACTCGTTGACGAAGTCGCGGTGCAGCGGCAGTGCGCCGCGGGCGTGCAGCTGCGCCATCCGTGCCGAGGTGCCGGTGCCGCACGGTGAGCGGTCGAACCAGCCCGGGGCGATGGCCATGGCATGACGTGAACGGTGCGCGTCAGAGCCGGGGGCGGCGAGGTAGACGTGCTTGACCCCGGCGATCTCGGGCTGCTCCGGGTGGACGGGGCGGTCCGGCGATGCGTTGATCGCGTCCATGATGGCCAGCCCGGCCGCGAGCAGGTCGTCCTTGCGGGAGCGGTCGAACGGCAGCCCCAGCGCGTCCAGTTCGACAAAGGCGTAGAAGTTTCCGCCGAAGGCGAGGTCGTACGTCACCGTCCCGTACCCCGGCACGTCCGCCTTGCGGTCCAGGCCGGCACAGTAGGCGGGGACGTTGGTGAGCGTGGCCGACTTCGCCGCGCCGTCCTCGACGTGTACGTCGACGGTGACGAGTCCGGCCGGGGTGTCGAGGCGGACGGTCGTGGTGTCGGCGACGGGGACCATGCCGGTCTCGACGAGGACGGTGGCCACGCCGATGGTGCCGTGTCCGCACATCGGCAGCACGCCGGAGACCTCGATGTACAGCACGCCGAAATCGGCGTCGGGGCGCGTCGGCGGCTGGAGGATCGCGCCGCTCATCGAGGCGTGACCGCGAGGCTCGTACATCAGGAGTGTGCGCAGGTGGTCCAGGTGCTCGATGAAGTGGAGCCTGCGCTCCGCCATCGTGGCGCCGGGGATCACCCCGACACCTCCGGTGATCACACGGGTCGGCATGCCTTCGGTGTGCGAGTCGACGGCGTGGAAGACGTGACGGGTACGCAATGGACGTCCCTTCCGGTAGGGCTGATCGGGGTCAGCGGAGGCCGTCGGCGACGGCCTTCTCGGTCGCCGCGCGGACCGAGGTCTCCGGCGCGGCGGACAGCGGCATACGCGGTGGGCGCGTGGGGCCGGCGTGGCGGCCGACGAGGCCCATGGACAGCTTGATGGCCTGCACGAACTGGGTCTGGGAGTCCCAGCGCAGCAGCGAGTGCAGTGACTTGTACAGCGGGAGCGCGGTGTCGAGGCGGCCGGTGGTGGCGGCGTGGTACAGCTCGGCACAGGTGGCGGGGAAGACGTTCGCGTAGCCGGCGATCCAGCCGACCGCGCCGGCCAGGGAAAGTTCGAGCAGGACGTCGTCCGCGCCGATCAGCACGTCGAGTTCGGGAGCGAGTTCGGCGATCTCGTAGGCCCTGCGGACGTCGCCGCTGAACTCCTTCACGGCCACGATGCTGCCGTCGCCGTGGAGTTGGGCGAGGAGCGCGGGGGTGAGATCGACCTTGGTGTCGAGGAGATTGTTGTACCCCACGATGGGCAGCCCGGCCCGCGCGACGTCCGCGTAGTGGGCGCGCACCGCCTGCTCGTCGGCGCGGTAGGCGTTCGGCGGGAGCAGCAGAACGCTCCCGCAGCCCTGCTCGGCGGCCTGTTCGGTCCAGCGGCGGGACTCCGCGCTGCCGTAGGCGGAGACGCCCGGCATCACGCGCGCGCCGTCCCCCGCGGCCTCGACGGCGGTGCGGACCACACGGGCACGCTCGTCGTCGGTGAGGGTCTGGTACTCGCCGAGGGAGCCGTTGGGCACCACTCCGTCGCAGCCGTTGTCGATGAGCCACCGGACGTGCTCGGCGTAGGCGTCGTAGTCGACGGAGAGGTCCGCACGCAGGGGCAGTGCGGTGGCGACCATGATGCCGCGCCATGGGCGGTCGGCGTTCCAGGCCGTGCTGGAGGTGGACGCGGTGGTGGCGGTCATGAAGGAACCCCTTCTATGATGTGTGACATTTTATTTGGCTGTGTGTGGCACCCACAAGTGGTGCCGGGTCCATCAGCCGGCGGACTCGTGGTGTGTCTGTCTGTTGGTGGCTCGTCCGGTTCGTCATGAGACGGGCTGGCCGGGCCCGTTCGGACCGGCCGCGTGGGGTCGCCCGGACGAGTCGGTGGGCAGGGCGACCGGCTCGCCCGGTTCGAGCGAGCCGAGCACCCCCAGCGGTACGGGCACCGCGAGCGGCCGACGCTCGGGAGACGCCGGTGCGGAATCGCCGCCCGCTCCCGCCGCGAGGCAGGCCACAGCCGGCGCGCACACCCTGCCCTGGCACCAGCCCATGCCCGCGCGGGTGAGGAGTTTGACGGTACGGGCGTCACGGGCGCCGTAGTCGGCGAGGGCCTCACGAACGGCGCCGGCGCTCACCTCCTCGCAGCGGCACACGTCCGTCGCGTCGTCGAGCCAGCCGGCCCAGCCCGGCCCCGGCGCGTGCACGGCCGCCATCGTGTCGGCGAAGGCCCGCAGGCGATCGCGGCGGCGTCGCAGCTCCCGCACGCGGCGATCACGGGCCAGGTCGGACCGGTCGCGCGCCCGGGCGGCCACCGCGATGCCCGCCAGCTCACCCTCGGCGCGGGCGAGTTCCGCACCGCCGATCCCACCGGTCTCGCCCGCCGCCCACAGGCCCCGCACCGAGGTCTCCTGCGACGCGTCCAACGCGAGGGCGTACGTTCCGTCCTGGGTCCGCCGCGTCGCACATCCGAGGCTCGTGGCGAGTTCCACTTGCGGGACGAGACCGTGCCCCACCGCGAGCACGTCGCAGGCCATCCGGCGGCCCGTCCCCGGCAGGGGCCGCCAGTCGCGGTCGATGCGGGAGACGGTGACCGCCTCCACCCGGTCGGTGCCGTGGACCTGGGTCACCGCGCTGCGGGTGCGCAGGCGCACGCCGCGCCGCACCAGCCCCGCACCGTGGACCACGGCCTCCCTCAGCTTGTGCGGGTTCGTGACGAGGACGCCGGGGCGGCGGACGTACCCCGCATAGCCGGACGCCTCGACCACCGCGGGAACGCGTGCGCCGGCAGCGGAGAGCGAGGCGGCGACGGCGAGCAGCAGCGGGCCGCTGCCCGCCACGACGACGCGCCTGCCGGGCAGCACCAGCCCGGACTTCAGCATCGCCTGCGCGCCGCCCGCACCTACGACGCCCGGCAGCGTCCAGCCGGGGAAGGGGAGGTGGCGTTCGTACGCACCGGTCGCGAGGAGGACCGTACGGGCCCGCACGCGGGCGGGGCGTTCGCCCGTGCCGTCCGCGCCCGTGACCGCGTGCACCGCCCATTCCTCTTCGCCTGCTCGCGCCACGGTCCAGACGTGGTGCCCGGCGAGGTGGACGACGTCGCTCGCCGCAAGGCGGCGGCGCAAGCGGTCGAAGACGGGCCAGTCATGGTGCAGCGCCTGAGGGCGCACCGCGCCGCGGGCCGGGGCGGGGTGGCGGTAGAACTGGCCGCCGAGCTGACCAGACGCATCCAACAGGGCGACGGACAGGCCCCGTTCGGCAGCGGCGACGGCACCCGCCAGGCCCGCGCAGCCCGCGCCGATCACCGCGAGGTCGTACAGCGCGCCATACGCGTCATCGGTCGCCTCGTCAGACGGTGAGTTCGGCATGGCCGTGCCCTTCCTGGGTGGTGATCACGTCGCCTGGGCGGGCGGGGACCAGGCAGGCCCGTCTATTGGGCAGGTCATTGACCGTGGCGAGACAGTCGTGGCACTGACCGATGCCGCAGAAGACTCCGCGCGGACGGCCGTCGCGGCGGGTGGTGCGCCAGGCGAGGACGCCCGCCGACCAGAGAGCGGCGGCGATGGTCTGTCCCGGCAGCGCGGTGAGCGTGCGCCCGTCGAAGGTGATCTCGAAGGGGGTGCCGGGTGCCGCGCCGACCAGCCCGGCGGGGGTGCGGTCACGCGCCATGGAGCGGCTCCTTTTCAGCTGAGGGCAGGCGGGACAGGTGATTGGGCGGCGCACCGCCGCGGTCAGAAACGGCCGGCGTCCTGGCTGTCATCCCGCCGCACCGAAGCGGTCCGGTCTGAACGGAACGATGTCCAGGGGGAGTGGGGCCCCGGACAGAACTCGGGCGATGATCAGCCCGGTTGCGGGGGCGAGCCCGATCCCCGCACCCTCGTGGCCGCAGGCGTGCAGCAGTCCGGGGACGCGGGGGTCCGGGCCGATCGCGGGCAGATGGTCGGGCAGGTACGGGCGGAAACCGGCGTACGTCCGCATCGCGCGCACCCCGGCGAGCACCGGGAACAGCCGGGTGGCCTGGGCCGCGAGGCGGCGCAGCGCCTCCACCGACAGCGTGCGGTCGAAGCCGACCCGTTCCCTGCTCGCACCGATCAGGACCGGTCCCGACGGGGTGCCCTCGACGACGGCGGAAGTCTGCAGCCCCGCCGATCCGCTGGCGACATCGGCGACATAGTCGGCGGCGTACACCTTGCGCCGCACCACACGCGGCAGCGGCTCGGTGACCAGGACGAAGCCGCGCCGGGGCAGCACCGGCAGGCCCACGCCGGCGAGCCGGGCGAGTGCGCCGCCCCAGCTCCCGGCGGCGTTCACGACATACGGGGCGCGCACATCACCGCGCGCCGTGCGTACGCCCCGTACCTCCTCGTTCGCACCCGTCAGGACGCCGGTCACCTCCTCGCCGAGCCGCAGGCGCACCCCGCCGGAGCCCTGCCCGCCCGCGGCGCGCAGCAGGTGCGCGGCGGCGCGTGCGGGCTGCACCTGGGCGTCCTGCGGGTAGCGGAAGCCGCCCGCCAGGTCCGGGGCGAGGTGCGGCTCCAGGTCACGGAGCCGGTCGCCTGCGACCCGCTCCACCTGCACGCCCGCCCGCTCCTGCCGGGCGGCGAAGTCCCGCAGTGCTGCCATGGACGCCTCGTCGGGGGCGACGACCAGCCCGCCCTTGGCCTCGTACTCGATCGGGGGCGGCAGAAGGCCGGACAGCTCACGCCACAACCGCACGGACAGCAGGGCCAGTTCCAGCTCGGGGCCGGGTTCCTTGTCGGAGACCAGCAGATTGCCCTCGCTGGCTCCCGTGGTCCCGCCCGCGACGGCGCCACGGTCGATCACGGTGACGGAGAGGCCGGAGCGGGCCGCGTAGTAGGCGCAGGCCGCGCCGACCACACCCGCCCCGATGACGATGAGATCCGCAGAGCTACTCGTGGGCACGCAAGTAATATTTCACATTGCACTTGCCTTGCCAAGAGGCTCAGCGACTCTCGGTCAGCTCTCCCATCCACGCCTCGATGGCGTCCGGGGTGCGCGGCAGGGCACCTGACATCAACCGTGCTCCCTCGGCGGTGATGACCAGGTCGTCCTCGATGCGCACGCCCATGCCCCGCAGTTCGTCCGGCAGCGTCTCGTCGTCGGGTTGGAGGTAGAGACCGGGCTCGACCGTCAGCACCTGGCCCTCTTCCAACACCCCGTCCAGATAGGACTCCACCCGCGCCTGCGCGCAGTCGTGGACGTCGAGCCCGAGCATGTGCCCGCTGCTGCACAGGGTGTAGCGACGGTGTAGGTCGCCCTCGGGACTTTTGAGCACGCCCCATTCCGTGAGCCCTTCCGCGATCACGCGCATCGCGGCCCGGTGGAAGTCACGGAAGCTCGCGCCCGGCCTGAGCGCCGCGATGCCCGCGTCCTGGGCGGCGAGCACGAGGTCGTACACCTGCCGTTGCACGGGTGAGAACCGCCCGGAGAGAGGCAGGGTGCGGGTGATGTCGGCGGTGTAGAGGCTGTCCGTCTCCACGCCCGCGTCCAGGAGCAGCAACTGCCGTGCGTCCAGCGGCCCGTCGTTGCGTATCCAGTGCAGGACGCAGGCGTGGGCGCCGGACGCCACGATGGTCTCGTAGCCGGTGCCGTTGCCCTCGGCGCGGGCGCGCAGGCCGAACACGCCCTCGATCCAGCGCTCACCGCGTGGGTGGGCGAGGGCGCGCGGCAGGTCGCGTACGACGTCTTCGAAGCCGGCGGCGGTGTGATCCACGGCGAACTGCACCTGGTCCACTTCCCAGACGTCCTTGATCAGCCTCAACTCGCTCAAGACGGCGGCGAGTTCCGCGTCGACCGTGGCGTCGCGGCCCGGCGGCAGCATTCCTCGGTCGCCGAGGCCGGTGCAGCGGATGCCGGTCATGCGCTCGGCCTCGTCGAGGTCGGGGCGGCGGCCGACCCAGAACTCGCCGTAGCGCCGGTCGCGGTAGAAGCCGCCGTCGGTACGTGGCGAGCGGGGCCGCACGTACAGGACCGCCTCGTGCCGATGGGGTCCGTCCGGCTCCAGGACCAGGACGTGCCCGGCCTGTTCTTCGCCGGTCAGACCGGTGAGCCAGGCGTACGCGCTGTACGGCCGGAAGCGGTGGTCGCAGTCGTTCGAGCGGACTTTCAGCTCTCCCGCGGGGATGATCAGCCGCTCGCCGGGGAAGCGGGCGGACAGCCGGGCGCGGCGGGCGGGGGTGAAGTCTGCGGCGGCCAGCCGGATGTCGGCGACCAGCGGGGTGGGCGTCCAGTCACCCGCCATGAACACCTCGAACTCGGGTGAGACGGGCAGGTCGTGACTGACCGTCCGGGGTGCGTCGACCTGGGGTTCGTTCATCGCTCCTCCTTGACCTCTCGCATGCCATTTCACACTACTGTGCGACGTTTCAAATTTCAGTGTGGGTACCACTTTTCTCGCCGACCGCCGACCGCCGACCGCCGACCGCCGACCGCCGACCGCCGACCGCCGACCGCCGACCGCCGACCGCCGACCGCCGACCGCCGACCGCCGACCGCC
>NZ_JBIAXM010000047.1:0-23577 GCF_042896695.1 Streptomyces sp. NPDC001270 | reverse complement strand
CGACGGTCGGCCGGGTGGCCGCGCGCCCGAACCGCTTGACGCACGCCTCCCGCAATCCGTCATGTCGAGCCTCTTGCAAGTCAGTGCAATTTCACATAATAACGTTACGCATCACATGGCGTCATGTACTCAACAACTCAACCCTCGCTCCCTCACATGTCGCCATGGACAGGGCAGTTGCGGCCCCGCGCCACCACTGCCCCCAGCGCACACATCGCTTGCCCCCTCCCACACAGGAGCCAACGGTGTTCAAGTCGAGAAATCTGCGCAGGTTGCTGTGCAGCTCCACACACGGAAGCCTGCTCACCGCCGCGGCGGCGGTGACGCTCTGCGTGACGGCGTCCCCGTCCGGTTACGCGGCCGCCCCCGCGACCCCGTCGCCTTCGGAGGTACGCCCGGCTTCGGTGACACGCCCGACCGCCTCGCCGAACCCCTTCGACACGGTCGACCACCTGGCCGAGGCCCCGAACCGCACCCGGCAGGTCCCGGCCCCCGGCGGCCTCACCGAGGGGCGGGTCCCCGGGCCCCGTACGCCCTTACCGAAGGGCGAGGGCCACGCCGGCACGCCGCATGCCACCCTCGGCACGGCATCCGTGTCCTGCACACTCGACGGCGTCACGGGTCTGTCCCCGGAGAGTTTCGCCGACTTCCTGGCCGACCCCGCCGTCACCGCCGACGGCTGTCTTCGCTCGATCCTGTGGACCTGGGACCAGCGACTCGTCCCCGTCATGTCGGACGAACACGTCCAGGCCGTCTCCCGCCGCATCACCCGGCTCGCCTCCTCCCACGACGGCCAGGACGGCACTCACCTGCTGGAGATGTTCACCTACCTGCACGCCGTGGCGTACCAGGACTTCTCGCACGACGAGATCGACATCACCGACGCGCCGACCGTGAACACGATGCGCGAGGCGGTCGACGCCTTCGGCTCGGCCGCCCACACCTTCGACGTCACCCGCCCCAACGCCGAGACCCTGCGCGAAGCCCTCGACGCGGCGTCCGCCCCCGGTCTGCGCCAGTACCAACTCCCCCTGATCAAACGGGTCCTGGCCACCATGGACGCCCAGCACCCCGACACCGCCCAGGACACCTCCTGGGCCGGTGCCGCCCTCGCGGCGCTCACCGTGAACTACCTCGGCGTGTACCCCGGCAACCAGGACGCCGCCTTCCACGCCGCAGTGGTGGCCGACCCCTCGTACCGGACCGAGTTCAGTTCCTTCGCCGACTACACCCACCTCAAGGACGGGCCCAACGCCTGGGTCATACGCGACGCGCTCAGCGAGTACGGCCGCTTCGGCCAGATCGACGGGCTCCGCGACGAGACCGTCTCCGGTCTCGGCACCCTCCTGGACACCGCGGCCCGCAACTTCGGGGACAGCAGCGCGCCGTGGGCGAAGGTCGCCACCTGGCTGGTGTGGTTCGACGCCTGCACCCCGTACCACGTGTGCAAGGACGACATCGAGAAACGTCTCTTCCCGTCCACGTACACGTACGGCACCGACGACATTGACGGCATGCAGGTCCGCACCGCGCTCGACCGGGACACCGTCGACCAGCTGTACTACGCGAGCAAGCAGGTCAAGGCACAGTTCCACCGTGTCCTCGGTACGGAGGAGCCCCTGGCGGGCGACACCAATGCCACGCTGCACATCGTCCTGTACGCCTCCCGCGCCGACTACGAGAACTTCCATCCGCTCCTCACCGGCATGGACACCAACAACGGCGGCATCTACATCGAGCAGGGAGCGACCTTCTACACCTACCAGCGTCGCGTGCCGCAGGACTCCAGCCTGACCCTGGAGGAACTGTTCCGCCACGAGTACACGCACTACCTCAACGGCCGCTGGGCGGTGCCCGGCTCCTTCGGTGAGGGTTCCTGGTACGAGGGCGACCGGACCACCGCGATGGACGAGGGCACCGCCGAGTTCTTCGACGGCGCCACCCGCGACGACGGCATCCAGGTCCGCAAGTCCCTGGTCCAGGGCATCATCGACGACACGGCCGGCGGCGGGCCGCGCATGACCGTGAACCAGCTCCTGCACGCCACGTACGACGGCGACGGCTTCCGTTTCTACGACTACGCGGGCACTTTCTTCGAGTTCCTGTGGTCCGAACACCCCTCCCTGCTCCGGGAGATGTACCGCGACCTGCGCTCCGACGACCCGGCGGCCTTCGACGGCTGGCGCAACCGACTCGGCAGGGACGCGGGGTTGCAGAGCGCGTACGACCGCTTCCTCGACGAACAGATCGCCCACGTCGACGACCTGTACGTGCCCGACACCACCTATACGCCGCTGGACGAACTCCGCGACACCACGCCCGACCAGATCCGCTCCTCCTTCACCGCGACGACCGAATCCGTCCCCGACTGCCGGGCCGGCGGCTCCACGGAGCGTCCCCGGTTCGTCTGCACCGGCCGGATCACCGCGAACCTGGCCGATGCCGATGCCGATGACGCGGACGCGGTCTTCGAGGACATGTCCGAGACGGTCGACTACTTCCTCCTCGACCGTGCCGCGGGCGGCGACAACAACCTGACCGACATGAACTGCTCCTTCGGCGACGTGGACATCTGGTCCAACCGGATCGCGGGCACGTCGGACTACACGTGTGAGGGTCCCATCCGACGCTGACACACCACACGACGCCCGCGCGCGACACCATCCACCCGGTGACGCGCGCGGGTCTTTCTCCACGGTGCCGTTCGCACGGCACCACGGTTCTCAAGAGTGCTGCCGACCGGCGGAGGAGGTCTCTGATCCCCCCCCGCCGCCGGGTGCTTGATGTGATGGCAGTAAGCCGTGCGGGGCCGATCAGTTCTCTTCGGCCGCTGCGATCCGGCCGGCGTACCGCTGCGTCCAAGTGGCGTCGGTGCCGACGGTGACGACCACGTCGTAGTAGCCCTGCTGGGTCGGCCACATGCCGACGCTCGTCCTGCCGCCGTCCACCATGACGCTCCGGGTGCCGCCGAGGTAGTCGTTGGCGGTGAGGGTGTAGCGCACCGGCGCTGTGCCGTCGTTGTGCAACGTGAACTTCACCTGAGCCTCCTGCCTGGTGCCCTCGCCCCTCAGCAGGCCGACCTCCACGCGCGGCAGGCCACCGTCCGGTTCTCCGGCGGGCGCGACCTGGCCGGCGAAGGAGCGCACGAATCCGTCGTTGCAGTAGATCGAGAACGCGTACTTGCCCTCGGTGGTCCTGGGGGCCCAGGTGTACTCGCGCTGCCTGCGCGCGGTGACGGTGAACGGGGTGCTGGAGAACGGCTGGTACTTGTCGGGGAAGACCTGGAAACTCACGGCCTTGCCCTGCGCGCCGCCGGTCAGGGTCATCGTGGCGGTGACCGTCCCCGACGTGCGGTCCTCCGAGACCGTCGCGTGCGGATGCCACCGGTCGGTGATGATCGCCTCCTCGGTGGGCTTCGACACCGACAGCAACGCGGGAACCGTCGGGAGGTCTTCGCCGCCGCCGGGCAGGCGGGACTGCGGCGGGTGGCCCATGCGGGGGAGGAGGGCCCACCCGAGTACATATGGCAGGCACTGGACCTGCTGGGCGCCGAACGCATCGATCACGGTGTGCGCTGCCTGGAGGACCCGGCGCTGGTCGCCCGGCTGGCCGCCGAGCGGATCCCGCTCACGGTGTGCCCGCTGTCCAACGTCTGCCTGCGGGTGGTGGACAGGCTCGCCGACCACCCCCTGCGGCGGATGCTGGACGCGGGCCTGGCCGTGTGTGTGAACTCCGACGACCCCGCGTACTTCGGTGGCTACCTCGACGACAACCTGCGAGCGTGCGCGGACACCCTCCGGCTGGGCCGGGCCGAACTGGACCTCCTCGCCGCGAATTCGATCGCCGCGTCCTTCGCCCCCGAGGCCCGCAAGCGTGATCTGCTCGACCAACTGGCCGCGCACGCCACCCGCTGACCTGCCGGGTGCCTGGTGTGGAGGGCTGCCCGTCGCCGTTGCGCGCCCCTGCGGCGCGCATACGACGTGGTGATGTGCTGAGTGCTCAGCCCATGGCCAGGCTCGCAGCCGTGGCGGCCGCGGCGCGCCACAGCCCGGTTCGGTGCGTCTTGTAGGTCATGCTCCGGAGCCTCAGGCCCGCAGGGTGGAAGGCTTCGTGGGTCGCCTGCCGTCGGTGTTGCTCAATGGCGGCTCGTGACATGCGGGGCATAGTTGTCCAGACAGCCATGAACGCGTCGAGGAGAACCGCATGACTGCGATCGAAGGTTCGGTTGCCCTGGCCTGCGGAGGCCGACGCGGCATCGGACAGGCACGCGTCGAAGAACTGCCCGCCCGAGGCGCGGCGGCGGTGTCCTGGTCGATATGCACTCGACGCTGTCCTTGACTCCTCGACACCCCCAGCGATGACCTGGCCGCCCGTCAACGGACCGGTGGGACCCTCGCCCGCGTGATCGCCCCCTGCACCCGAGCTTGCGAGTGACCGGACCGAACCCGATGAGAAAGGTATGGATCGCCATGACCAAGGTTGCCACTGCCGCGATCGCCCACACGAACGTGCGACTGGTCGTGCCGCTGCCGGGCTCCTTCGACGACGCGGTCACCAGGTACGGGCAACTCGTACCGATGCTCGACTCCTCCGCGGTCGCCGAGTTCATCCGGCGGCAGGCCCCGTGGGAGACGGTGATCGCCCAGGCCAGGGAGAACGCCCCGCACGGCTTCATGATCTATTGGCACAGCGCAGTCACACCCGTCATGAGCCTCGCGGGCGACGAGTGGCCCTGCGTCACGTACCTGATGGGCAACCACACGATCGCGCAGCGCATGTTCCACCACAATCCCGCCGTCATGCTGAGCGCGCCCTTGCGTACGGTCATCTGCCAGGACGCCTCCGGTGTCGTGACCTTGCAGGTCGATCAGCCCAGTTCCCGGTTCAGCAGCTACGACGATCCGGAGATCGCAGCCGTGGGCCGGGAACTCGACTCCAAGCTCGCGACGCTCCTGGCAGCCCTCGGAGCCCCTGTACCCCCTGAGCTTCGCGCCGGTTGAGAGCCGAAAGTCACCCGCCTCCCATCCGGCGGTCGGCGGCAGCCTACGGCTGGGCCGCAAGAGGGTACGAGCAGTGCACCGGGGGCGTCTGTCTCACGCTTCCTCCAGGGCCTCCCCGAACTCACGCAGCGCTTTGCCGTGGTGGCTGCGGGCCAGTTCGTGCCCGATCGCTATGGCGAGCGCGATCGGCCACTCGATGAGTTCCACTGCGGTGAGAACGCCGAGGCCGGCGAGGAAGACAAGCTGGTCCGGCGGCGGCAGTTCGAGTCGCATGTCACCCATGCGGACAGTCACCGAGTTTTCCGAGACGACACGGTCGGCTGCCGCGCGGGGTCCGGTCGCCGGAACCGGCGACCCGGTGGGCGCGGTCTCAGGCGCTGTCCTGTCTGTTCGCGCGGTCATCTTCCATTCCGTTTCAGCGACCGGCACCGGACATTCGTTCGATGTCTCTCTCCTCCCACGCTAGCGCCATATGCCCGGCTGGGCAGCTTCTGGCCGCGTGCCCGTGAAAGGCAGCAGACCGGTGTGTTCTCCTGCTCCGCAGGGCACCCCACACCGCCTTTGCGGGGTGCCCGCCCACGTCGGCGTGGCTCCGGCCGCTCTGGGCGGCGACCGGTGAGAAGGGAACGTGATGGCGTCTTCTCCGGCGATCTTGACTCCCCGACCGCACTTCTGCGGTGGGGAAACTTCGACGAAGACGCCGTACTGCCTCGTTTTCTCACCGGCTGATCTGACGCGGAACCGCCACCGCGACGAGCTTGTCCGGGTTGCGGATGGCGTAGATGCCGGCGATCTTCCCGTCGGTGATCTCGACCAGGAAGACGCCCTGCGGGCCTTCGCCGCCGTGGACCACCATCGCGGGTGTGCTGTTGCAGTTGACCACCTCGATCCGCAGGTCCGCCCGTCCTATGGGGAAGATCCTCATGAGGACCGCGGCCACCTTCTCCGCGCCCACCACCGGCCTGCGCGCCGCTGGGGTCCTGCCGCCGCTGTCGGCGGTCCAGGTGGCGTCCGGAGCGAGCAGTGGGAGCAGCCCTTCCAGGTCACCGGTGGCCGCCGCGGACATGAACTGCTCGGTGATCCGCGCTGTCCGCGCCGCGTCGACGGGCCCGAAGCGCCTGCGTCGCGCCGTCGGTGAGCAGTCGGCCGAGCGCGTCGGTACGCAGTCCACTCTCGGTCGCCAACGCCGGCGCGCCGAAACCGGCCGTCCATATGGTCAGTGCGCTCGGACGCACCGCATCCGCACCGGTACCGTCGGCAAGGACGACCGCATCCGCCCGGACCTCGGTCACCACGTCGGCCTCCAGCATGGCGACACCATGCCCGGACAGCCACTTCGCGACGGACCGACGACCCGGCGCACTCAGTGACGGCACCAGGGTTCCGCCACACACCAGGGTGACCGTGCGTCCTTGCTCGGCCAGTTCGGCGGCCGTCTCGACGCCGGTCAACCCGCCGCCGACCACGGTGACCGGGGCATCGGGAGGCAACTCGTCCAGCCTGGCGCGCAGCCGCCGAGCGGGTTCGAATTCAGCGACGGGGACGGCGAATTCGGCCGCTTTGGGCACCGACGACGGTGTCGCTCCGGTGCTGCCGACCGCGTAGATGACGTAGTCGTAGTCCAGCGCGCGGCCCGACGCCAGCCGTACCGAGCGGGCGACGGTATCGATGTGCGTGGCGCTGTCGACCACCAACTGGATGCCCTCACCGAGCAGCGTGCCGTAGTCCAGTGTGGCGTCACCGGTGCCGGCCACGAACTGATGCAACCGGATGCGATCGACGAACGTCGGGCGGGGATTGACCAGTGTGATGTCGACATCGGCACGCACGCGCAGGCGGTTGGCAGCGAGGGTCCCGGCGTAACCACCGCCGATGACCACGACCTTGTGGGATGTGCTGTGTTCAGTCATGCCCTCAAGACACCGCGGACCGGCCAGACGTGACATGGCACGCGGGTCAGCGTGTCGGCCGGTCAATGCGATTATTATGATAATCGCCTCTGAATGGGCTCGGGTCCGACGGCCCCGCCGCGGAATTCCCGCCGACAGGTGGCGGAAGCCGACGAGGGCCGCACTATGACGCTCCTTGCCAATTCCTGTGCGCTCACGGCCAATGCCCAGCGCGTCGGCTCAGGGAAGACTTGGGGAGCGCGGTGCAGGAACCCGAGTGGGCGGCAGCGCGCGGCACGGACCATCTGCGCAGGAAATATGCGCGATCACGCACGAACTGGGGAAGGAAACGGAAAATGAAGCTCACCAAGAGGAGCGCTCTCGCCGTCGGTGTCGCCATTCTGGGTGTCGGCACGTTACTGGCCCAGTCCGCGGCAGCAAACACGTCCAGCGGCCCGGTGCATATCCAGTCGGGCACGTTCCACCTCTACGAGAAGGACAATTACAAGGGTGGCTGGGCAGGGCTGACCAAGACCGACAAGGACCTCAGGAACAACAAGTTCGACAACGGCAGGAAGATCGACAACCAGACCAGTTCGGTGAAGAACTACACGAACAAGTACGTCGACCTGTGGCAGAACGTCGGCTGCACCGGCGCGCATACGACGTCGTACCCGGGCACGAAGGACCCCAGGCTCAGCAACGACGCCATCAAGGACAACCGCCTGAGCTGCGTCAAGTTCCGCTGACCGAGCCGACGTTGCCGGGTGCGCGGCCACGGCGGCCTCGCACCCGGGGCCACGCCGCCCGAGAGGAGCCACGTGTCCGCGTCCCGAGGTCTCTGGCGCGCCGGTATCTGCCTGGTGACGGGGAGCTGCGGCCTGCTGGCGGGCTGCACCCCGCCCAACGCGGCGCCCGGACACACACCCTCCGCCGTCCTGGCCGGGCCCACCGCCTCTGCGCGGGCCCGCGCCCTGCTCCTGCCGTACGACCGTTACGAGATGACGCCCACCGACCTGCTGGTGATCCAGTCGGCGGAGGACGTCCTGATGGTGTCGTGCATGCGGACCCACGGCTGGTCATGGAAGCCGCTGCCGCACGCTGGGGACGCCGACCCGCCCAACCGCTCGCGTTACGGCGTCATCGAGCCGCACGTCGCGGAACGCTACGGTTACCACCAGCCACCGCCTCCGCCCGGTGTCGCCCGCCACGAGGCCGCCGAAAACACGCGGAATTCGGGACTCAGCCAGGCTGAGGCGGACGCCGCGTTCGGCAGGGCGACGGGGCATTCGGCGTCCGTCAACGGGTGTTGGAAGAAGGCCCATGACCGGCTCCGCCGCCAGGTACCGGCGTCCGACCACACACTGCTCAACGAACTCACCCTCCGGTCGTTCGACGCCTCGCTCAGGAACTCACTCGTACAGAGGAAACTGGCCGCGTGGAATTCCTGCATGGACCGTTCGGGATTCGCCTACGCCACACCGCTCGACGCGGCCAATGACCCGGTCTGGAGGAAGGCGAAGCGACCGACGAGGCATGAAGTGCTGGTCGCCGTCACTGATGTGCGGTGCAAGAGATCAACCGGGCTCATCGACAACTGGAAGCAGGCGGAGACCACTTGGCAGCAAGACTTCATCAACCGGCATTCCGAGGCGTTCCAAGCGCTGGCCCGGGCCAAGGACGTGTGGCTGCGCGCGGCCCGTGCCGTGCTGCACTGAAACCGGGGGCAGCGCGGCAACGGTTCACCGGCCCGATGAACCGGGTGTCTCGGTCGAGACCGTCATCGAGGGAACGGATGTGGCGGCGGGGAGAGCGGCAGCGGTTTCCCGCTCGCCGGCGATGCCGACAGTGCCGTCGGGGAAGCGCTGGACCGAGCGCACGCCCGGCAGCAGGTTCAGAGCGCGCTGGCGACCAGGAGCCGCCGGTCCGCTGAGCGCCGATCATGTCGACACCGGCGAAGCCGGACAGGGGTGCAGGTGTGCTTGCTCTGGTTGGTGAACCAGACGTACGCCTGGGTCTGCTTCGTCCCGCACATCGTAGTGGGCCCCGTCACACCGTCCCTACAGGCTGCTCAACGTGTGACAGGCCGCACGGGATCGCCGTACTCGGCCATCACCTGCATGTCTCCGCACACCGCCGCTGTCCGGTGTCTCAGGCACCGGCCCTGTCCAGGGCGCTCTGGAGAGACCGCACGTAGCCCTCGCTGGTGTAGGAGGCACCGGAGACGGCCTGAATCTGTGCGCTCTGCGCGGCCAGAGCCTCCCGGGTCAGAGTGGGCACGGAACTGGCGGCGATCGACTGGCTGCGCCCAGAGTCGTTCGGGGTCTGCAACGCTCGGACGTCGGTCATCCTGCCGTTGGAAAAGATGGCCTCGACCTGCATCGGGCCGTACGGGGTCTGCTCGACGGCGCCGGCGTAGGTGCCCGTGGCACCGCCCCCGCCACTGCTGTGCTTGCCGCCCCTCGGCCCACGGGAGTTGCTCGACGGGCTCGGCCGGCTGGAAGCGGAGCCCGCCGTGGGCGGGGCGACCGCGGTGCTTCCGCCGGAACCGGCGATGGCGGGCAAGGCGGTCTGGTGGGGTTTCAGGCCCAGGAGCAGGACGATGCCCGCAACGGTCGAGGCGGTCAGGACTGCGGTCCGGCGCACTGCCATGAAGCTGCTCCCCTGGCTTTGGGAATCCGTGAGAATCCGTAGAGAAATGATCAGAAGGCGAAGGACTCGTGGTGGATGCGCCGACGGGGCACACCGGCCGCTCGCAGCGCCGATATCGCCGCCGCCGCCATCCCCGGCGGCCCGCACAGATAGACGTCATGCTCGGCGACGTCGGGAACGAGGGCGGCCAGTCCACCCGCGGTGAGGGGCGACGAGTACTCGGCAGGCTCGTCGACCACGTAGTGCGCGGTCGCGCCACGACGGACCGCTATGGCGTCCAGCTCCTGCCACAGTGCCAGGTCCTCAGGGCGGCGCGCCCGGTAGATCAGGGTGACCTCACCAGGCAGTGACTCGAACAGGGCACGCAGCGGTGTGATACCCACGCCGCCCCCCAGCAGCAGGACCTTGCGGGCTGTGCGCCGGGCCTCCGTGAAGGCACCGTAGGGCCCCTCGGCCCATACCCGGGTGCCCGGTCGCAGCCTGGCCAGCGCCTCACTGTGACGGCCGACGGCCTTCACGGTGATCCGCAGATACCCCGCGTCGGCCGGCGCGGACAGCGAGTACGGGTTCGCCGTCCACCACATCCCGCGGACGAGGAAACGCCAGCGGAAGAACTGACCGGGCCGGGCACCCAGTTCATCGAGGTGCCGGCCGGTCATGAAGACCGACACCACGCCGGGCGCCTCGGGACGTACCCCGGTCACGGTCAGCCGGTGCCGCCGCGCCAGCCGGATCGGGGTGAGGAAGCGATACCACACCAGCAGTGCCGCCGCGCCGATGTAGAGGGCGTACCAGGCGAGCTGGGCGGAGCGGTGCGCGACGAAGTCGGCGCCGTCGGACAACTGGTGGAAGAAGGCCAGGAAGATGGCGAGATAGGTGGCGAAGTGCAGGTAGTGCCAGGTCTCGTAGCTCAACCGGCGGCGTGCGGCACGGGCCGAGATCACGCCGGTGGCGATCAGAAGCAGAAAGCCCGCTGTCGCCTTGAGCATGTCGGGATAGGTCAGGACGATCGTGGTGGTCTGCCTGACGACGTTCGCGTGGGCGCTCGCCGCATAGCCGAGAACGATCAGCAACGTGTGGGCGAGCGTCAGCGAGACGGTGTACCGGCCGCCCAGCGCATGCCAGCGGGCCAGGCGGTCCGAACCGACGGACCGCTCCAGCAGGGGAAAGCGGGACATCAGCACGAGCAGCACCGCGCAGGCGTAACCGGCCAGCATGCCGGTGACCCGGCCGGCGTTGGTCAGCCATCCGTCCAGGCCGACCACGGAGGTGGTGTCGATCCACCACAGGCCCACCACGGCTGCGACCCCGGCACAGATCAGCAGCCGGGCCACCACGGAGACAGTGTGTGGAGCGGACGGGCGGGATTGAGGGGGGCGTGTCCTGGCATGGCGTCCGTAGGTGGATGTCGTGGCCACAGGGCTCCTCTCGTCGGCTCACGGCGTGCGCTGACACATCGGCGCCGCGTCGACGTGTGATGCGACGTGTGGTGCGTGTACGTCGGCCACCCTGCCCCCGGAACTTCTACAAAGCCTCTGAGTAACCCGCTCACCTCTCCATTCAGAGAGAACTCAGAGCCCGGGTCCGCGTCCGGCAGCGGCGCTCGGGGGTTTCGCCATCGCACCTGGCAGAGGGGATGAGCCCCCTGGAGCGCGGCAGTCTCCCCCGACGCCTGCCGCCCGCGACGGACGCGCCTGCGTGAGCGTCGGACGGCAGCGGAGGCGTTACGGGGAGGAGGAATCCGCGTCCCGGTGGGGAGCGGGGGATGGGTCGGGCGCCGGCGTGAGCGGTAGCCGCAGGAGGAAAGCCGTGCTGCCGGGCCGGCTGGTGAGGGCGATCGTGCCGTGGTGCGCGGTGATGACGGCGTCGACGATCGCGAGGCCGAGGCCCGTGCCGCCCGTCCTGCGAGAGCGGCCGGGGTCGGCCCGGGTGAAACGGTGGAAGATCTCGGCCTGGAGGGCTTCGGGGATGCCGGGGCCGTCGTCGGCGACGGACAGGTCGATGTGGTCGGTGTACGGGGTGAGCGAGAGTGTCACGCGCGTGCCGGGCGGGGTGTGGGTGCGAGCGTTGGAGAGCAGGTTGGCCAGGACCTGGTGGAGGCGGTGTTCGTCGCCCTGGACGGTGACGGGTTCCTCGGGCAGTTCCAGCAGCCAGTGATGGTCGGTGGACAGGGCACGGGCGTCGCCCACGGCGTCCAGGGCCAGGCAGGTGAGGTCGACGGTCTCACGGGCCAGCGGACGGCCCGCGTCCAGGCGGGCGAGGAGGAGCAGGTCGTCGACCAGGCCGCTCATCCGCCGTGACGTGGCCGCGATGCGCTCCAGGGAGTGCCGTACCTCCCGCGGAAGGGGGCCGGTGTGGCGCAGGGCGAGGTCCGTGTGGGCGCGGACCGCCGCGATGGGGGTGCGCAGTTCGTGGCTGGCGTCGGCGGCGAAGCGGCGCAGACGTTCCTCGCTCGCGTGCCGTCGAGCGAGGGCGTCGCCGACGTGACCGAGCATGTGGTTGAGGGCCGTCGCGACCCGGCCCACCTCGGTGTGCCCGTCGCTGTGCGGGACGGGGAGGGGCATGGCGACCTCCCCTGTGGCCAGGGGCAGGCGCGTGACCCCGGTCGCCGTCGCGGCCACCCGTTCCAGAGGCCGCAGCGACAGACGCACCCAGGCCGCGCCCGCGGCGGCGGTGGCCACGAGGGCGGCGCCGAAGACGGCGGCTTCCACTGCCTCCAGCCGGTGCACCGTGTCCTCGACGGGGCGCAGGGGAAGCCCGGTGACAAGGACGTCGCCGTCGTCGCCCCGGACCGCGGTCAGGCGGTAGCGAGCGTTCAGTGCGGACAGGAGTGCGCTGCGGCCCTTGCTGTCCGGTCGCAGCGTGGTCAGTGCGCGTCGGTCGGCCGGCGTCAGCTGCACGGTGGCGTCGGCCTCGTCCCTGACCACGGCGGCCCAGGTGGTGTGCCCGGCCGACAGGTACGCACCGAACGTCCCCTCGGTCTGGCCGCGGGTGTCGGGGGTGTTGTCCGCATCGGGGTGTTTCTCGTGCTCGAGGCTGGCCGCGAACCGGCCGCCGGTGGCGGTCAGCTGCTGGTCGATGCGACCGACGAGGAAGCTGTCCAGGGAGACGACGGTGGCGACGCCGACGACCGCGCACGTCGCGGCCAGCAGCACCACGAGCCCGGCGGTGAGCCGCAGGCGCAGGGAGAGCGGCCGACGCAGGCGCGAAGCGGCCCACCCTCGGCGCAGCGCCGCAGGTGGGTGTGGTCGGCGCGGTGTCATGAGGGAGCCTGCTTGAGGACGTATCCCACACCGCGCACCGTGTGGATCAGCGGGGACCGTCCGGCGTCGATCTTCCTGCGCAGGTAACTGATGTACAGCTCGACCAGGTGGGCCCGGCCACCGAAGTCGTAGGACCACACGCGGTCGAGGATCAGCTCCTTCGAGAGCACCCGGCGGGGATCGCGCATCAGGAACCGCAGCAGTTCGAACTCGGTGCGCGACAGTGCGACGGCCCGGCCGCAGGTTCGTCATCGACCACCAGGATGCGGACGGTGCCACCGTCCGGCCTGCGCAGCGCTGCGGGAGACATGTGGTTCGGGGTGGTAGGCATGATGCGTCCAGCATCGCGCTTCCCGCTGCGCTCCCGGGTGGACGGCCACCTCTGTATTCCTTCTGAATTTCACCAGGGGAAACGGACAATCGGCGTCCGTTCAGAACGTTTCCAGAAGATGCGGGTGATTCCGCAAGGCGATTCTTCACCTGCCGGCGTACGGGGACGTCGCGGGTAGTTCCACCGTGATGCGGATCCCGCCGGCGGAGTGCGGGGCGAGGGTGAGTGTTCCGTCGTGTGCCTGGGTGATGGTTCTCACGATGGCCAGGCCGAGGCCGACACCCGCATGGTCGGTGTGGACGCGCTCGGTGCCGCGCTGGAAGGGTTCGGTGAGGGTCGAGACCAACTCGGAGCCCGTCGCGCAGCCGGGCCACGGCGTGTGCGGCGAGCGCCTGCAACGCGGCGCGGGCGTCCTCGACGACGGTGGGCAGCGGCGTGGGCCGGGAGCCGAGCACGGCCGCCGCGCCGGCCCGGCCCGCCTGGCCGGCGTAGTCATGGCCGTCGACGTGCTCGCCGGCGAAGGCGACGAAGAGGCCGCCAGGCTCGGCCTGCCGGCCGTCGAGTACGGCCGGCGCGGTCACTGTCACGGAGGTGTCGCCCTCGACCGTGCCGCCGACGACCGCGGCGATCTCCCCGAGGCTGAGCGGGATCATGCTGTTTCCCTGTGGGTCATGCCCCCAGTCAAGGCGCCGCGGTGTATCGAAAACCGCATACGTTCCGGCAACACCACGCTGCCTTGACTGGAGGGCATGACCCACAGCGAACCGCCCCGCATCACCGTTTATGGGTGCGGCCCGGACGAGGCCGTCTTGTTCCGGCAACTGGCACCTCGTTTCGGCGTGACGCCGACCATCACAGACGCGCCGGAGAACGCTCAGATGCGGACCACGACTTTTCCTCGCACGTGCCCGCGCTCGGAGTGGGCGTGGGCTTCCGCGATCTGTTCGAGCGGGTAGGACCGCTCGACACGCGGTGTGTAGCGGCCTTGTCGGCCCAGCTCCCCGGCTGCTGCCAGCAACGCGGAGTCGTTGCGCGCGTTGGCCAAGTGCGTACCCAGACGAGATGCGTTGGCATGGTCGGCGACGGTCGACACACGGGTGGGATCCCCCACGATCGCGACGAGGCCGGACAATGACCCGGAGGCCACGGTGTCCAGCGCGAAATCGATACCGTCCGGGGCGAGGGCGGAGACGCGTTCCGCGAGCCCGGTGCCGTAGGTGGTGGCTATTGCCCCGAGAGCGCTGAGGAACTCGTGGTTGTGCTCGCCGGCCGTTCCGATGACCGTGGCGCCCTGCGCGACAGCGATCTCCACCGCGGCACTGCCCACGCCTCCGGCGGCGCCCTCGATGAGAAGGGTGCGTCCCTTGAGGGAACCGAATACCTCCAGTCCGGCCAGCGCGGTCACGGAAGCCAAGCCGGCACCGGCGGCCTCCTCGTCGCTCCATGCGGCCGGCGCGAGGGCCCAGGCCGAGAGCACAGCCAACTCCGCTGTCGCACCGGTGACACCGCCCAGCCCGAAAACACGGTCTCCGATGCTCACCCCGCGCACCTCGTCACCGATCTCGTCCACCACGCCGACGGCATCGCGTCCGGGGATCGCGGGCAACTCCACGGGGAGCACGTCACGGACCGCGCCGCTGCGTACCTTCCAGTCGACGGGATTGACGCCGGCCGCCGAGACCCGGATGCGAATCTCGGCAGGGCCGGGACGCGGCTCCGGTACTTCCTCGATCACGAGGGTCTCTGTACCGCCGTACTCGTGATAGCGAGCTGCGCGCATGGTTGTCCTGCCTTACCGGATCGGTGGGCTCGGTGAGTCTCGACGCCAGCTAAGCTAAAACCTCACGCCAACGTCAGATGCAAGTCGGGCAAACGGCTCAAAGAACGGAGGACCGGTGCGTATCGGTGAGGTGGCGGAGCAGGCGGGAGTGAGCGTCCGGGCCCTGCGGTACTACGAGGAGCAAGACCTTCTGCGGCCTGACCGCAGCGCCGGAGGCCAGCGTCAGTATCCCGATACCGCCGTCGGTCGGGTCAGGCTGATCCAGCAGCTCTTTGCCGCCGGCCTGCCGAGCAGGTCCGTACGTGAGGTGCTGCCGTGCGTGGATAGCGGTACAGCGGCCCCGGGGCTCCTGGACCACCTGGAGATTGAACGCGCCCGTATCAGTCAGCGGATCATCGACCTGCTCGCGGCGCGTGACCGGCTCGACAACGTGATCGCCAACACGCGGAACCCTCCTCCTGAGTGCATCCACACGCAGTGATGAGCGCTGTTCCCGCGGCCTTACGCGCGTCAGACCAACTCGAACAGCACGCTGCCGACGCAGCCCGCAGCGGAAGGGTGGGCGAATGATTCCCGGAGCGCGCCGGATGAAGGGCGGTGCGGCCCGGATCGGCGCGTTGTCCGGCCAGACCCGGCCCCCTTCGGCCCGTAGGGCGCCGAGGTGCGCGATCCTGGAGACATGGAGATCGAGATCCTGGTCGTACCCGACTGCCCGCACCAGCAGCTCGCCGAGGAACGGGTGCGGCAGGCGCTGGACGCCGCCGGGCTGACCACCGTCGGCGTCACCACGCGGGTGGTCGGCGACCAGGCCGAGGCGGAGCGGGCCGGTTTCACCGGCTCCCCGACGATCCTCGTCGACGGCCGCGACCCGTTCGCCGAGCCCGGCGCCACACCGACCCTCGCGTGCCGGATGTACCGCGCCCCGGGCGGCCTGGCCGGGGCGCCCGACGTCGACCGGATCCGTCGCGCACTCGAAGACGCCGTGCCGGGCTGATCACAGACCCAGCCGGCGGCTTGAGCGCGCGACGGCGTCGACCAGTCGGCCCTCAAGCGTTCAAGCTCACCCCTGCGTTCGGCATCCGCGGCTACCAGCCCGGGGGTCTTTACTGGACGTGTGTTGTCCGTCGCTCGGCATCGCGGATGGCGCGAGCGGCGTTGATGAGACCGATGTGGCTGAATGCCTGGGGGAAGTTGCCGAGGGCCTCTGCCGTGGCGGAGTCGGTCTCCTCGGCCAGCAGACCTACGTCGTTTGCATGGGTGAGGGCGGCCTGGAAGACGCGTCGTGCACGGGTGGTGTGGCCGGTGACGGCGAGGGCTTGGGCAAGCCAGAAGGTGCACAGCAAGAAGGAGCCCTCCTCTTCCTGCAACTCGTCGGTGAGGTAGCGGCGGACCAGGCCCTCGCGGTCGGTCAGGTGGGTGGCGATGGCCAGCACGGTGGACTGGACGCGGGGGTCGTGCGGCGGCAGGAAGCCGACGATGGGCAGCATCAGCGCGGACGCGTCGAGGTCGTCGTTGTCGAATGCCTGGGTGAAGACGCCGAGGCCGGGTTTCCAACCGCGTTCTTCGATGGCCCGGCGGATCTGGTCGCGCTCGTGCTGCCAGTGGGGCAGGTGTTCCTCGGCCCGCAGGGCGGGGGCCATGGCGATGGCGCGGTCGAGGGCGACCCAGCACATCAGTTTCGAGTGGAGGAAGTGTCTGCTGGGGCCGCGTCTTTCCCAGATGCCCTGATCCGGTCGGGACCACCGCTGGGCCGCTGTTTCGGCCGCCTGGATCAGGAACGCGGCGGTGGCCGGGGCGAGGGGTTCACCGGGCGGAAGGGTCTGGTGAGCGGCGTCGAGGAGTTCGCCGTAGACGTCGAGCTGGCGCTGGCGCCAGGCGTCGTTGCCGATCCGTACGGGGCTGCTGCCGCGCCAGCCGGTCAGGTGCGGCAGCAGCCGCTCGCTGAGATCGCGTTCACCACCGATGCCGTACATGATCTGCAGGTCGACGCCGCGGTCAAGCTGGGTTGCCGCGGCTCGGGCGAGGAAATCGAAGAACCGGTTCTTCTCCTTCTCGCAGGCGGCCGTGGCGAGCGCTTGCAGGGTGAAACTCGCGTCACGGACCCAGGTGTAGCGGTAGTCCCAGTTGCGCTTTCCGCCCACCGTCTCGGGCAGGGACGTGGTGGCCGCGGCGACGATGGCCCCGGTGGGGGCGTAGGTCAGGGCTCGCAGCACGCGTCCGCTGTGGCCCACCTCGTCCTGCCAGGGGCCGGCGTACCCGCGGTGCAGCTTCGACCAGGAGCGCCAGCCTTCTACGGTGTCGGACATACGGCGCCGGATCCGCCCCGCCCGCCAGCTCACCGGCGCGGTTTCCCACATCGGCCCGACGTGCAGGGCGAATCCGAGGCGGCGCCCCGCCGGGAGCGGGATCCGGCCGTACGCCGTGGACCCGCTCACCCGCAGCTCGACGGGGCTCGACAGCAACAGGACGTGGGCGCCCCCGTACGCCACGAGCCCACCTCGGACGGCTGACAGGAGCGGGTGGACGAGCCCGAACTCCGGGCGCGGCGCGTACGTGATCTCGATGTCCACCTGCCCTTCGGTGCAGGTGATCTGGCGCAGGAGCGTTCCTGGGGACGCCGTGCCGAGCGCGTGCCCGCGTTCGCGCCGCCCGAGGGCGAGAGCGTCGCGCAGGACCGCCGTACCCGTGGCCGTTCGGAAGGTCGTCTCCAGAACGAGGGTGTCCTCGACGTACCGGCGGCTGATGTCGCCCACGTCGGCCGGGCGGATGACCCAGTGGCCGGCGTCCTCGTCGAGGAGCCGAGCGAAGATCGCCGGGCTGTCGAACCGGGGCAGGCACAGCCAGTCCACCGAGCCGTCGGTGGTCACCAGCGCGGCTGAGCGGCAGTCGGACAGCAGAGCGTGGTCACTGATCGGTCGCGCGCTCATGGACCGCAGCCCGCCTGCCCTGGGCCGGACGCGGCCCGGCCGACACGCTCGTCTCCTCGCCACCGCGCGGCCGGCTCGCCGCGGCGCAGCGGGGCCGAGGCGTGGCGGCACAGGGCGAGGAAGCCGAGCGCGAAGACGCCGCGGCCCAGGAGCGCCCCGCACAGCCGTCCGGGTCCGCAGCCGGCATCGAGAACGGGGTTCACGCAGCGTGCCGGCACGGTTTCGTCGGCCCGGGTGGGCCGCCCGTACCAGCGGCGTACCGGCCCCTGGATCCTGCGCCTGCCCGCCCGCCGCTGGTACACCGGTGCGCCCGTGACCTGCCGGAACCCCGGCCGTCCGGCCGTCCGCCCCTGCCCATCCACTGCCTCCTTCCGCCACCGGCCCCTGCTCAGCAGCGGCCCGGAACCCGCATCCCGCGCGACGGGTGACCGTCCACAAACCTGTCGGGAAGCCAGCTACAACCTGACACGGAACAAGCCGGAACGCCGTGCCGGACGGGCAAGCGGGTGTCTGGCCTCGGTTCACGAGACGACAACGTTTCTACGGGGATTCGGGAGGCACCGAGGTCAGGGTCAGGGTCAGGGTCCAGAGTGTTCACGAGTTTCGGCAGCGGGCGGAGGCCGTGCCGTCTTGGGGCAGACCGTGTCTGTTCGATTGAGAGGATCCTGGGTTTCGGGGTTGAAGTTGCCGTTGCGGCAGCTTCTACCGTCGTGGCCAGGGCCGGAACGACCGGCCCGGCGACACATACGTGCGGGAGTGGCGATGGACTGGCCGATCGCGGAGGTGGCCCGGATGTCGGGCGTGACCGCCCGGACACTGCGCCACTACGACGAGACCGGCCTGCTGCCGCCGGCCCGGACCGGCGCCAACGGTCACCGCTACTACGAAGAGCACCAGCTCCTGCGGCTTCAGCAGATCCTCGTACTGCGAGCGCTGGGCGTCGGGCTGCCGGAGATCGGCCGGATCCTGTCCGAGCAGGTCGACGAGGTGGACGCCCTGCGGGACCACCACCGGCGCCTCCTTGCGGAGCGGGACCGGCTCGACGCCCTGGCCGGCACCGTCTCCCGCACGATCGCCGAACTGGAGCAGTCGAGGAAGGACGACCGTCCCATGACCATCAACCGCCCG
Organism: Streptomyces sp. NPDC001270; assembly: GCF_042896695.1. Lineage (NCBI taxonomy): Bacteria > Bacillati > Actinomycetota > Actinomycetes > Kitasatosporales > Streptomycetaceae > Streptomyces > Streptomyces sp. NPDC001270. Next base: position 4,607 of record NZ_JBIAXM010000047.1, on the reverse strand, counting down.
GAGAACCTCTTCGAGGGCGTGACGCCCGCCCACTACGAGGACACCATGCGCGACTTCCCCGAACTCGCCCAGGCGGTCGGACGAGGCGCAGCCACGATGAGCCAGGCCGACGCCGACACCGCGCACCATGAGCGCACCGCGCAGATGATCCGGCTGGCCGAACTCATGGCCGCGGGCCACCCGGTCGACGCCGACCCGGTCCAGGCCGAGATCGACGCCCAGTACCGGGCACTGACCGAACTGCGCGCTGTCTCCGCCGAGGACCACCGGGCCATCGGACGCGCCATCGTCGACAACGGGACGTGGCGCGCCGCGTACGAGGCCATCGCCCCGGGGCTGGCCGTGTACCAGCGCGACGCCATGGAGGCATACGCCACCCTCCGGCTGAACTGAGACACGACGCAGCCGCCATCCGGGGAGGGCGACGATGGCGGCTGCACCGCGTCACGACGGGCCGACGATGTTCGATCCCGAGGGCCGGCCGTTGCCGCCTCAACCGGGTGCTGCCTGCCCATTCTCATGAACCTCAACTTCCCCTGCACTCACGAGCTCCACGCCACGAGGGGACCCACACCCGACAGCCACCCCCACAGCCACCCCCACAACCATCTCCACACCCGTCCCCGGTGCGCGCCCCGTCCCTTCAGCGGGCACTCAGCTTGCGCATGCGACCCTGACCCTGTGCGCATTCTCGTGGTGGAAGACGACGTCCGGCTGCGTGAACTCCTCAAAGAGGGGCTGGAGCAGGAGGGGTTCGCCGTCGACACGGCCCATGACGGGCCGAGCGGGCTGGTGTTGGCCGGGCGTGCGTACGAGCGTGGATACGCGGCGGTCGTGCTCGATGTGATGCTCCCCGGGCTGTCCGGCTATCAGGTCTGCAGACAGCTGCGGGAACGTGGCATCTGGACGCCGATTCTGATGCTGACCGCCAAGGACGGTGAATACGACGAGGCGGACGGGCTCGATGTCGGAGCGGACGACTATCTGACCAAGCCCTTCTCCTATGTCGTCCTGTTCGCGCGGTTACGTGCCCTGGCCCGGCGGAGTGATCCGCACCGGCCCGAAGTGTTGGCGATGGGCGATCTGCGCCTGGAACCAGCGGCGTTGGGCTGTTCCCGGGGTGATGAGAGCATCACTCTCACGGCGAAGGAGTTCGCCGTGCTGGAGTACCTCGCCCGCCACGCGGGCCAGGTGGTCTCCAAAACCCAGATCGTGCAGACGGTGTGGGACACCGCCTACGACGGCGGCGCCAATCTCGTCGAGGTCTACATCAGAAGCCTGCGCCGGAAGATCGACGTGCCGTACGGCCGCAGTGCGATCCGCACGATACGGGGCGCGGGATATCTGCTGGCCCGCGACGGAGGATGAGGCGCCATGAAGTTCGTGTCCGGGATGAGCGTCCGCGCCAAGGCGGCTCTGGCCGCCGCCGGGACCGTCGCGTTCGCACTCGCGCTGTGCATGGCGGCCCTTGTGCTCGCGCTCCAGCACAACCTGCGCGACAGCGCGAACACGGACGCCACGAAGACCGCCGACACCGTCAACACCCAGTTGCGGGAACTGCACCCCGTGGGCAGCAAGCCCCTCATCCTCGGCTCCGACGACATCAGCCTCCGGGACGAGGCGGGCCACAACGTCGTCCCTGCACCCGTGGACGGAACCGCGGCTCCGCTGGTGCTCAAGGACAGCGCCATCGCCTCGCCGCTGAGCGTGACCGTGCGTCCCTCGACCACCGCCGTCGACAACGCCACCGGTCTGCTGCTCGGCAAGGTGGCCCCCGCGGCCGTCGGACTCGTCCTCTTCGTGGCCGCTCTCACCTGGCTGCTGGTGGGCCGCGCCCTGCGGCCCGTCTCCGCCATCCGGCAGGAGTTCACCGAGATCACCGAACGCGATCTGCACCGCCGAGTCCCCGTGGCGGCGGCACGGGACGAGATCTCGCAGCTGGCCCAGACCATGAACAGGACGCTGGACCGGCTCCAGCAGGGGATGAATCGGCAACGCCAGTTCATCGCGGACGCCTCGCACGAACTGCGCAGTCCCATCGCCGCCCTGCGCGCCCAGCTCGAACTCGCTCTGGCCCGCCCCTCGCGGACCGACTGGCCCACCGCCGTGCACAAAGCGCTCGGGGACACCGAACGGCTCCAGGCCGTCGCCTCCGATCTGTTGCTGCTCGCCCGGCTCGACGCGCAGGAAACGCATCGCAGAACCGCGGTGGACCTGTCGGAACTCGCGGCCGAGGAGTCGCAGCGCCATCCCCGCACGATCACCATGTCGAGTGACCACGGCGGCGGGGCAGCCCCCGTGGTCACCGGCAGCCGGGTGCAGCTCCTCCGCCTCCTCACCAACCTCGCTGACAACGCCCGCAGACATGCCCGTACCAAGGTCTCGATCACCGTGGGTGTCAGCGACGGATCGGTCGAACTGGCCGTGGACGACGACGGCCCCGGCATCCCCGAGGCCGACCGCGAGCGTGTCTTCGAACGCTTCACCCGGCTGGACGGCGCCCGCGCCCGCCAGGACGGCGGCACCGGCCTCGGCCTCGCCATCGCCAGGGACATCGCGCGAACCCATGGCGGGACGCTCACCATCGAAACCAGCCCCTGGGGCAGCGCCCGTCTGCTGCTACGCCTGCCACAGGCCCAGTAGGAGGCAGGTCATCAGGGTTCGCCTGCGCAAGCTGAAACCCGCTGGCGGGGCAGGGCCGGCGCTGGGGACGGGTGTGGGGGTGGCTGTGGGGGTGGTTGTAGGGATGGTTGTAGGGGTGGCTGTCTGGGGTTTCAGCGGGGCTTCAGGGGTTTCAGCGGGGCTTCAGGGGTTTCAGCGAGGACTCAGCATCGATCCGTGAGAGTGAGGTTGTCGACGGATCGAGCGGTCCGCCGACAACCACCTCCGTAGAGAACAAGAAGGAGACTCCTGTGTCTCGGTTCCGCTTCACTGCCACCAAGCGTTACGGCGTCCTGCTCGGCCTCGCGGCTGGTTCCCTGGTGCTGGGCGTCGCGACCTCCTCCGCCTCGGCCTCCTCGGCGTCGCACCACGACGCCCAGCCGGCTGAGAAGTGCAAGGTCGTCACCGTCGAGGTGGGCGGCCGTGCCGACGTGCCGGGTGTTCCGGCCGAGCCCGGCAAGCCTGCCGACGTGCCGAGTGTTCCGGCCAAGCCCGGCAAGCCCGTCGATGTGCCGGGCGTTCCGGCCCAGCCGGGCAAGCCCGTCGATGAGCCGAGTGGGAAGTGTGTGATCTTCGTGGACCAGCATGGCAACCGTGTCACTCCGGTGGAGCGGCTTGAGGACGGGCGGCCGTCCAAGCTTGAGCCGACCCGGCCCGAAGCCACTCGTTCCTGAGCCATCGGCCGGTCCGTCGGGAGCGGGTCGGCCGTGGTCGGGCGTGTGAGCGCGACCGCCGGTCGAGTCGGCCCGGATCGCTTCGCCCCGTCGCTGTGCGGCGGGGCGAAGTGCTGTCGGCGCCCGGGGCGGCGGACCGACCCCGGCCGACCGCGGCCCGCTGCTGTACGGCGTGCCCCCCGATGCGGCTCTGGCCGTCGCCGCAGTGCAACTGGCCGCCGCCACCCGCGACGGCGGCGTCTTTCGGCCTCGCTCGTACGCGGTCCGACTCAGGCCGACTGGCCTGGTGTTCCGGCAGATGTGGGGGCTGTGCCCGGTAGGAGCGGAGGGGTGGATTCCTGTCCGGAACGGGGCGTTACCTCAGAGGCAGGGACATGCCACGGTGGCATCGTCACGACGTACGGACTGAATACGTATGTGATTCCCGGCTTCGAGATCTCCGCACGACGCTTCGGGGAGGCGGACGTTGGAGCAGGAACATCTGGAGTGGTGGCGGAACGCGGTGATCTACCAACTGTACGTGCGCTCCTTCGCGGATTCCGACGGCGACGGCGTGGGCGACATACCCGGCATAGTGTCTCGTCTGGACTATCTGTCCTGGCTCGGGGTGGACGCGATCTGGTGCACGGCGGTGAACGCCTCTTCCACCTATGACTACGGCTATGACGTCACGGACTACCGGGCCATCGATCCGTCGCTCGGCACCATGGAGGATTTCGACAGGCTCATCGTGGGGGCCGGGCGTCACGGCATCCGCGTGCTGATCGATCTGGTGCCCAATCACACGAGCATCGAGCATCCGTGGTTCACATCGCCGCGCACGAGGCGCTCGTACTACATCTGGGCCGATCGCCCCAACAACTGGGTCAGCACGCTCCATCTGCCCGCATGGTCGTACGACGAGGGCGAGGGCTCGTACTACCTGCACAGCTATCTGCCGCAGCAGCCCGACTTGAACTGGTGGAACGAGGACGTACGGGCGGAGTTCGACGACATTCTCGCCTTCTGGTTCGACAGGGGCGTCGCCGGCTTCAGGATCGACGCCTGCTACGTGATCCTCAAGGACCGCCAGTTGCGCGACAATCCCGTCGCGCGCAAAGCCTGAGTTCCACAGTTGAGAGTGCTGTCTAGGGCACGGAAATGCGGGTTGATCTGCGGAAACGCTTGTGAGCACGCCGGGATGGCGTGTCACTAGGCGGTGGGATGGTGCCTGGTCAGCGGCCTGTGTTCAGGTCGATGATCTTCTTGGGCGGGGTGACGTCGAGGGCGGTG
>NZ_JBIAXM010000046.1:0-55466 GCF_042896695.1 Streptomyces sp. NPDC001270 | reverse complement strand
GGGTTGCCTTCATCGCCGTTCGGTTCGGGATAGCTCGTGCAGGTGGGGCCCTGAGCTGGTCGTTCCTTGACAACTGCATAGGTGGGCCCCGTCTCCCCGAGTCGAAAAGACGGACCGCGCGGCTACGTCGCGCATCGATCGATCCGCGGCGCTCGCCTCCGCGGCCGGTTGCCTCCGCTGCTCGTCTCGTACGAGCAGCGCTGAGGGGAGCCGGAGAGTCTGGCCCCGAAAAAGGGGGAGTCCCATGGAGATCGCCGCCGCCGTTGTCGCGGTCATCGGCACCGTTCTGGGTGCCGGTGTTGTCGGTGTCCAGCAGTCCTACGCGGCTCGTTCCCAGCGCCGACAGACGCTGCGGGACCGGGCCCTGACGGCCCTGTCCGAGCTGAGCACCGCACTGGCGGATCACCGGCGGGCGATGTGGGTCCGCGAGGACCTGCGCCTGTCCGGTGCGGCCCCGGCCGATATCGCTGCCGCTCGCGAGGCGAGCCACGTCACCCGGTCCGCCGTCACCGCCCCGCAGATCGCCCTGACGGTGCTGCTGCCGCAACTCCGTCTCGACGTGGACGCGGCCGTACGTGCCGCATACGAGATGCGTGGCGCCCAGTCCGCCGAGGTCCTGGCATCGCGCCGGGAGGCGGCCGTATCCGCGGCCGACGCGCTGACCGCCAGCACGGCGCACGTCCTGTCCCGTCCCTGACCCACCCCGTACATACGGCCGCACCCCCGGAGTAGCAGCTCCGGGGGTGCCTTCGGGCCGTCCACCCTGTGAGAGGAACCACGACCCATGAAGCACATCGTTGCTGATCAGGCGGTTGTTACCGCCGACGAGTACGACCGTGAGCCGACGGCCACGGAGCTGAACGCGATCGAGTGGGAGACGGACGTCATCCGGGCGGACGTCGAGCTGCTGGACGCGCAGATCACGGCCCTGGACCGCGTCCCGAACGAGGTGGACACGCAGCGCATCCGCCGGGCCCGCCGCCGTCTGCTGGCCGCCCGCCGGGACCTGGAGAACAAGGTGCCCGTGTCGGTGCTGCCGCACGCCGGTGACGGCTCGTTCCTGCTGGAGGTAGCAGCATGAGCGCCCCGACTCCGGCCCCCAAGGGCTTCGCCCAGGTCCTGATCACCGTGGGCGCGCTCATCGCGCTCACCGCTTCCCTGACCGCCCTCGTGAGCGGGCACCGCTCGCTGATGGGCGTGGCCGCCGTCGGTTTCGCCCTCCAGCTCGCTGGCTGGGTGGTCAACGGCCGCCGGAACGGGGGCCGTCGATGACGACCCGCGACGAGAACCTGACGGCCGCGCACGCTGAGGTGAAGGCGGAGATCGCGCGGACGGACAACAAGGTCGCGCTGCTGCTGGCGTTCGTCGGTGCAGTGCTGGCCGGTGCCTGGACTGTCGGCCGTGACCTGCCCTTGAACTGGCCCGCCGCGATCGTTGGCGGTGTGGGCGTGGCGCTGCTGGTCGGTGCGGCTGAGCGGCTGCTGCGGTCGGTCCGCCCGAACCTGAGCGGCCGACACGGCTTCCCCCTGTGGGCCACCCTCACCCCCGAAGAGATCACCGAGACTGTCTCGCATGACCTGGCCGCGGACATCGCCGGGCTGTCCCGGCTGGCCGTCACCAAGTTCACCTGCCTGCGCCGCGCGGTCGGCCTCATCCGCGCGGGTGGGGCTCTGCTCATCCTCGCTGCTCTCCTCACCTTCTTCGGGGGTGCGGCGTGAACGATCTGCTGACGGTTGTGTCTGCTGCGGGTCCGCTGGCGGCTGGGTGGGGTGTTCACGGGGTGTGGATGCGCCGCCGGTTATCGGCGGCGCGGCGTGATCCGCTGTCCGGGCTGTGGACCCGGGCCCCGTTCGAGCGGCGGGCGGCCCGGGTGCTGGCCCGCCGCCCGCACACCGGGGTCATCCTTGCCGACCTGGACGGCTTCAAGGCCCTCAACGACACGTTCGGGCATGCCGCCGGGGACGCTGCGATCCGTGCCTCCGCCGCGAGCCTCACCGACGCCCTGAGCAAGATTCCGGGGGCGCTGGCGGCCCGGCTGGGAGGGGATGAGTTCGCCGCCGTCATCCCCCTGCCCGATCCGGTCGCGCTGCCGTGGCTGCTGCGCAGCCTGCACGACGCCATCACCGCCCCGTTCCGGCACGCCGGACGTGACCTGACCGTGGGCGTCTCCATCGGCGCGGCTCTCTCCAACGACCTCGCGCCCGCCGTGGGCGGCTCGGGTGACGTGCTGGGGGTGCTGCTGCGGCTGGCGGACGAAGCCATGTACGCGGCCAAGCGCACCGGCGGCGGCTGGCACTACCCCGCCGCGGGAGCTCCCGCGGCGGGCACGACGGCCGGGCGGCGCACGGGACGGCCCGGCACCCACACCACGCAGAGGAAGGACGCGGCATGAACCAGCGAACATCCCTGACGAAGACGCAGATCAGTGTCCTGACGGCCGCGTTCGTGCCCATGCTGGCCACCGGCGTGTTCGGCGGTATCGGCACCTACAGCAACATCGGGCACGCCTACGGCAAGGGCACCGCGCTCGGGGCTCTCGCGGCCGGTGAGGGTGCCACGGCCGTTCTCGCCCTGGTCCTGCTCGGGCTGACCATGCTGGGCCAGTCCTCCCCGCGCATCGTGCGCTCGGGTCTGTGGGCCCTGCCTGCCGGTGCCGCTGTCATGGGCGCCATGGCCGCGCCCGACACCGGCCGGATGGTGATCTACGCACTGACTCCCATGGGTATGTCGGTGTCGGCGGAGGGCATGGCGTTCCTCGCCCGGCGGATCGTCGTCCACACCGACGGCCGCGACGCCGAGAACGAACGGCGTACCGCCGATCTGGTACAGGCACTCGCCTACCACCGCGCCCGCGCCGCGCATCACCCGACCGACTGGGTCAGGAAGCGGTCGGACCGCGTGTCGTGGCGTCTGGCCCGCAAGGTCGGGGTCGGGGATACGGCGCTGGGATCGAGGCTGCTGGACGTCCAGCGCGATCGGGTCACCGCCGGAGCGGATGCCGCACTCGCGTCGATGTTCGGCGGCACCGGACCAGCACCCACCCCGATCCCAAATGCGGAGGAATCGACTGAGAGTAGTCGAGAACGGTCTATGGCTGACCTGCCGGAATCGACCCCCGCCACGGTCACCCTGACCCGCCTCACCGTGCCCGATCCGCTGCCCTTCGATCTGGGCAAGTCGGACACGATCGGGAAGCCGACTCCGGCGGTCGCACCGGCGGTGAAGCCCGTCCCGATCGAGGCAGCGCCCGCCGTACCCGCCGGGTCGGTTCCCGCTGAGTCGGCCCGGCAGCGCCGGGTGACGGGCCGTGTCCCGGCGTCGGCGAAGTCGCCCCGCACCCGCCGCACCCCGGAGCAGTTGCTGACCGAGGCGCGCAAGGCGACGGAGGGTTGGCCGGTCGGGCAGGTCACGGCGGAGGGGATCCGCCGGGAGTTGCACACGTCCCCGGCCAATGCCCGCATGCTGCGTGACGTGCTGCTCGCCGAACGCGCCGCCACGGCCGCGTGATGGCCGCGCTGCCGGTGTTCCGGTGGCGCCTGGCACCGGATGGATACGCCACCTACCGCCAACTGAGGGCGCGCGGTCTGCGGCCCGGTGGTCAGGGGGTGGCTGCTCAGTTGGAGCGGCCACGCCGCCGCCGTGGGCCGCTGGTCGCCTACCTGTACCGCATCGACCGGGCCAAGCCCGTACGGCCGATGACCCCCGCCAAATGGGCGGCGCTGGAGCGGGCCAACACCGCCCGCCGCACCTGCCCGCAGTGCTGCCGGGATGCGGGCTACGTCATTCCGCCCTCGCTCGGCACGTGCGTGCCGTGCGCCTACCCCGACCCGCACGAATCCGAAGGGACTGCCTGACCATGGGCAACTCCGAGATCCGCCGTCTGGACCGCGAGATCACCAAGACGGCCAGGAAGCTGGAAGCCGTCCGTCAGGGCGAGTGGTGGCCGCTGACCGGCCGTGAGCGCCGCGACATGGCCCGCGCGATGGTCGGCGGCGCCCGCAGCATCCACCAGGGCCGCGACACGGGCCGTGCCGACGACCGGATGGACACCATCGGTTCCGCTGCCGAGACCCGCCTGACCGCCGAACTGAGCGCCCTGTACGGCGAGCGGCAGCGGCTCATCACCGAGGCCGCCCGCGACAAGGCCGCCAAGAAGTCCTCGGGGTGGTGGTGACGGTGGACGCGCGGGACACGCCGCCGGGCGAGTGCCCGCAGTGCTGGCAGCACGCCCACGACCGGCGCGCACACGGCCACCTCCGGCCCCGTGAGGACTGCCCGCAGTGCGTGGACCACATGCGCAACGGCTGCCCCTACCTCGTGCCCAAGAAGAAGTCGAACTGGTGGTGACCAGCCACAACGCATGACACCGGGACGGACCTGCTCTTTCCACGGACCCGGCCCGTCCCGGTGCCCTCCCTCAACTCCCGCCCCGATCCGGGGCAGTCAGGAGCACTCCCAGCATGACCGGGAACGTCGTTCACCTCCACAAGCCCACCGACCCGCCGACCGGCGCCGACGCCCCGACCGTCCTCACCGTCGTCCCCGACCCCCCGGCCGCCCCGCTGGTACCCCTGTGGGTGCGCTCCGGCCGCGCCATCAAGGCCGCCGCCACCGACGAGACCACCAAGACCGTGGTGCGGGCGGTGGCCCGGCACGGCCTGTACACGTTCAACGGGGGCCGGATCGTGGCCCGCCGCACCTGGGACGGCCGCACCGGCGCCCGCTACGAACGCATGATCCGCGCCGCGGAAGCCGCCGGGAACCTTGAGGTGGCTGAGGAGTGGGAGGAACGCCTCCAGCGCTTCAAGCAGGCACGCCACCGGCGCCGCATGGACCTCCTGCACTCTCCGGCCGAAGCCGCCAAGGGCGTCGCCGTCGGCACCGGTCTGGGTGCCGGGGTCCTGGTCGCCCTCGGGGTCATCATGGCTCTCAGCACCAAGCACCCGGCCGACGTGATCACCCCGCTCGCCGCCACCATCGAGTTCATCGCGACTCTGATCCGGATCGTTCAGGTGGTGTGGGGCCCGGCGGTCACGATCGGCCCGTTCCTCGCCCTGCTCGCCCTGTGGGCCGTCGGCAGCAAACAGCAAGCCGCACCCCAGTGGGCCCTGCCCGCCACCGTTCGGTCGGGCGAGGGTGAGCCGATCACCCCGTCCATCGTCGTCAAGGCCCTGCGCGACCTCGGGGTATCCGCCCTGCGCAACGCCATCAAGGAGATGGGTGACGCGGGTGCCGCGATGCTCGGGCCGATCCGGATCGCCGGATGCGGCGTGGAAGTCGACGTCACCCTTCCCTCCGGCGTCTCCACGATCGAGGTACAGAACCGGCGGCGGAAGCTGGCGGAGAACCTGACCCGGCACGAGCACGAGGTGTTCATCACGATCCCCGAAGCCGCCCGCACCGTCAGGTTGTGGATCGCGGACTCGGGGGCGCTGGATGAGCCGATCGGCCCGTCGCCGCTGGTCACCGATGACACGATGACCGCCGACTACGCCAAGGGCAAGGCTCCATGGGGCCAGGACCTGCGCGGGGACGCCGCCGCCCTCTCGCTGTATCAGCGCCATCTGCTCATCACCGGGTTGTCGAACCAGGGCAAGACCGTTGCCCTGCGTTCCCTGGCGCTGTGGCTGGCGCTGGACAGGTCGGTGCGGTTCCTCATGGGCGACCTCAAGGGCGTAGGGGACTGGGCCATGTTCGACGGCCTTGCCGACACCCTGATCCAGGGGCCGACCGACGAGCACGTCATCCAGGTGACCGAAATGGTTGAGGGCGCGGTGGATGAGATGAACCGCCGCCTGATGGCGCCGCCCGGCACCGTGTTCCCCGCGCTCATCGTCCTCGTCGACGAAGCGCAGGTGGCGTTCATGTGCCCGCTCAAGGACGAGGACGGCCGCTACTACGGCGGTTCGAAGGCCACGTCCCGGTACTTCATGGCCGTCCGGAAAATCCACAACCAGGGCCGTGCGGTGAACGTGCTGATGTGGCAGGGCACCCAGGACCCCACGGACCAGAACCTTCCCAAGCTGGTCCGTGAGGGCGCGCACACGCGTGCGTCGCTCGCGCTGGGAACGGAGTCACAGGCCCGGATGGCGCTGGGGGACAAGGCCGTTGACGGCGGCGCCGCTCCGAACCTGCTGCGTCCCGGTCTGGACCAGGGAACCCTGGTCGTCGCGTCGTCGGGGATCGACATTCCCAAGGGGCAGTCGTCCATCACGGTCCGCACGCACTACCTCGACGACGACGCCGCCGTGGCCATCACCGACCGTGCCAAGGCACTACGCGACGGGGTCACCACGCTGACCGTGATCGAGCGGGGCGAGGACCGTGACCCGCTCACCGACATCGCGTCCGTCGTCGGCGATGCGTCCCGGGTGCTCACTCAGGATGTGCTGAAGCGGCTCGCGGCACTGAACGCGGACGCCTACAGCAAGTGGTCGTTCCTCGACCTCAAGCGCGTCCTGGACGGCACCGGAGCCGAACCCTACAAGTCCGACGGCCGGATGGTCGTCGGCCGTGACCGCCTCACCCGCGCCCTCACCAACCGCGACGGCGACAGCAACGGCGAGGGTTCCGCTTCTGCCGACGGATGACAGGGAGCCGACCCCCGGCGGGTCAGGGAGGCAGGGAGAACTCCCTGAACCCCTCCCTGACCCGCCTCCCTGCCCCTGACCTGCACGAATGATCGTTCAGGGAGGCAGGGAGGCACCCCTGGTCAGACCCCCGAAACCCCCTCCCATACGCCCCCGGCAGGGGGTGTCTCAGCCTCCCTGAACCCTGCCCGGAAGGGATTCCGCATGTACCCCGAACACATCCGCCACGCCCCCGCCACGGGGGTCGTGGAAGTCCACCAGCCGACCCCCATCACCCCGGCCGTACCGGTGACGGCGCCGGTCGTCCCCGTCCAGCCGGACACCGTCCCGACGGTCGCGAGCGTGGTCCTGCCGGACGGACGGATCGTCACCGGCTACGCCATCCCGACCGCCCAGCCCGAACCGGTCACCGCCAAACCGGCCGTCTCCCACGCCGCGGTAAACGTCGCCCTCGGGGGCGTCGGCTTCCTCGCTGTGTGCGGCGGCCTGCTCCTGCTCACCTCATTCATCGCCGCACTCACCGCCCTGATCACCCAACTGATCATCCTCGCCGCGGTCATCTTCGGCGGCTGGATCGCCGTGCAGGTCTTCACCGCCCGCGGCCACCACGACCACGCCGGGACCACGGTCACCATCCGCAAAGCCATCTTCAAGCGCAACCACTTCCACGGCTGAGAAGGAGACCAACCCCCTATGCCCCGACTCCGTATCCACGTCCACGGCTGGACCCGCCGCACGCTGATCCTCACCGACACCCCCGACCCCGACTGCGCCAACTGCGAGGGAGACGGCGGCTTCGAGCACGACTACGGCGACCACACCGGCGAGTACGCCGGTACCGAATGGGAGCCCTGCGACTGCTGGAACGAAAACCGCCGCTGGACCCTGCTGACCCTCCCGCGCAGGCCCCGGTGGCTGCGTCGCCGCGACACCGGGCGTGACCCGTGGGCCCCCGGCGACTACAGCGACGAACCACCCTTCTAGCTGCGCCAAGGGCGGCCCCCGTCTCGCCAAAGTCCGGGGCCGCCCTTGCCTGACCAGCACCCCATCAAGGAACTGGAGACATCCAGCATGACCCATGACGCCCAATCCGCGCTGCTGTCCACGGCGCTGCATCTGGCCGCGTCCGGCGTGCCAGTGCTGCCCCTGCGGGCAGGCAAGGGACCGTTCGGCAACTGCCCCACCTGCACCGGCAACGCGTGCGGGGGCCGACCGAACATGAAAACCCCGGGACCCTGCCAGTGCCCGCGCCCCTGCCACGGCTGGGCTGCCGCCACCACCGACCCGCACGTCCTCAACTCCCGTGCGTGGGCGTCGGCGTGGCAGCACGCGGCGACGGTCGCCTACCACCCCGGCGGCGCCGGAGTGACGGTGGTCGACCTGGACAACGCCGCGGCCGTCGACTGGGCCCGCCAGTCCCTGCCCGCCACCCGCACCGTTCCCACCAGCCGCGGCCAACACTGGCTCTACCGCGGGACCATGCCCTCCGCCAACGGGGTACGGCCTGGCGTGGACATCAAGTCGACCATGGCCTACGCCCGTTGGCTGGGACCCGGCACCGGCGCCACGGCCGCTCTCCGGGACTCTGTACGCGCTCTGGCAGTAAAGGAACCGTCCCCGCCCCGCAGGGCGCCACAGTCGCTCACAGTGCCTCTGAGGAGCGGGCAGGGGGAGTGCCGTCACCGTACGCCCGTCTACCTGGACCGTGGGATCGCCATGGCCGAGCAGCGCATCACCGAGGCCCAAAGCGCGATCCACACCACGGTGTACCGGACGTTCCTCGCCGTGCTGTCCGCTCATGGCCGGTGCGGCTGTCTCACGGACGCCCATGTCGCGCGGCTGTTCACCGCAGCGCAGGCCAAGGGCGAGTCCCCCCGGCACTGCACCGACGCGTGGACCAACGCCCTGACCACACTGGGGATGTGAGCCATGACGGACGACGAGAAGACCCCTGCCCGCGAGATCATCACCGACTACGCGCAAGCGCACTTCCGCTACTTCCGCACCGCCGACGGGACCGTGTACGCGCAGCGCACCGGCCACCCCGTGGCCCGCCCGATCCGCTCCCAGGGCACCACCGGCAGCCACCGGCAGGAACTCATGGTCGGCCTGTTCCGCGACGGGTTCGGCGCCTTCAACGGAACCGCCCTCAAGGAGGCACTGGACTTGATCGAGGCACTCGCCCTGACCGAGCAGGTACAGCCCACCCACATCCGCGTCGCCCCCGGATTCGACGGCGCCACCTGGCTCGACCTCGGCCGCGACGACGGACAGTCCGTGCGCATCCACCCCACCGGCTGGGACATCCGCACCCCCGACCCGCAGGAGGTGTGCTGGCGGCGCACCCAGCTCACCGGGGAACTCCCCCTGCCCGCCAGGGACACCAACGGCAAGGGCATCGACCTGCTCATGCGGCTGTGCAACTTCGCCGACGCCCAGACCGAAGCCCTCGCTATCGCGTGGCTGATCGGCTGCCTGGAACCGTCGGCGCCGGTCCCGGCCCCGTTCCTCACCGGGCCGCAGGGCGCGGGCAAGTCCACCGGCGGGCGGATGCTCGTACGGATCATCGAGGGCATGACCGGCGACCTGCGCCGGGCGCCCAAGGACGAGGAGAACATGATCACGGCGGTCGCGGCCGGATGGGTCACCGCCCTGGACAACCTCTCCCACCTGCCCCCGGACCTGTCCGACCTCATGTGCTGCATCATCACCGGGGCCGAGAGCATCAAGCGCGCGCTGTTCACCGACGGCGACGTGGTGCGCTCCCGCTACCGCCGCCCGATGCTGCTCACCGGAATCGACGTCGGCGTGATCCGCCCCGACCTCGCCGAACGGCTCCTCACCCTGCGCCTCGAAAGGCCGCGGGTGCGGCGCACCGAGGCGGAGCTGTGGGCGGAGTACGCCGAGATCCTGCCCGTCGTCCTCGGCTCCCTGCTCGACCTGACCGTGAAGGTCCGCGCGGTGCAGGCCGAGACTCCGACCGACCTGCGGATGGCCGACTTCGCCCACCTGTGCGCCCAGCTCGACATCGCCACCGGCTTCGGGACGCTGGACGCTTACAGGGCCAGCCTGGACGATCTCAACGACGACGTCATTGAGGGCGACTTGCTGGCGCAGACGGTTCTCAGGCGCGCCGCCGAACTCGCCCCGGGCGAGGAAGAGCGGATGACGTCGGCGGAGTGGCTCCATGCCCTGAGCGCCCTCTACAGCGGTGAGGACTGCCGTCCCCTGCCCAAGGGCTGGCCCACCACCGGCAAGGTCCTCTCCGACCGGCTCAGGCGGATCCAGCCCACCCTGGCCGCCCGCGGCGTCCTGGTCGACTGGGGACGCACCAGCGCCGCCCGCTACATCGAACTCAGCCGCCAGGCCCCCGCCCCGCCGCCCGAGCAGCAGACCGCGTTCTGACCGCACGCCCGGGGACAGGCGACAAGCAAGAGGAGCACGCCGCGCGCCGGGTGCTCCTCTTGCTGTTCCGGCGGCGGCAGCCGCCCTGCCACCGGTCGCGCCGCGAAGCGGCTCGTTCTTCAAGCCCTGAGCGGACGTAAGGCCACAGACACCACCCCATCTCTTTCCTAAGTAGGGAAGATCTGCGTCACTGCGTCACCACCAGCCCGACAGACGGCCGCTGACCTGCCGCGACAGCGGTGACGCAGACGGCCGATCCCTGCGTCATCCCGCGTCATCAGCGTCACCCCGTGACGAGCGCCCGTGTCATCGGTGACGCAGCGCCCACCCTGCTGCGTCACCGGAACCCGCAGGTCAGAAGCCTGATTGACGCAGGTGACGCAATGACGCAGAAATCCCAGCTTCGGACAGCACAGCCCCCCGAAGAACTGCCCGGAGGAGTTACGGCATGAGCACCGCCCTGCCCCCGAGTCACGAGGCGCTCACGGTTCCTGAGGTCATGGCCGCGCTGCGTCTGAGCCGCTTCAAGGTCTACGACCTCATCAGGTCTAGGCAACTCCAGAGCTTCACCATCGGCCGTGCCCGTCGTGTCCCGGCCGATGCCCTGCGCACCTACATCCAGAACCAACTGGGAGACAACAACTGATGGCGAAGCGCGCCAACGGCGAAGGCAGTATCACCATCCGCAAGGACGGTACCTATCACGGCCGCGTGTACGTGACGACGACCAGCGGGATCCGCAAGCGTGTCTCCGTCTACGGCAAGACTCGTGACGAGGTGCGGCAGAAGATCACTGAACTTCAGGCGCAGGAGAACCAGGGCATCCCGGTGCCCGACACGAATATGAACCTGGAGGACTACCTCACCTACTGGCTTGCGACTGTGGTCAAGGTCCACCGACGCCCCAAGACCTACCAGGGCTACGAGAGCGCGGCCCGTGTCCACTTGGTCCCTGGGTTGGGCCGGAAGAAGATCCGCACTCTTCGGGCGGCCGAAGTTCGGACGTGGCTTGCTCGGGTCGCCTCCGAGTGCCAGTGCTGCAAACACGGGTGGGACAAGGAGCGCGCCGAGTCCCAGTGCTGTGCCGCGGGGGAGTGCTGCAAGACCCTTCTGTCGCGTCGCATGGTGCAGTCCATCCATGCCGTGCTGCGGAACGCGCTTCAGAACGCTGTGCGAGAGGAGTTGATTGTTCGGAACATCGCTCAACTGGTGCAGGTCCCCACGCCGTCGTACGACACCGGCAAGGGGCTGAGCGTCGCCATGGCTCGCCTCCTGCTTCGTGAGTGCGCGGAGGACCGCTTGCATGCGCTCTACGTGCTCGCCCTGGTCCTAGGGATGCGGCGGGGGGAGATTCTGGGACTTCGCTGGGACGCTGTGAACCTTGACCGCGAGACGCTGACCGTTGAGCGGGCACTCCAGCGTGTTGACGGCGAGCTGAGGTTGGTCAAGCCCAAGACCATGGCGTCGGTCCGCACGGTCCCGCTCCCGCCAATCGTGGTGAAGGCACTCACCGATCACCGCGAGCGGCAGGCACAGGAGCGAGCGGCGGCAGGCATGGAGTGGAAGGAACGCGGACTGATTTTCACGTCCCGCATCGGCACTCCGCTGGAGCCGGACAACCTCCGACGGAGCTGGGACCCGCTCCGCAAGCGGCTCGGTCTGGAGATCCGATTCCATGATCTTCGACACTCGGCCGTCTCGCTGCTGCTCGATCTCGGGGTGCCGCCGCACATCGTCCGGCAGATCGTCGGGCACAGCGATATCGGGGTGACCATGAAGGTCTACGCCCACGCTTCGCTGGATGAGCAGCGGAAAGCGCTTCGGAAGCTGGGGGACAGCCTTTCCTGAGGGCCGTTGGCGTACCGGTTGGCGTAGGCGACATAAAAGCGGCCCCATCCGATGATCTTCGATGGGGCCGTATGCCCTGTTCAGGGCGATGGTGGCTGGGGCCGGGGTCGAACCGGCGACCTTCCGCTTTTCAGGCGGACGCTCGTACCAACTGAGCTACCCAGCCGCAGGGTTTCACGTGAAACCCTGGCGGTCCTGACGGGATTTGAACCCGCGGCCTCCACCTTGACAGGGTGGCGAGCACTCCAAACTGCTCCACAGGACCTTGCGTGACGTGCAAACAGTGTTGCACACCGTGTTGCGTGCCCCCAACGGGATTCGAACCCGTGCTACCGCCTTGAAAGGGCGGCGTCCTAGGCCGCTAGACGATGAGGGCTATCGGCCCGCCTGGGCGCTTCTCAGCGCGTCGGGGACGTGAGAAGCATATGGGATGGCGGGGGGTATCGCCAAAACGGTTTACGGGGCGGAGGGAGCGGGGGTCCGGGAGGGGGCCGTGGGTGGCGTGGGGGTGCCGGGAGACGGGGTGGCCGGGCTCGCGCCCGGCAGGTTCTCCTCCGGCAGATGGCGGCTGACCTCGGCGGTGGTCAGCCCGAGCCCGCCCAGTTCGATCTCGTCCCATGCCTGGAGGCGCCGGGTGTCCCGGTCGAAGTAGAGGATCGAGGCTTCGATCGGGTCCGGGTACGTGCCCTCCACGGCGCGCAGGCCGCTGCCGCCGGTCGATCCCTCGACGCGCAGCCGGGTGCCGTACCGCATGACCTCCGTCTGCTCGTGGTGGAGGTGGCCGGCCAGGACGATCGGCACTTCGCCGTCCGTCTCCCGGGCCGCCGAGGGCTCGTGCGCGAGGGCGACGTCCACCGGTGTCCCGGCGGCCCGCTGGTCGCGCAGCGCGGAGGCCAACTGGTCTCCGGCCAGCTGTTCTGCCTGGTCGCCGCCGGGTGCGACCGAGCGGTCGGGGGTGAACTGCGGGTCGCCGATGCCCGCGAAGCGCAGGCCGGCCACGGTCCGTGCCCGGCCGTCGTCCAGGACCTGCACGTTCTTCATGCGCTCCAGATAGCGCTGGGTCGCGTGGGAGTCGTGGTTGCCGCGGACCCAGACGTAGGGCACGTCCAGGTTGGCGATCGGGTCCAGGAAGCCGTTCTCCGCGGTGGTGCCGTGGTCCATGGTGTCGCCGGAGTCCACGATCACGTTCACCTTGTACTGCTTCACCAGCGAGGCGATGATCTTCCAGCTCGCCGGGTTGAGATGGATGTCGGAGACGTGCAGGACCCGGATGGTGGAGGGGTCCGGCTGGTAGGCCGGGAGCGTGGAGGTGACGTCGTAGAGCTTGGTCACGTTCGTCACCAGGCGGGCCAATTCCTTCTGGTAGACGTCGAATTCGGTGACGATGCTGCGGGCGTTGCCGACCACGGAGGGCGCGGAGGAGAGCAGGCCCGAGAACTTCGGTTCCAGGACCGACTTGGGGTTCCAGGTGGCGAACGCGGTCGCGCCGGAGGCGGCGAGGAGGGCCAGCGCCAGGCCGCCGGCGGTGAGGGCGCGCCCCGGGCGGCGGTAGACGGCCAGGCCGAGCGCGGTGGCACCGGCGACGACGGCGATGCAGGAGCGCACGGCGAGGTCGAGGGTGCCGTGTTCGACATCCCGGGTGACCTCGTCCTGGAGGCCGGAGAGCCGCTCGGGGTGGTCGACCAGGGCCTGGGAACGCACCGGGTCCAGTTGGTCGACGTTCACGTCCAGGCGGAAGGGCGCGACATGGCTGTCGAGGGTCAGTGCGCCGAGCGGGGACACATTGATCTTCGTGCCGCCGGTGAGCGAGGGGCGCAGGGTCATCGTCGTGTTCATGGGCCCGACGGACGTCCGTACGTTGCCGACGATCAGCAGGCCCAGCCAGGCGCCGGCCAGGACGACCGCCGTCAGGCCGAGGGCGCGGGCCCAGGGGCGCGGCCGGGCGGCGAGTTCGAGGGCGGGCGGCAGGGGGGCGCGCTCGGGTACGCGGAAGCGCTCGTACACGGAGACGAGGCGCTTCGGTACGGGGAAGCGGACGCGGACCATTGGTCCCGTATGCCCAAGCACGGAAGCGGATATGCGGCGGTCCGTGACACTCGTACGGCGGTCCCGTGCCCGACAATGGCCCTGTGCTGGAGATGACGCGCGAGGAGTTCGAGGAACTGGTCGCCGAGGCGCTCGACCGGATTCCGCCCGAGCTGACGCGGCTGATGGACAACGTCGCGGTGTTCGTCGAGGACGAGCCGCCCGCCCACGACCCCGAACTGCTCGGCCTGTACGAGGGGACGCCGCTGACCGAGCGCGGTGAGTGGTACGCGGGGGTGCTGCCGGACCGGATCACGGTCTACCGGGGGCCGACGGTGCGGATGTGTGAGACGCGGGAGGAGGTCGTGGCGGAGACCGAGGTGACCGTGGTGCACGAAATCGCCCATCATTTCGGGATCGACGACGCGCGTCTGCACGCACTCGGCTACGGGTGAGCGGCGCCCGCGTGTCTTCTTGCGGGCGGCGGGAGTTGGGCAGGGCGACTTCTTCGCCTGCCCGCCCTCGGAGGTGGCTTCCGTGCGCCCCTTGTACGTACCAGTCCGTTTCGCCGCCACGGTACTGGCCGTCTCCGCGGCCGCCGGCTGCGTGAACGTCGGCGCGGACACCGCCCGCCCCGGGCCGTCGCGGTCCACCGGACAGCAGGGCGGCAAGGCACCCGACGGGGGTGCGGCGGTGCCCGGCGCCGGTGCCGGGTACGGCGGCCCGGCGGCCGACGGCGACCGGCGCGAGGACCGCGACGGGGCGAAGCCCGGGGAGTCGGCGTCCGCGCCGGAAACGCCGTCGGGGCGGCGCAGCGCGCCCGCCACGCCGACCGGGCCGCGGCACACGCCGAAGCCGGGGGATCCGGTGCCGACCGAGGAGCAGCCGCCCGATCCGCGCACCGAGGAGCCGACTCCGCCGCCGACCGTCGAACCACCCACGTCGCCGACTCCGCCGCCGACCGCGGAGCCGTCCTCGTCGGCGCACGAAGATCCCTCCCCGCAGTTGGTGCAGCGCGAGCCGGCGCCGGCAGCGGGTCGGCCGGCCTAGTGCCCCGGCAGGCAACGTTCGCCCCGTCGCGACGCTCCCCCAGCCTTCGGCCGGGAGGTACCCCCAGGCACGCTCCCCCAAGCTCTTCGAGCAGGGGGGACCCCCAGAGCACGCACCGAACGCCGCTCCTTGACGGGCAAACGTTGCCTGCCGAGGCACTAGCCCGGACCTGCGGCCCGTCCGGGGGTTCGGGCTCGGTTTGCCTTGGGGGGTGGAGGGTGCGTATGGTGGTAGATCGTTTGATCCCATTTGCCCGGCGCCAACGCAGAGCGCGCCGTGTGGCGCGTTCTCTCCTTTGCCGTGGCTGACCGCATTGAGGCGGTCGTATTGCGCATCACGGAGTTGACGGGTGCGTGCCGACGAGACTCCGGAAGGTTTCGCATTCGCATGTCCGTGTCCAGTACTGACCACGTCGTGCCGTCCGAGAACGATCACGTGGACGGGTCCGAGAACGTCGCAGCGCCCGAGCACGCAGAGCACGTAGAGCACGTAGAGCACGCAGAGAACACCGCGCACGCAGAGCCCGCCGAGGCCGTCGGGACTGCCGACGCCGGCGAGTCCGATGAGTCGGGCGAGTCCGGTGACACCCCTCAGATCAGCTTCGCCGACCTCGGTCTGCCCGAGGGCATCGTGCGCAAGCTCGCGCAGAACGGTGTGAGTGTCCCGTTCCCGATCCAGGCCGCGACCATCCCGGACGCCCTGGCCGGCCACGACATCCTCGGCCGCGGCCGTACCGGCTCCGGCAAGACCCTCTCCTTCGGTCTGCCCACCCTGGCCAGGCTCGCGGGCGGCCGCACCGAGAAGAAGCGCCCCCGGGCCGTCATCCTCACCCCGACCCGTGAGCTGGCCATGCAGGTCGCCGACGCGCTCCAGCCGTACGGCGACGTCCTCGGCCTGAAGATGAAGGTCGTCTGCGGCGGTACGTCCATGGGCAACCAGATCTACGCCCTGGAGAAGGGCGTCGACATCCTGGTGGCCACCCCGGGCCGCCTGCGCGACATCATCGACCGCGGCGCCTGCTCCCTGGACGACGTCCAGATCGCCGTGCTCGACGAGGCCGACCAGATGTCAGACCTGGGCTTCCTGCCCGAGGTCACCGAGCTGCTCGACCAGGTCCCGGCGGGCGGCCAGCGCATGCTGTTCTCCGCGACCATGGAGAACGAGATCCAGACCCTCGTCGACCGCTACCTCTCCTCGCCCGTCTCGCACGAGGTGGACGCCGCCCAGGGCGCGGTCACGACGATGTCCCACCACATCCTGATCGTGAAGCCCAAGGACAAGGCGCCGGTCACCGCGGCCATCGCCGCCCGCAAGGGCCGCACCATCATCTTCGTCCGTACGCAGATGGGCGCCGACCGCGTCGCCGAGCAGCTGCGCGACGCGGGCGTGAAGTCCGACGCGCTGCACGGCGGCATGACCCAGGGCGCCCGCACCCGGACGCTGGCCGACTTCAAGGACGGGTACGTCAACGTCCTGGTCGCCACGGACGTCGCCGCCCGCGGTATTCACGTCGACGGCATCGACCTGGTCCTGAACGTCGACCCGGCGGGCGATCACAAGGACTACCTGCACCGGGCCGGCCGCACCGCCCGCGCGGGCCGCACCGGCACGGTCGTCTCCCTCTCGCTGCCGCACCAGCGGCGGCAGATCTTCCGGCTGATGGAGGACGCGGGCGTGGACGCCGCGCGCCACATCATCCAGGGCAGCGCCGTCTTCGACCCGGAGGTCGCCGAGATCACCGGCGCCCGCTCCATGACCGAGGTCCAGGCCGAGTCCGCGGGCAACGCCGCCCAGCAGGCGGAGCGCGAGGTCGCCCAGCTCACCAAGCAGCTGGAGCGCGCCCAGCGGCGGGCCGGCGAGCTGCGCGACGAGGCCGACCGGCTGGTCGCCAGGGCCGCCCGTGAGCGGGGCGAGGACCCGGCGGCGGCGCTCGCCGAGGCGGCGGAGGCGTCCGCCGCGGAGGCGGTGGCCGAGGTGTCGGTGCCGGAGCAGCCGACGGCGCAGGACGTCGACCGGCCCGAGCGTGCCGAGCGCACGGCGGGCGCGGGCTCGTACGAGCGTCGCGAGCGCGGCGAGCGCGGCGAGCGCGGCGGTTTCAACCGTGACCGGGATCGGGACCGCGATCGTGACCGGGACCGTGGCTTCGAGCGTCGGGACGACCGTGCCGGTTTCCGTCGTGACGACCGCCGCGACGACCGCCGCGACGACCGTCGTGACGACCGCCGTCCGTTCGACCGGGACCGTGACCGGGATCGTGACCGCGGTGGGCGTTCCCTCGAGCGTCGGGACGACCGTGGTGGCTTCCGCCGGGACGACCGGGGCGGCCGGTCCTTCGAGCGTCGGGACGACCGTGCCGGTTTCCGTCGTGACGACCGTCGTGACGACCGCCGCGACGACCGTCGTGACGACCGCCGTCCGTTCGACCGGGACCGTGACCGGGATCGTGACCGCGGTGGGCGTTCCTTCGAGCGTCGGGACGACCGTGGTGGCTTCCGCCGGGACGACCGGGGCGGACACCGTGGCAGTGACCGTCCGTTCAACCGGGACCGCCAGGGTGACCGGCCCGGCTTCCGGACCGGCGGCCACGACCGCCCGTACGCCCGCCGCGACGACCACCGCGGCACCGGCTCGGTCGGTCGCCGCGACGACAAGCCGCGCTGGAAGCGCAACGGCTGACAGCTGACAGCAGCCGACGGCTGACGTAGCCGTCCGCCGCCGACGGAGGCCGGTGGACGCCGACGGAAGCCGACGGACGCCGACGGACGCCTACGAACGAAGGGCCCGCACGATGCGCTCGTGCGGGCCCTTCGTCTTTTCGCCCGCCCCGTCCCAAGTCGTCGTCTGCGCCGGTTCCCGGCCACCATGTGGCGCATGTCACGCCGCCGGGGAGGGAATCGCTGGGGGCATGACAGATGACACGAGGGAGAGCGGGCCGTCGGACGAGGAACGGCTGGCCCAACTCGGCTACACCCAGGTCCTCGCCCGCCGGATGTCGGCGTTCTCCAACTACGCCGTGTCCTTCACGATCATCTCGGTCCTGTCCGGCTGTCTGACGCTCTACCTCTTCGGGATGAACACCGGCGGCCCGGCGGTGATCACCTGGGGATGGGTGGCGGTCGGCCTGATGACCCTGTTCGTGGGCCTGTCGATGGCGGAGATCTGCTCGGCGTACCCGACGTCGGCGGGCCTGTACTTCTGGGCGCACCGCCTGGCGCCGCCACGGTCGGCCGCCGCCTGGGCCTGGTTCACGGGCTGGTTCAACGTGCTCGGCCAGGTCGCGGTGACCGCGGGCATCGACTTCGGCGCGGCGTCCTTCCTCGGCGCCTACCTGAACCTCCAGTTCGGCTTCGAGGTCACCCCGGGCCGCACCATCCTGCTGTTCGCGGCGATCCTGCTGCTGCACGGCCTGCTGAACACCTTCGGCGTCCGTATCGTCGCCTTCCTCAACGGCGTGAGCGTGTGGTGGCACGTGCTCGGCGTCGGTCTGATCGTCGGCGCGCTGGCCTTCGTACCGGACCGGCACCAGTCGGCGTCCTTCGTGTTCACCGAGTTCGTGAACAACACGGGCTGGGGCAGCGGTGTGTACGTGGTGCTGATCGGCCTGCTGATGGCGCAGTACACCTTCACCGGCTACGACGCCTCCGCCCATATGACGGAGGAGACGCACGACGCCGCGACGGCGGGCCCCCGAGGCATCGTCCGCTCCATCTGGACGTCCTGGCTGGCCGGTCTCGTCCTCCTGCTCGGTTTCACCTTCGCGATCCAGTCGTACGGCCAGGAGCTGGCGTCGCCCACGGGGGCGCCGCCCGCGCAGATCCTGCTGGACGCGCTCGGGGCGACCGCGGGCAAGCTGCTGCTGCTCGTGGTGATCGGCGCGCAGCTGTTCTGCGGGATGGCCTCGGTGACCGCCAACAGCCGCATGATCTACGCCTTCTCGCGCGACGGGGCACTGCCCTTCTCGCGCGTCTGGCACACGGTGAGCCCGCGCACCCGCACCCCGGTGGCGGCGGTCTGGCTGGCGGCGGCGGGCGCGCTGGTGCTCGGGCTGCCCTACCTGATCAACGGGACCGCGTACGCGGCCGTGACCTCGATCGCCGTGATCGGCCTCTACATCGCCTACGTCGTCCCGACGCTGCTGCGGGTCCGCAAGGGCGCGGCGTTCGAGCGCGGGCCGTGGCACCTGGGGCGCTGGTCGCAGCCGATCGGAATCGTCGCGGTGGCCTGGGTCGGCGTGATCACGGTCCTCTTCATGCTGCCCCAGGTCTCCCCGGTCACCTGGGAGACCTTCAACTACGCACCGGTCGCGGTGCTGGTCGTGCTGGGTTTCGCCGCGGCCTGGTGGCTGGCCTCGGCCCGGCACTGGTTCCTCGCCCCCGACCACGCACGGACCCGGGGCCGTGACCACACACCGGAGGAGCCCCGGGACGAGCCGCCCCGTGACCACACCCCGGACGAGCCCCGGGACGAGCCCCAGGACCAGCCCCGCCCGGCAGCTCCGGAACCGGCGGATCCGTAAAGCCGGTGGAGCCGTAGGGCCGGCGGAGCTGTAACAGCCGATGGAGCCGTGACAGCCGGGGTGCCGTAACAGCCGGTGATGCCGTAACAACCGATGGCGTCCCGCACCCCCCGGCCCGCCCGCCCCGCACCCCGATTCCGGCTCGTACCGGCTCGTTCCGGCCCGTACCGTCCCGATCCGTCCCGCCGACGCGGCCGTGTCCCGATACCCGATCGGCGATACGGCCACGTACGGCTATGCTCGGGGAGGCAACATCGCCTGGGCCCTTAGCTCAATTGGCAGAGCAGTGGACTTTTAATCCATTGGTTGTGGGTTCGAGTCCCACAGGGCCTACGGCTGGGCAGGCGGGGGACATGGCCTCCGACCTGCCGCACGGCGTCCGGGTCGGCTTCGGCCGGCTCGGGCGCCGGCTTGTTCCGGGGCCGCGCGTGAGCGATCCCGCGCCGCGCGCCGGTGCTCCTACCGTCCTTTACGGTCCTTTGCGGACGACCCCGGCGGACGATCCGGACGTGAGGGCCGGGTCATGTTCAGGACCGGTGAAGCCTTGGCCGTCGGCCCATCGCCCCTGATACGATCATCGCACTTTTCGTAGGCTGACGGCGCGTCATGTACGCGTACGGGGGACAGTCTCTAAGGCCCCATCGCTAAGGAGTAAGGCTTGGTCCGCCTGTAGGTCCGCAGAGCTTCTGCGGACCGGGCCATCCGCAGACACAGCGGACCAACCGCGCATCCGGCGCGATGCGAGTTGAAGAGAGTCTCATGAAGTCAATTCTCCAGGATCCGCTTCTGTGGATCCTGATCGTGGTGCTCGCCGCCGCGGCGTTCGCCCTACCGCGGGCGCGCAGAACCAATCTCGTACTCCGAAGAAAACAAGGTGACTTGGAGAGCGGCCTGAGCCTCGCCCAGGGGCAGGTCGCGCAACTCCAGGGTCACATCACCACCCTGAACGATCAGCACCACCGCGACCTGTCCGACGTACGCGCGGACGCGGAGTCGGGGACCAAGGCCGTGCTGAAGTCGGCCATGGGAACGCTCCAGTCCCTCGCCGAGGAACAGCAGCTGATGCTCGACCGGCTGCTGAAGAAGTACGGCAACGAGTCGGAAGTCCTCGCCGACCTGATGGCCGTCGACCACACCGGAAGCCAGTTCGGCCGCCGTGCGAAGGGCATCGCGGTGCTGTGCGGCGGTTGGCTGGGCCGGCGTGACGGCCTCGCCACCGTGTACGACGTCGCCCGCAGCGCGCAGGGCCGGATCAAGGACTTCAACCGGGTCAGCGTCCACTCGCAGGTCAGCGTGTCCGTCGCCAGCAAGGCGGTCGAACCGGTGGCGGTCGTGCTGGCCGAACTGCTGGACAACGCGACCACGTACAGCGCGCCGGGCACTCCGGTCGAGGTCAACATCCAGGCCGTACCCACCGGCGTCTGCTTCATCGTGGACGACGCCGGTCTGGGCATGGACCAGGAGACCAAGGACCGGGCGGCGCGCCTGCTGTCCGCCGAGAGCACGGTCGACATCACCGGCCTTGGTGATCCGCCGCGCTTCGGCTTCGCGGTGTGCGGCATGCTCGCCGCGCGCTACGGCTTCTCGGTCTCCGTCGGTTCGGTTTCCCCCTATGGAGGAGTGCGTGCCGTGATCCGTGTCCCGGAAAGTCTCCTTGCGGTGGACGTCCCCGCGCCGGCCCCGGAAGCCGAGGACGTCGAGGAGGACCAGCCCGCCCGGCAGCGACTGGCCCCGGTCCCGGTCGGCCCCTCGCACGTCGTGGGCACGACCACGGGAGGTCTCCCGAAGCGCCGCCGGCGCCAGGGCCCCATCGCGGTGGTACCCACGCCCGACCCTGCGTCCTCCGAGTCGGTCCCCGAGCCGACCAGTGAGGTGACCGCATCACGTCTCGGAGCGTTCGCGCGCGGAACCCGGAGCGGGCGGACCCTGAACACCACGGAAGGACCTCAGCAGTGAACACCGACCTGTCGTGGGTGCTGAACGACGTCCTGGAGGTCCGTGGAGCCCGCCACGGGATCCTCGTCTCGGGCGACGGTCTGCTGCTGCACCGCTCGGCCGACATCTCCCGGGACGACGCCGAGACCAACGCGGCGGCGATGAGTTCCATGCAGTCACTGAGCCGCGCGGTCGCGGGGTTCTCCGGCGGCGGACACGGCTTCTGGAAGCAGACGCTGCTGGAGTACGACGACGGCTGGATCTTCCTCATCGCGGCAGGACAGGGCTCCTACCTCGCCGTCTCGGCCGCCCTCGACGTGGACATGGAGGCGATGTCCTTCCGGATGCAGAAGACGGTGACCGCGCTGAGCAAGGCGATGAGCGTGGCACCCCGTTCGGACCATGGTGTGGGCGCATGACGACACCCAACGAGGAAACGTCTGTCACCAGCGACTTCGTCCGCTCCTATGTCATCACCGGCGGCCGGTCCCTGCCGTCGTCCGATGAACTGGCGCTGCACACCCTGGTCATCCTGGCCCCCGAGCGAACCCTTCCGCTGGGGGCCAGCCCCGAGGTCCGGGCGATCTGGGACCTGTGCTCGGGTGGCTATCTGGCGGTCGCGGAGGTGGCCGGTCACCTGGGTCTGCCGGTGGGCGTGACCCGGTTGCTGCTCACCGATTTACTGGAACAGGGGTACCTGCTCCGCCGCGCGGAGCCGCCCCGGGCCGAGAACGTTGACAGAGCGACCCTAGAGAAGGTTCTCCATGGGCTCCAATCCCTCATCGGCTGAGACGGCCGCCGGATCATCCATCTACGTCTCCAGCGGGGTCACCAACGCCGCCAAGATCCTGGTCGTCGGCCATTTCGCGGTGGGCAAGACGACCCTGATCGGCTCGCTGTCGGAGATCACTCCGCTGCGCACCGAGGAGAAGATGACGAAGGCGTCGCTGCACGTGGACGACCTGAAAGGGGTGACGGACAAGAGCACGACGACCGTCGCCCTGGACTTCGGCCGTCTGACGCTGAGCGACGAACTGGTGCTGTACCTGTTCGGTACGCCGGGTCAGCAGCGCTTCATGCAGCTGTGGGAGGACATGGCCCGCGGCGCGCTCGGCGCGCTGCTGCTGGTCGACCCGGCCCGGCTGGAGGAGTCCTTCCCCGTCATCGATCTGATCGAGGGGTACGGCCTGGAGTACGCCATCGCCGTCAACGGCTTCCACCCGGAGAAGGTGTACCAGGAGGCGGAGGTCCGCGAGGCGCTGGACCTGCTGCCGGACACCCCCGTCATCTACTGCGACGCCCGGGACCGCGTCTCGTCGGCCCGTGCGCTGATCGGACTGGTACGTCACCTGCTAGAGCGCGCAGCCTGATCCGCGGCTCGACGACACCCCGCTCCCCCCCCACGCACTAAGGATCTACATGGACCGTCAGACAGCGCCCGCTGCCACCGGCGCCAGATGCCCCATGCACGACGCCACGTTCGCCGCGGACCCGCAGCGGGTCTACGACCAGTTGCGCGCCCACGGTCCGGCCGGACCCGTGGAACTCGCCCCGGGAGTCGACGCAACCCTGGTCGTCGGCCACGAGATGGCGCTGCGCGTGCTCCAGAACTCGTCCCTCTTCGCCCGTGACGCCCGCCGCTGGAAAGCCCTGAACGAAGGGCTCATCGGCCTGGACAGCCCCGTGCTGCCGATGATGGCGTACCGGCCCAACTGCCTGTTCACCGACGGTGCCGTCCACCTTCGGCTGCGCAAGGCCGTCACCGACAGCCTCGCCAAGCTCAACATCACCCGGATCCGCCGGGACGTCCAGCCGATCGCCGACTACCTCATCGACCAGTTCAGCGAGCGAGGCCGCGCCGACCTCCTCAACGACTACGCGAAGCTGCTGCCGCTGCTGCTGTTCAACAAGATCTTCGGCTGCCCCGCGGACATCGGTGACACCCTCACCGCCGCGATGTCGGCGATCTTCGACGGCAAGGACGCGCTGCGCGCGAACGAGCAGCTCAACGCCTGCCTGATGGAGCTGATCGCCCTGAAGCGGCGGCAGCCGGGCGACGACGTGACCTCGTGGCTCATCCAGCACCCGGCCGGTCTGACCGACGAGGAGCTGAAGGACCAGCTGGTCATGCTGATGGGGGCCGGCGTCGAGCCGGAGCGCAACCTGATCGGCAACGTCCTGCTCCTGCTGCTGTCCGGATCGGGCGGCCGGCAGAGCGGCATGATGATCGAGGAAGCCATCGATCACGTGCTGTGGAACCTGACGCCCATCGCCAACTACGCCACCCACTTCCCGGTCCAGGACGTCGATCTGGACGGAGTCGTGGCCCAGGCCAACACTCCGGTGGTCATCTCCTTCGCGGGTGCCAACAGCGACCCGGCGCTCGCCGAGGCCCGCCGCGCCCACAGCAGGGGCGCCCACCTGGCGTGGGGAGCCGGTCCGCACGCCTGCCCGGCCAAGGACCCGGCGCAGGTCATCGCGATCACCGCGATCGAGCAGCTCCTCAACGCGCTGCCCGACATCACCCTGGCGGTGCCCGAGGAGGAACTCCAGTGGCGCCCGGGGCCGTTCCACCGTGCGCTGGTGACGCTGCCGGTGGCCTTCAGTCCCACGCCGGCCAACCGCATCGCGGCCGCGATTCAGAACCGGCCCCAGACGGCCGGGGCGGACCCGGCCCTTCAGGCCGCTCAGGCATCGTCCCAGCGACAGGAGGGGAGGAAGAAGGGGTTCTGGAGCAGCTTCCTGGACATCTTCCGTGCGTAATGAGCGGCATGTGACCGGAGCAACACACTGGGGT
This sequence comes from Streptomyces sp. NPDC001270, assembly GCF_042896695.1. Classification (NCBI taxonomy): domain Bacteria; kingdom Bacillati; phylum Actinomycetota; class Actinomycetes; order Kitasatosporales; family Streptomycetaceae; genus Streptomyces; species Streptomyces sp. NPDC001270. The sequence goes on along the minus strand of NZ_JBIAXM010000046.1, from coordinate 31,300 downwards.
GCATGACGGCAGAGAGGGGAAGGGTAGGTTCCGGCGGTACCGGTAACGCCCAGCCAGCCCTAAGGAGCTTTGCGTGACCGCCGTAGGTGACATACGCGGCACCACCACCGACCGCCGAGCCGTCATCTCCCTTCTCCGCCGCCTCCGTTCTCCAGAGGGACAAGCCAACCCCCTGCCCCTCTGGCAGGAACTGCGAGCGATGGGTGACGTCGTCGCCGCCCCGTGGGGCGGCGCCTATTTCGTCACCGGATTCGATGCGTGCGACCAGGTTCTGCGCGGCAGGACCTGGCTCGCACCCGATTTCGCCTGGCAGGAGCGTCAGCCGAACCCCGAGCGCTGGCAGGCACCCGCCACCCGAGAGATGACCCGCACCCTCTCCCGCCTCAACGCCCCCGCCCACACGATCCATCGCCGGTCCCTGAACAACCCGTTCGACCGTCGCGCCCTGGACGGCCTCGGTGCTCAGATCGCCGTCCACGTCACCCGGCTCCTGGACGACCTCGACCGGCGGCTGCGTGCCGATGGCGAGGCCGACTTCGTGACGACCGTCAGCGAGCAGCTTCCCGTGCACACCGTCGGCCAGTGGCTCGGCATCGAACCGGAGCACTTCGCGCACGTCCTGGACTTCACCCACCGGCAGGTGTTCGCCCAGGAACTACTGCCCACCAAGAGTGAGTTGGCGGTCTCGGCCCAGGCCACCCTTGATATGCGGGCCTTCTTCACCGACCTCATCCGGCAGCGGCGCGAACGGCCCGGCGACGACGCGCTCACCGGCCTGATCCGCTTCTGGGACGACCGGTACCCCGACGACCGGGCGAGGGCGGACCAGGCGCTCTACGACCTGACGATGTTCGTCACCATCGCCTCCCTGGAGACCACCGCGACGCTGCTGACCAACGCCGTGGCGTTCCTGACCCAGGATCCCGCGCGCGCTGAATGGCTGCGCCACAATCCCGGCCACCTCGACGACGCGATCGACGAGACGCTGCGGTACGACCCGCCCATCCACCTCAACTCGCGGGTGGCAGGCGACGACACCGTCCTGGCCGGGGTGCCCATCGCCAAGGACACCGTGGTCCACGTCCTGTACGGAGCGGCCAACCACGACCCGCGCCGCAACGAGCACCCGCACGTCTTCGACATCCACCGGGGCGGCAGCCACCTCACCTTCGGCGGCGGCGCGCACTACTGCCTCGGAGCGGGCCTCGCGCGCCTCGAAGCACGCCAGTTGCTGACCCAGACGCTGAATCGATTTCCTACGCTGCGGCCGTCCGCATCCCCTGCCTACGCCCCCCGTATGGTCTTCCGGCGCGCGACTTCCCTGAAAGTGACGCTATGACGGCCCCCTCCACGGACCTCTCCCCAGACCTCTCCCCAGACCTCTCCTCGGATCCCTCTGCGGATCTTCCCGCCGACCTCCCCGCCGATCTCCCCGCGGATCGGACGCTCAAGACCCTGCGCACGTACCGGCAGGGACCGCTTCAGACCATCGAGTTGCACGTACCCGAGCAGGGCAACGTTGTCAGCGACGCCATGCTGGACGATCTCCTGACCGTGCTCGGTGACCAGGACGAAGCCGTGAAGGTCGTGGTGCTCGCGGCTGCCGGTGACGACTTCTGCCTGGGCGGCGACCGGACCGAGTACGCGCAGCACCTGGCCGGCGACCCGGCGGGCCGCGGCATCCGCACCTCGGGCGCCAAGGCGCGGCGCGTGTGCGACGCCCTGGCGGCCAACCCGGCCGTCACGATCGCCCGTGTGCACGGCAAGGCCGTCGGCGCGGGGGTCGCCCTCGCCCTCGCCTGTGACCTGAGGGCCGGATCCGACACCGCGACCTTCCGGCTGCCCGAACTCGCCCTCGGGCTGCCGACCGCGTGGGGCGGGCTGCTGCCCCGCCTCATCAACGAGGCCGGAGCCGCCCGGGTCCGCGAACTCATCCTCTCCGGACGGACGTTCGGCGCCCACGAGGCGCTGAGCATGTCGATCCTCCAGAGAGTCGTGCCCGCGGACGGACTCGACGCCGCCGTCACGGCATGGGCCAAGCCCGTGATACGGCGCCCCGCCCCGGCCCTGCGGGTCACCAAGGCGCTGCTGAACTCCCTGACCGCCCCGGCCCGGCTCGCCGACGCCTCCGTACTGGACCCCGAACTGATGGCGGCGGTCGCGACGGAGGTATACCACGCGCGCGGCGCGGACTGACGCATTCCGTAAGCACATGGGGTGCTCCGTACACGTGCGTGGCGCTCCGCAGACGTGTGGGGGGGCGCTCCACAGGCACGCGCGGCGCTCCACGGGAGGACGACGAGCGGCGTCACTCACCGGCAGGCGGCTGTCTGAACCGGCGAGCGGCGCCGCTCGCCCGTTCCCGCGAACGGCCGCCGCCCCGAGCGCCGGGTCCGCCGTCCCCCGGTTTCTCGTCTCGAGGCCCCTCGTCCCTTCCGGTCCGTCAGCGCGCGGCGTACGCCCTCAGGAACGCCCCCACCCCGCCCCTGATCAGCAGGTCCGTGTCCGTCCGGGGCAGCGGCCGTACGCCGTAGTGGGAGAGCTGGGTGATCGAGTGGGAGATCAGGGCCGTGAAGTGGGCCCCGGCCAGGGCCGCGTCCCCGTGCACGTCGATCAGGCCCGCCTCGGCGAGGGCCGCCATGGCGTCGGCCAGGGCGCGGCCGACCGGCACCGGGCCCGCGTCCTGCCAGGCCGCCAGGACGTCGGCGGGTACGTGGTCGGCCTCGGCGTGGATGTGGCGGACGAGGGCGAAGTGGTCGGGGAACTCGGTCATGAGGTCGATGAAGGCGCGGGCCAGGGCGACCAGGTCGTGTTCCAGGTCCTCGGGACGGGGCGGGCGCCGCGGGTCCAGCACGGCGTGGAGGCGGTCGAGCTGGGCGTCCCGCACCTCGGTCGAGGTCCAGGTGACGACCGTGCGGAACAGGTCCGCCTTGCCGCCGGGGAAGTGGTTGTAGAGCGTCCGCGTGGAGACGCCGGCCGCCGCCGCCAGCGCGTCCACGGAGGCGCGGGTGTAGCCCTCACGGCCGAAGACCGGGCAGGACGCGCTCGCGAGGGCGATCTGCTTCGCCAGCCTGCGCGGCGGGACCTCGCGCCGCGCCTGTTCCAGCCGGGCCTCGTTGCTGCTGCCCACGCGCCGCCTCCTCGGGGGTGGATGGGGCGTACCGCTGGTGGCGCACGACCGCCGGGGTGTGTCCACCGAAGTACAACGAGCGTTGTAGTTTTACAACGCCCGTTGTACTTTACCGGAGGGCGGCCCGCGCCGGGCCACCGGTCGGTCACCCAGAGGGGGACACCCATGCCCGTACCCACGTCAGCCGTCGCGCCCGCGACCGTCCGTCGACCCGCCCCCGACGCGTCACCGCTCCGCCTCGCCGTCGTCGTCGGCAGCGTCCGCACGGGGCGCCAGGGCCGGGCCGTCGCCGACTGGTTCACCGGTGCCGTCGCCGCCGACGCCGGTTTCGACCTCGACGTCATCGACCTCGCCGGCCTCGTCCTGCCGCTGGTCATGCCCGACTGGGGCGGCACGCCGAGCGACGAGGCGGTCGCCGCGCTGGCGGACGTCTCACCGCGCATGGCCGACGCCGACGCCTTCGTCGTCGTCACCCCCGAGTACAACCACAGCTTCCCGGCCGCGCTGAAGAACTTCATCGACTGGCACCACGTGCAGTGGCAGGCCAAGCCGGTCGGCTTCGTCTCGTACGGCGGCATCGGCGGCGGTCTGCGCGCGGTCGAGCAACTGCGCCTGGTCTTCGCCGAGTTGCACGCGGTGACGATGCGCGACTCGGTCAGCCTGCACGGCCCCTGGTCGGGACTCGGCGAGGACGGCACACCGCGCGACGCGGCCGTGTGCACGGGCGCCGCGAAAGGCATGCTCGGTCAGCTCTCCTGGTGGGGACGGGCGCTGCGGACCGCCCGCACCGACCGGCCCTACGCGGGCTGAGGGCGGGTCGGCATGGCAGCGTCCGAGGCCGGCCGGGTGTCCTCCCGCGCCGCCCCGGCCGACGCCGCGCCGGACGGCACCGCGCTCCGCCGCATCCTCGCCGTCGTCATCACCGGCTCCATGATGTCGGTGCTCGACATGACGATCGTCAACGTCGCGCTGCGCAGCCTCTCGGAGTCGTTCGGCGCGCCGCTGGCGACGATCCAGTGGACGGCGACCGCGTACACCCTGGCGCTGGCCGCCGTCATCCCGGTCGCCGCGTGGGCGATGGGCCGCGTCGGCGCCCGGCGCACCTATCTGACCGCGCTCGTCCTGTTCACGCTCGGCTCGCTGCTCGCCGCCTGTGCCTGGGACGCGGCCGGCCTGATCGCCTTCCGCGCGGTGCAGGGGCTGGGCGGCGGGCTGCTGATGCCGGTCGGGATGGCGATGGTCATGCGCGTCGCGGACCGCGCGCGGCTCGGCCGGTCGATGGCGCTGCTCGGGCTGCCCGTCCTGGTCGGCCCGGTGGCCGGGCCGGTGCTCGGCGGCTGGCTCGTCGACGTCGCGTCCTGGCACTGGATCTTCCTGGTCAATCTGCCCGTCGGGGTGCTCGCCCTGGTGCTCGCCGCCAGGCTGCTGCCGGCCGACGTACCGCGCCGGGCGGCGGCGCCCGCCCTGGACGTCCCCGGCCTGCTGATGCTCTCCCCGGGCCTGGCCCTGCTGCTGTTCGGGCTCGCGCGGGGCGGCGAGCGGGGTGACTTCGCCGCGCCGGGAGCGCTGGTGCCCGCCCTGGCGGGCGTGGTGCTGGCCGCCGCCTTCGTACGCCGGGCGCTGACCGTCCGCGCACCCCTGCTGGACCTGCGGCTGCTGCGCGACCGCACGTTCGCCGCCGGGATCGCCACCCTCGCCCTGTTCACCTGCGGCTACTTCGGCTCTGCCCTGCTCGGGCCGCTCTACTGGCAGCAGCAGCGGGGCGTCAGCGCGACGGGCACCGGGCTTTTGGGCATCCCCGTCGGGCTCGCCGTCGGTACGGCGATGCAGGTGGCGTCCCGGCTCGTCGACCGGGTCCCGCCCCGGCGCCTGGTCGCCGCCGGGACGGCGGTGGGCGCGCTCGGCATGGCACTGACCGCCCTTCAGGTCGGCGAGGACGGCGTGCCGCCCTGGCGGGTCGTGACCGCGGCGGCGGTGATGGGCGTAGGCACCGGCATGGTGCTGATGCCCACGACGACCGCGGCCACCCGCGACCTGCCGAACGACCGGGTGGCCGCGGCGAGCACGGCGCTGAACATCAACTCGCAGGTGTGCGCCTCCGTGGGGACGGCGCTGCTCACGGTGGTGCTGGGCGCCGTCGGCCCGGACCCGGCGGGTTTCCGGACCGCGTACGCCGTCGCGGCGGGCCTGCTCGCCCTGGCGCTGCTGCCCGCGCGGCTGCTGCCGGGCCGGCGGCGGTGACCGAGGCGGTGATCCGCGGGTCGTCAGGTGGCCCGTGTAATTTTGCTCAAACCTTGAAGCAAGCCCGTCGTGAAGCAAGCCCCTGTGGCAGCAGGCCCGTCCTGAAACATCCCGCCGCTTGCGGCAAGCCCGTCCGAGCAACCCCCGATCCCCGATCCCCGGACCCCGATCCCCGGACCCCGATCCCCGGACCCCGATCCCCGGACCTCGATCCCCGGACCCCGATCCCGTGTCCCGCCGCCCGGACCGACCGCCCGGACCGACCGACCGCCCCACCCGCACGTCTCCCACTGGAGCACGCAGATGCCCTTCCCGTACGTCCTGCTGTCCGCCGCCGTCTCCCTCGACGGCTGTCTGGACGACACCGGCCCCGAGCGGCTCCTGCTCTCCTCCCCGGCCGACTTCGACCGGGTCGACGCGGTGCGGGCGTCCGTCGACGCGATCCTGATCGGCGCGGGCACGATCCGCGCCGACAACCCCCGGCTCCTGGTCAACGCGGCCGAACGGCGGGCCGCCCGGCTCGCGGCCGGCCGTCCTGAGTACCCGCTGAAGGTCGCCGTCAGCGGTTCGGGCGACCTCGACCCGGACGCCAGGTTCTGGCACACCGGCGGCGAGAAGGTCCTCTACACGACGGACGGGGGCGCCGAGCGGGCCCGGCGCGCCGGACTCGCGGCCGACATCGTCCCGCTGGGCCCCGGCCTCGACTGGCGGGCGCTCCTCGGGCACCTGCACGCGGAACGCGGGGTGCGGCGGCTGATGGTCGAGGGCGGCGGGACCGTGCACACCCAGCTGCTCCGGCAGGGCCTCGCCGACGAACTCCAGCTCGTCGTCGCCCCGCTGCTGGTCGGGGACCCCGGGGCGCCCCGGCTGTTCGGGCCGGGGGAGTACCAGCGCGGACGCCTCAGGCTGCTGGAGACCCGGCGGATCGACGACGTCGTCCTGCTGCGGTACGAGCCGACCGCGCCCGGAACCGGCCGGACGGCCGCCGCCGCGGACCGGCACTGGATGCGGATCGCCTGCGAACTGGCGGCGCTGTGCCCGCCCTCGCGGACCGCGTTCAGCGTGGGCGCGGTGGTGGTGGCCGCGGACGGTACGGAGCTGGCCCGCGGGTTCTCCCGGGAGGCGGACGACCCCGTGGTCCACGCGGAGGAGGCCGCGCTCGCCAAGACCGACCCGGCGGATCCGCGGCTGGCCTCGGCCACCGTCTACAGCAGCCTGGAGCCGTGCGCCCGGCGGGCCTCGCGCCCCGCGCCCTGCGCGCGGCTGATCCTGGACGCGGGGGTACGGCGGGTGGTCACCGCCTGGCGGGAGCCCGACACGTTCGTGGCGGGGGCCGACGGGAGCGGGCTGCTGACGGCCGCGGGCGCCGACGTCGTCGTACTGCCCGAGTACGAGGCGGCGGCCAAGGAGCCGAACCGCCACCTGCTCGGCTGAGCGGGAGCCGGTCGGCCTTCTGCTCGGCCGGGCGGGAGGCGAGGGGGGCCATCCGCTCGGCTGAACGGGAGCCGCTCCGGCGTGCGTGCGTTCGCTGTCCTGCGCATGGCGTATAGTTGTCATCACCGACGCGGGGTGGAGCAGCTCGGTAGCTCGCTGGGCTCATAACCCAGAGGTCGCAGGTTCAAATCCTGTCCCCGCTACTGAAGGCTCAGGGCCGGAATCCAGTTCCAAGGATTCCGGCCCTGAGTGTTTTCCGGCGCCGCACATCGCCCCTTGACCATTGTCACGGCGGGTGATCGGACGACCTCCCTCCGCATAACAACTGAAACACCGTCAAGTCCGCCGGGTCTTCAGACTTTCTCTGCGGGCGAGGTCAAGTCGCCCGTTTTTCGCCGGTCATGACCGCTAAGTCCGCGCCCGATCGCGTTAAGGATCAAGCCGAACGGCTTGGAATCTGGCCGCCGAGTCTATTAACGTTCGATAACGCAGCGCGGTCGTCCCAGCCGTCACCAGAGGCGGCTCCGTGCGCACGCGCCGAATCCCGTAAGGGAACCGGGGAACCACCACCTTGGGGTGAATCACGCGGACACCACCGTGGAGACACGGCTGGTTACGCGCGTAGGAGACCTTCCTGCTCCGAACCCGTCAGCTAACCCGGTAGGCGGAGGAAGGAAAGGAGTACGCCCGAGTGGCGTCCAATCGGCCTGCCCCCGAAGCCCCGTACGCGCCGAGTCAGTACGGCACCGAGACCTTTGCCTACGGCGGCTACGGCGCCGACGAGGGCCAGGGCACCTGGGGGGAATGGAACCCCACCGAGGACTCCGTCCGCCCGATACGCGGCCGGCACCGCGTGGCCAAGCAGCGCGGCGGACTCGCCCGCAGCTCCACGGTCCTCGGCGTCGGCGTCATCGCCGCCGTCGGCGCGGGCGGCATGGCCAGCGCCAACACCGGCAAGCCCCCGGTGTCCATCTCCATGCCCGACCTGCCCTCCGTCGGCTCCCTGCTGGGCGACGACTCCTCCGCGCAGCCCTCCAAGGGCTCCACGACCGCCCTGAGCAGCGTCGGCGTGACCGAGGCCGACAGCGCCGACGGCACCACCGACGCCGGTGAGGTGCTGCGCAACCGCATCATGGCCCAGGCCGAGCAGCAGCAGGACCAGGCCCAGACCAAGGCCGTCGCCGCCGCCGTGTCCGCCGCCGACAAGCAGGCCGCCGACGCGGCCGCCAAGGCGGAGAAGGAGGCCGCGGCCAAGGCCGCCGCCGCCAAGGAGAAGGCGGAGGCCGCCGCCAGGAAGAAGGCCGAGGAGGAGCGCCTGGCCGCGCTGGCCAAACAGTTCACGCTGCCGACCCCCTCGTACACGATCACCGGCACCTTCGGGCAGCCGGGCTCCATGTGGTCCTCCGGCTATCACACCGGTCTCGACTTCGCCGCCCCCACGGGCACGCTGATCAAGGCCATCCACAGCGGCACGATCACCGAGGCGGGCTGGGCCGGCTCCTACGGCTACCGCACGATCCTCACCCTCGACGACGGCACCGAACTCTGGTTCTGCCACCAGTCGTCGATCAACGTGAGCGTCGGACAGAAGGTCACCACCGGGGACGTCATCGGCCGCGTGGGCGCCACCGGCAACGTCACCGGCCCGCACCTCCACCTGGAGGTCCACCCGGGCGGCCAGTCCAGCGGCATCGACCCGATGGCCTGGCTGCGCGGCAAGGGCCTCACCCCCTGACCCACCCCTGATCCCCGGCGGTCCTGACGGCATCCCCCCGACGCCAGGGCTGCCGGTCAGGTGTTTACGGGGTCTTTGCGTCCCCCGACGGAATCGTGGCTTCCGACGAGTGCGTTGAACCGGCCATGACTTCCCTACACAAACTCGGCGCCTCCGGCCTGGAGGTCTTCCCGCTCGTCCTCGGCGGCAACGTCTTCGGCTGGACCGCCGACGAGCCGACGTCCTTCGCCGTCCTGGACGCCTACACCGCCGCCGGCGGCAACCTCATCGACACCGCCGACTCGTACACCTCGTGGATCGAGGGGAACAAGGGCGGCGAGTCCGAGACGGTCATCGGCAACTGGCTCACGGCACGCGGCAACCGTGCGGACGTGCTGATCGCCTCCAAGGTCAGCCAGCACCCCGAATTCCAGGGCCTGTCCGCGGCCAACATCAAGGCCGCGGCGGACGCCTCGCTGCGCCGTCTGAAGACCGATTACATCGACCTCTACTACACGCACTTCGACAAGCCCGAAGTGCCGGTCGAGGAGATCATCGGCGCGCTCGACGAACTGGTGCGGGCCGGCAAGGTGCGGCACATCGCCGCGTCCAACATCAGCGCGGAGCGGCTCCAGGAGTCCCTGGACTTCTCCGACCGCGAGGGCCTGGCCCGGTACGTGGCGCTCCAGCCGCACTACAACCTGGTCTCGCGCGACACCTACGAGGGTCCGCTGCGGGACGTCGCCGCCCGCGCCGGTCTCGGTGTCCTGCCGTACTTCGGCCTGGCCGCCGGCTTCCTCACGGGCAAGTACCGCCCCGGTGCGACGGCGGACAGCGGGCGCGGCGGGAACGCGGCCCAGCTCGCGGAGACCGAGCGCGGTCAGCGGGTCCTCGCGGCCCTGGACGAGGTCGCCGCGGCCCACGGCGCCGGCGTCCCCACTGTGGCCCTGGCCTGGCTCGCGGCCCAGCCGACGGTGGCCGCGCCGATCGCCTCGGCCCGGAACCTGGACCAGCTCCCGGCGCTGCTCGCCGTGGCGGACCTGACCCTCACGACGGAAGAGGTGGACCACCTCACCCGGGCCTCGGCCTGACCTTCCCGACCGCCGGCGCCCGCGGCTCAGGCCGCCCGCGGCTCACCACGGTGTCCACCGCTAGGACCGGTAAGGGTTGTACGCCGGGTACGGCACCGTGGGACGGCCGCCGGGCGGCCCTGAGTAGCCGTACGGCGTCGAAGGGCCGGAACCCGGCCAGGCGCCCGGCCAGTGGCCGGGCCACTGCCCCGGCCACTGGTGCGGGGCGGTCGACCGGGCCGCGTACTCCAGGGCCGGCCGGGCCACCTGCCGTCGCTGCCACAGCTCCGCCAGCAGCTCCCGCTCCCGCACGACGAAGTCGGCCCCGGCCCGGCCCCGCTGCCCGCGCTGCCGCAGGGACGCCAGGGACGTCGCGTACACCTCGTACTGGGCCACGGTCCGCGCCGCCTGCTTGCCGAGGTGGTGGCCCGCGTAGTCCCGGGCCAGCCGCCGGGCGCCCATCGAACCCAGCGCGAACGGCTCGGCGGGCCCCAGCCAGCCCGCGCACACATACGCCGGCAGCTCCTCCCGCACGGTCCGCAGCTCCCGCTGCCGGGTCCAGACCGCCAGCCAGGTCAGCAGGCCGAACACGGGCACCATGAACACCGCGTAGACCACGAAGAACCCGTACCGGCCGAAGGCGGAGGAGCCGTTCCACAACGCGTGCATGCCCATCGCCAGCAGCAGCCCGCACAGCGGCAGCAGGACCCGCCGCACCTGCCGGCGGTCCGCGGCGCGCGCGGCGATGCCGAAGCCGATGCCGGTGAGGACGGTGAAGAGGGGGTGCGCGAACGGCGACATGACGACGCGCACGAAGAAGGTGGCGGCGGTGACGGAGGTGATGCCGCGGTCGCCGGTGAGCTGGTCGGTGCCGAAGGCCGTACCGAGGTAGAGGATGTTCTCGGTGAACGCGAAACCGGTGGCGGCGACCCCGGCTATCACCATCCCGTCGATGATCCCGGTGAAGTTCCGCCGCCGGAAGAGGAAGACCAGGAGGACGGCCGCGGCCTTGGCGGACTCCTCGACGACGGGCGCTATGACGGTCGCGCCGAGGGTGTTCGCGTTGCTCGGGTCCGCGGTCGCGGTGGCTATCCACTTCGTGGCGAAGCTGTTGGCGACGATGGCTATCAGCGCTGCCGCGCACGCCCCCCACGCGAACGCGAACAGCAGGTTCCGCCAGGGCCCGGGCTCGACCCGGTCGAGCCACCGGAAGACGGCCAGCAGCAGCGGTACGGGCAGCACGGCCAGCCCGATACCGACCAGGAACCCCTCCGTGCCGGTCTGCTCGCGCACCAGCGCCAGGATGACCAGCCCGGAGATCGCGAGCAGGGCGATCAGCGCCCCGTACCGCACCCACCCGCGCTGCCACCAGCGCACCGGCCGGAACTCCGGGCCGGGGGCGCCGGTGGGGTGTGTCGGATACGGGGAGAAGGTGGCCACGGCATCGACCCTAACGATCACCTGCTGATGCATCCGGTGGGGGAACCGCTGTCATCGCTGTTCTCAGCGTTGCCCCTGGTGGGGTACGCGGCGGAACAGCAGATCGTTCACCACATGACCCTTGTCCAGTCCCTGGCTCTCGAAACGGGTCAGCGGCCGGAACCCGGGCCGGGGCGCGAAACCGCCGTCCGGCTGCGTGTTCTCGAAGTCCGGGTGCGCGGTCAGCACGTCGAGCATCTGCTCGGCGTACGGCTCCCAGTCCGTCGCGCAGTGCACGAGCGCGCCCGGTCCGAGCCGGGAGGCGGCCAGGGTGAGGAACTCCGGCTGGATCAGCCGGCGCTTGTGGTGCCGCTTCTTGGGCCAGGGATCGGGGAAGTAGACGCGCAGCCCGGCGAGCGACCCGGGGCGCAGCATCTCGCGGAGCAGGATGATGGCGTCCCCGTTCGCCACCCGGATGTTGGACAGACCGTTCCGGTCGGCGAGGTTGAGCAGGTTGCCCTGCCCCGGGGTGTGCACGTCGACGGCGAGGATGTTGGTCCCCGGGTCCTCGGCGGCCATCCGCACGGTGGCCTCGCCCATCCCGAAGCCGATCTCCAGCACGACGGGCCGTTCGTTCCCGAACAGCTCCTCCAGGTCGACGATCCGCCGGCCGTCGATGTCCAGCCCCCACTTGGGCCACAGCCGCTGGAGCGCGTCCGCCTGCCCCGCGGTGACCCGGCTGCGGCGGGGCTGGAAGCTGCGGATCCGCCGCTCGAAGTGCGATCCGGCGGGATCGGCGCGGGGGCCGTCCGGGAACCGCGGCTCGCCCTTGGCCCGGGAGCGCCGGACGGAGAGGCCCGGGGCATGCGGGTGCGGCAGCTCACCGGGTGCGGTCGGGTGGGCGCCGGGGGTTTCGGGGGTGTTCACGGAGTCAGCCACAGTGAGTCGATTTTAGTGGTGGTTTGTATGCCCGTTTGTGCGCTTGTTCGTGCGCTTGTTTCTGGGGCTGATGATGTGCCTGTTCGTGGGCCTGATTGTGTGCCGGTGGGTGTGCCCTGCTTCAGTGGGGCCACGCCGTCCGTCGGGTCACCGCGGCGGACTGCGTCTCACGGCACTCCGAGCGCGGCCAGCGTCCGGCGCGCCACCTCCCTTCCGATCGGCAGGGAGGCGGTGGCCGCGGGCGAGGGCGCGTTCAGCACATGGACCGTGCGTGGCCCCTCGCGGATCAGGAAGTCGTCCACCAGCGTCCCGTCCCGCAGCACCGCCTGCGCCCGCACCCCCGCTCCGGCCCGCACCAGGTCGTCCTCCGTCGCGGCCGGCAGGAGTCTGCGCACCGCCGCCGCGAACGCCCGTTTCGACACCGACCGGCGAATCTCCCCCGCGCCGTACCGCCAGTGCCGTCCGGCCATCCGCCACGCGCCGGGCCAGGCCACCGTCCCGGCCACCTCGCCCGGCCGTACGGTTCCCCAGCCGTACCCCTCCCGGGCCAGGGCCGGGACCGCGTTGGGGCCGACGTGCACGCCGGAGTCGATCCCGCGGGTGAGATGCACCCCGAGGAACGGGAACGCCGGGTCCGGCACCGGATACACCAGACCCCGCACCAGTTCGGGCCGCGCCAGCTCGTAGTACTCACCCCGGAACGGCACGATCCGCATCCCGGGCTCGTCCCCGGTCAGCCGTGCCACCTCGTCGCAGTACAGCCCGGCGCAGTTCACCAGGACCCGGCCGCGCACGACGTCCCCGGCGGCCGTCAGGACCGCGACGCCGCGCTCCGGACGGCGGTCGACCCGCACGACCCGCGCCCCGTACCGGATCTCCGCCCCGGACGCCCTGGCCAGCTGCCGGGCGACCCCGACGAAGTCGCACACCCCCGTCGTCCCGACGTGTATGGCGGCGAGTCCCCGCACCTCCGGCTCGTACTCGCTGATCTGCGCGGGGCCCAGCTCCCGCACCGGGATGCCGTTCTCCCGGCCGCGCTGCACGAGCGTGTGCAGCCGGGGCAGTTCGGCCCGCTCGGTGGCGACGATCAGCTTGCCGGTGACGGCGTGCGCGATGCCGTACTCCGCGCAGAACTTCACCATCTCGGCCGCGCCCCGCACCGCGTACCGCGCCTTGAGCGAATCCGGGCGGTAGTAGATCCCGCTGTGGATGACCCCGCTGTTGCGCCCCGTCTGGTGCCGGGCCGGACCCGCCTCCTTCTCCAGCACCGTCACCCGGGTGCCCGGTGCGGCACGCGTGATCGCATACGCCGTCGACAGACCGACGATCCCGCCGCCGACCACCAGCACGTCACAGTCGTACGCGATTTCCGACCGCACCTGCACCACCTCCCGCTTCCGATAGTGCACTGCGCCACTGACAACGGCTTCAAACGCGGCACCGCCCGGCAGACCGGAGCCCCCGGGACCGCGCGCGGCGGCCTGCGCGACCTTCCTGTGCGGGGTAGACCCGGCACTCCTGAAGGGGCGCGGGGAACTGCGCGAGTACCCCCCCACGACCTGTAGGCCGGACAGGACCTCGGCCAGGCAGACGCTCCCGGAGGGGCGCGGGGAACTGCGCGAGTACCCCCCACGACCTGTTGGCCGGACACAACCTCGGCCAGGCAGACGCTCCCGGAGGGGCGCGGGGAACTGCGCGAGTACCCCCCACGACCCGTCGGCCGAACACCACCCCGGCCAGGCAGGAGGCGCCCCCCGCCAGGCAGGCGCCCCCCGCCCAGACCCCCCTACGCGGGAGCCATGAGCAGCGGCCGGGCCCGTTCCCGCAGCTCGACCACCCGCGGCTCGTCCCCGTACGGCTCCAGCCGGTGCAGCAGATCCCTCACGTACTCGGTCGTCCGCGCCGACGAGATGCGGCCCGCGACCTCCACGGCCCGCACGCCCTGCTCGCACGCCGCGTCCAGATTGCCCGACTCCAGCTCGGCGACCGCGGAGACGACGAGCCTGAGGCCGTGCGAGCGCACGAACTCCTCCGTCGGCTTCGACAGCGCCTGCTCGGTGAAGCGGCGGACCTGGCGCGGTGCCTTCAGGTCGCGGTAGCACTCGGCGGCGTCGGCGGCGAACCGGTCGTAGGAGTAGAAACCGAGCCAGGACGGATCGTTGTCGCCCTCACGGGACCGCTCCAGCCAGCCCTCGGCCGCCTTCAGGGCTGTGCCGGCGGCCTGCGCGTCACTGGCGCGCGCGTGCGCGCGTGCCTCGACCAGGCGGAAGAAGCTCATGGTGCGGGCGGTGGCCAGGCCCCGGTTGCGTTCCAGCGCGGCCTGCGCGAGGTCGACGCCCTCGTCGCCGAAGCCCCGGTAGGTCGCCTGGAGGGACATGGAGGCCAGCACGTACCCCCCGAGGGGGACGTCGGCCGCCGCGCGCGCGAGCCGCAGCGCCTGGATGTAGTAGCGCTGCGCGGCCTCCTGCTGGCCGGTGTCGAAGGCCATCCAGCCCGCGAGCCGGGTGAGTTCGGCGGACGCGCCGAACAGCGCCCGGCCGACCTCGTCGGAGTACGAGCCGAGCAGCAGCGGCGCCGCCTCCACCCGCAGGCACTCCGGCACCATGGACGAACGCCAGTCGCCGCCTCCGTACTTGGAGTCCCAGCGCCTGGCGTCCTCGGCGGCCTCCCGCAGCTTCTGCACATCGCTGTGGCCGACTTTGATCGGTGCCCCGGAGCCCTCGGACGGGTTCGCCTCGCGTGCCACCGAGCTGTCGGCGGGGGTTATCAGCCAGCGTGAGGCGGGCGTTGCGTATGCGCTCACCGCGAACGAACCCGCCAGCGACTGCCAGATGCCGCCGGAGCCGGCCCGGCGCCCGGCGAGATCGAGACGGTACAGTTCCGTCGCCGACTTCACCGCCTGTCCTACGTCCCTGGGGAAGGCGAGGCCCACTTCGGGGGCGGGATCCGCGTCCGCCAGGCCGATCTCGTGGAGCGGCACCGGGCGGCCGAGCTTCTGGCCGATGGCGGCGGCGATGAGGTGCGGCGCCGCTCCTTGCGGCACCATCCCCTTCGACACCCAGCGTGCCACCGACGTCTTGTCGTAGCGAAGAGTCAACCCGCGTTGAGCGCCAAGGTCGTTGACGCGTCGTGCGAGTCCTGCGTTGCTGATTCCCGCGAGGGCGAGAACGGTGCCGAGCTTTTCGTTCGGCCCGCGTTGCTCCCTGGACATGCGCCACCCCTCGACACAGACGGCTGCCGCGCGGTGGCATAACCACGCGGCATTCGTAAACCCAGCGTAGTTCGCCGCATCCCAAGCGTTAAGGGGCATTGTTCCGGATGGCGGGATTGTGGTCCGTACGGGAGTACGGGTCCTGTACGCACCGTGCACGGGCCCTCGCGACGTGCCCCCGCCGTGTGGCCGTGCGCCTGCCCGTGCGCTCTACTCCGGCCACCCCGGGAGCGGTTCCATGGCTGGTGCGTGGGTCGGCCCGCTGTACTGGATCCAGTGGGCTGGGGGATACCGTCACCTACATCCCCGCGGGTGGCGGACCGGTCCGGGAGGCGATGCCCGCCTCCCGGACTGTGCGCTCCGCCGTGCCGCTCGTGCGCTGCGCAGAGCCTGTACGGAGCGTGTGCGCGGCTGTCCCCGTGACTGGGAATTGGCTGAATCTCGCCCCTGTCCCGTGCGGGTGACTACCGCTCCGACCATGGATGTTGAGGGCGCTAAGGGCGTTTTTTGGGGAGCATTTGGGGGCGCATTCGCGTCGCAACCGCTTTGTACCGTACGGGGATTCGCTTCGTCACGGGCACGCGCGCGTGGTTGCGTTCCCCCGATCGAAGGCCGTGCCACCGCCCCTCGGGGCCGCGTTGTTCATGGCAGCATGGTGAACCGGTTCGTACGGTGGCACTGGTTGTCCACAGCCTGTGGAGGCGGCGATGCGGTGGTTGGTGGGATGGAGCAGCGCCGCCGCGGGCGCCTTCGGGCCCGGCTCCGCGGGCACCACCGGATACGACGGCGAGACCCTGCACCCGATCGGCTCCCAGCTCCTGTGGGGCGACCCCGATCCGCTGTGGGCGGTCGGCGACTGGCGGCCCGACGAGGTGCGCGTGGTGAAGGCCGACGCGGAGAGCCGGATCGCCGTACTGGGCACCTGCGGGGCCTCCGACGAGGAACTGCGGCTCGGTCTGTTCACCGCGCGCGGGGGCGCACTGCGCCATCTGACCGCGTGGCCGGGCAGTTACACCGCCGTCGTCAAGGTCGGCCGCCGCATCACCGTCTGCGGTGACCTCGCCGGCGCCCGCCCGGTGTTCCACACCCCCTGGGCGGGCGGTACCGCCTACGCCACCGCCGCCCTGCCGCTCGCCGACCTCATCGAGGCCAACCTCGACTTCGGCCACCTCGCGGCCCTGCTCGCGGCCCCGGACGTACCGGCCGCGCTGCACGACTCGACCCCGTACGAGGGCGTGCGCCGCGTACCGCCGGGGCATGCGCTGATCCTGCGCGCCGGTGCGCGCGAGGTCGCCGGGTACGAGCCGGTCTCCTCCCTCGCGGTGGCGGCGCCGCCCGCCGATCCGGACAGCGCCGTGGACGCCGTGCGCGACGCGCTCGTGGAGGCCGTACGCACCCGTCTCGCCGCACCCCGGCACGTACCCGGCTCCGACATGGACCCCGGTCCCGTGCCCGGCATGGGGCCCGCCGAACGGCGTGCCGCGCGCGGAATGCCGGTACCGGGGATCGGCGCCGACCTGTCCGGCGGTCCCGCTTCCGGGACGCTCGCCCTGCTGGCGGCCGGCCTGCCGGGCAGACCGGGCACGCTCCTGGGACACGGCACGGGCGCGGGCGAGCGCCTGCTGGCCGTCACCTTCAACGACCTCGCCGTGGGCGGCCGGGAGGCCGAGCTGGAACGGGCGGGGACGCTCGCGGCCAACCCGCGCCTGCACCACGTGGTGGTGACCGGCGGCGAGGAACTGCTCCCGTACGGCGACCTGGAAGGCCCGCTGACGGACGAGCCGGGGCCGTCCCTGGTGTCGGCCGCCCGGCACCGCGTGCGCCTGGCCGCGGGCAGCGCCGACCACTTCACCGGCTACGGCGCCCGGCAGGTCCTGGACGCGCATCCCGCGCGCCTCGCGGACCTGTTGATGGACCGCAAGCGGCGCCACCTGGTGCGCCCGGTCGCCGCGCTGGCCAAGGCGGACGGCTCGGTGCTGGTCCCCGCGCGCGTGTACAGCGCGGCGCGGCGACTGGCCCGGACGCCCTATCACGAGGGCGTGGAGACGCTCGCCGACCGCCTGCTGCGCCGTCGCTTCGAGGACCCCGGTGGCGCGGTCGGTGCCTCCCTCGCCGCGCTCACCTGGGCCAGACCCGGACCGGCGGCCCGCTGGCTGACCGGAGAGGCGCTGGCTGAAGTATCGGTTCTTCTTCAGAGCGCGACGAACCGCTCGGGCGTCGGCCCCGGCCAGCGCCCCGGCGACTACCGCGCGCGTGCCGCCCTCGCCCGGCACGCCGCCGATCTGCGCGTCCTGGAACAGGCCGCCGAGGTCCGCTCCCAGCGCCTGCACGCGCCCTTTCTCGACAACCAGGTCGTGCGCGCCTGCCGCGCCCTGCCCGAGGCCCTGCGCGTCCAGCCGGGCGCCCGCGCCGAGATCCTCCGTACGGTCCTGGAGGGCGCCGGCGTCACCGACCTCCCGCCCGGCTGGGGCGCCCCCTCCCACGCCTCCTCGACCGCCGCCGCCCGCACCGGCCTGCGGGTCGCCGCGGACTCGCTGATCTCCCTCTTCACGGACCCGCTGCTCGCGGAGGCGGGCCTGATCGAGGGCAGGGTGGTGCGCAAGGCGCTGCGCGGCGCGGCGGCCGGCGAACCGCTGCCCCTGGACGGCCTCGCGGACCTGGTCTCCCTGGAGCTGTGGCTGCGCCGCCTCCTGGCCCGCCGCGGCACCTGCTGGACCGGCACACCGGCACGCGCGCGTGCGGTCCCGGCGGGCATAGCCCCCAGACGGGGAGCGCTCGCCTCCGGCGGATGAGCGGCTGCTGCCCGGGGCCGGCCGAGAAGGCCGTACACCGCCGACGGCGACCTGCGCGGCGCGGCCCCCCGTACGCCGACTCTCGTACAGCGGCTCTCGTACAGCGGCTCTCGTACGGCGGCCCCCGTATGCCGCGGCCCCTCGCCCGCCCCTCCTCCGCGAAACCCCCGTGTCCCCGGCGGCGCACCCGGCGACAATGGCCCGGTGCGGTACAGAATCCTGGGAGTGGCCCAAACGACGGACGAAGCGGGCGACGGCGTGCCCGTCGGCGGCCCCCGGCTCCGTACGCTGCTCACCGCCCTCGCCCTGCGCCCCGGGCGCACCGTCACCTCCGAGACCCTCATCGCCGCGGTCTGGGCGGACGACCCGCCCCGGGACGCCACGGCCGCCCTCCAGGCGCTCGTCGGCCGCCTCCGCCGTGCCCTCGGCAGGCAGACCGTCACCTCCGTACCGGGCGGCTACCGCCTCGAAGCGGCCCGCGACGACATCGACCTGTTCGTCTTCGAACGGCTGGTGCGCGACGGCGCCGCCGCCCTGGAGACCGGCGCCCCGGCCACCGCGTCCCACACCCTCACCCAAGCGCTCGCCCTCTGGCGCGGCCCCGCGCTCGCCGACCTTCCCGACCGCACCGCCGCGTCCCGGGCCGACGCGCTGCGCCTGGAGGCGGTCCGGGCCCGGGCCGAGGCGGCGCTCCGGCTCGGCCGCGCCCACGACGTCGTACCGGAGCTGCGCGAGCTGACCGCGACCCACCCCTACGACGAGTCCCTGCACGCCCTCCTCGTCCGCGCCCTGCGCGACGCCGGCCGCGGCGGCGACGCCCTCGCCGCGTACGAGACGGCCCGCCGCACCCTCTCCGACGGTCTCGGCACCGACCCCGGCCGGGAACTCCGCGAGCTGCACCGCACGTTGCTGACGCAGAGCCCACCGACGGCCGTACCGGCGCAGGCCGTGCCCGCCGCCTCCCTCGCCCCGCCCCCCGAGCGCACCGGCAACATCCGCCCCCGGCTGAATTCCTTCGTCGGCCGGGAACCCGAACTCGAAGCCGTTCGTTCGGAATTGCACAGGGCCCGCCTCGTCACCCTCACCGGACCGGGCGGCTCGGGAAAGACCCGTCTCGCCGAGGAAGCCGCCGTGGGGCTTCCGCAGGCGTGGCTCGTCGAGCTGGCCCCGCTCGACCAGCCGGAGGCGGTGCCTGGCGCGGTGGTCAGCGCGCTCGGTCTGCGCGAGACCGTGCTCATGACCAACGACCTGGTGACCCCGCAGAGCGACCCGGTCGCCCTGCTCGTCGAGTACTGCGCCCCGCGCAGCCAACTCCTGATCCTTGACAACTGCGAACACGTCATCGGTGCGGCCGCCGCCCTCGCCGAGACCCTGCTCACCCGCTGCCCGGGGCTCACGATCCTCGCCACCAGCCGTGAACCCCTGGGCGTCCCCGGCGAGTCGGTGCGCCCGGTCGAACCCCTCACCCCCGAGCAGGCGCGCCGCCTCTTCGCGGAGCGCGCGACCGCCGTCCGTCCCGACGCGGCCGTCGTGCTCCGGGACGAGGAGGCCGTCACCGAGATCTGCCGGCGTCTCGACGGCCTGCCCCTCGCTGTCGAACTCGCCGCCGCCCGGCTGCGACTGCTCACCCCCCGGCAGATCGCCGACCGGCTCGACGACCGCTTCCGCCTCCTCACCTCCGGAAGCCGTACGGCCCTGCCCCGCCAGCAGACCCTGCGCGCGGTCGTCGACTGGTCCTGGGACCTGCTGGACGAGGCCGAGCGGACGACGCTGCGCGAGGTCTCGGTGTTCGCCGGTGGCTGGGACCTCACGGCGGCCGAGGCCGTGTGCACCGGCCCCGCGGCCGACCTGATCGGGGCACTCGTCGACAAGTCCCTGATCGTGGCCACCCCCGACGGCGCCCGGCCCCTCGGCCACCCGCACGTCCAAAACGGCCCGCACGCCTACGGCACAGGCACTGGCGCTGGCACAGGTGCAGGCACCAGCACCGGCGGCATGCGCTACCGCATGCTGGAGACCATCCACGAGTACGCCGCCGGGCGCGCGGACGAGGCACCCGAGCAGCGTGCGGCGGCCGAACTGCGGCACTGCGCATGGGTGCGCGTCCTCGCCGAGCGGGCCGAGCCGCTGCTGCGCTCGGCGGAGCAACTGCCGTGGATCGGCCGCCTGGAGAGCGAGCACGACAACATCCGCGCGGCCCTGCGGCGTGCGGTGCGCGACTGCCGGGAGGAGGACGCCGGAGCGATCGTCGTCGCCATCGGCTGGTTCTGGTGGCTGCGCAACTACCGTCTGGAGGCCGTCGAATGGGTGCACCTCGTGCTGCGGCTGGGTGCCGCCCTGGACGCCGTGGCCGACGGTGCTCCGGCCGGCGAACTGCCCCGGCTCATCGAGCGCGCCGACCCGGTGGCCGCCTTCCTCGCCGCCACCGACGAGCAGGCCCGGCATCCACGGCAGGCCCTGCGCATGGACCTGCGGATGCTGCACGCGTTCCTGGCCTTCGAGTCCGGCACCTCGGATCTCGCGACGGACCACCGGACCCCGGCCTACATCACCCGCGTGCGGGACGCCTTCCGGTACGGCGGTCCACGGGCGGCCCGGATGCCGGGCCTGGTGTGGCCGCTGGTCGCGTACTTCCTGGACGATCCGGTCGAGGTCCGGCCGACGATGGACGCGGCGCTCGCCAACTGCCGTGCGTACGGCGGCGACTGGGAGGTCGGCGTCATCCTGATGTTCCGCACCCACATGGTCGTCGACTCACCGGGCAACCTGCGGGGCGTCGACGACGACCTGGCGGAGCTGCGGATCCTCAGCCGTCGGGTGGGCGATCGCTGGATGCGCGCGCAGGTGTGCAGCGCGGCCGGGGAGGCAGCCCTGGCCCGCGGCCGGTTCGAGGAGGCCAGGAGCGAGTACGAGGAGGCGCTGCGGCTCGCCCGCGAGGTAGGCGCCTGGGCCGAGTCGCCGTTCCTCGTCTCCCGGCTCGCCGAGATCGCCTACCGCTCCGGCGACCGGGAGGGCGCCCTGGCCGCCCTGGACGAGGCGGGCGAGAGTGCCGAACGGTACGGGGTGGCGGACGCGCTTTCGTTCACCCTGATGCTGCGGGCGCACATCGCGCTGGACGGCGGCGACGCCACCGGCGCGCGCGAACTGTGCGACGCAGCGCGTGCGGAGGCGGTGCGTGGCACCCCGCCACCCCAGTTCACCAGCGCGCTGGGCGCCCTCGACGCCCTGATCACCGCAGCGGAGTCCGGGTCGGGCCAGGGCCTGCCGATCCTGGTCGGTGCCCTGCGGGAGGCGGTGGCGGAGCGGTGCGCCGAGACGGTCACCGCGGGGCTCGCGGACATCGGGGCGCAGCTGCTGGCCGCCCTCGGTGACCTGCCGGGTGCACTCCGGCTGCTCGCGGCGGCCGACCACTGGCGGGCCGGCCGGCCGCGCCCCCTGCCGGAGCGGACACAGGCCGAGCGGATCGAGGCCGCCGCCCGGGAGAGCCTGCCCGCGGACCGCTGCACGGCCGAGCGCGCCTGCGGCGCCGCGCTCACCGTGGACGATGTCCTGGAACAGCTCGGCGGACAGCACACCACCACCGGGCGTGCTGCCCCGAGCGGCAGGTGAACGGGTTCCGCGCCCCGGCGGCAGGTGAAGGCGGTCCGCACCCTGGCGGCGGGTGAATGCATTCCGCGTCCCGGCGGCAGGTCAACGCGTTCCCCCTGCCGCCAGGTGAACGTTTCCGCCCCCGCTGTCCCTACTGGCAGGTGAGCCTGGCGTTGGCCCAGTCCGCCAGCGCGAGGGCGTCGAGGGGGCCGCTGTGCGGTTCGACCACCAGCTGTACGGTCTTGTGCCCGGTCAGGTTCACATGGACGGGGACGGCCGGGTCGCCGCCCGCGACCAGCCCGGACTTCCACAGCCGGACGCCGTCCGCGTAGACGGAGAAATAGACCTTGCCGAGGCCGAGGGTCAGGTCGTCCACGCCGACCAGCGCGTCGTAGGCCGAGCACGTGCGGTTGAGGTCGATGGTGGCGGAGGACCTGCCGTGCACGGTCACGCCGTGCGCGTAGGTCCGGCCGGCGATGGACACGGCGGTCCGCTGCCACACC
This sequence comes from Streptomyces sp. NPDC001270, assembly GCF_042896695.1. Taxonomy (NCBI): domain Bacteria; kingdom Bacillati; phylum Actinomycetota; class Actinomycetes; order Kitasatosporales; family Streptomycetaceae; genus Streptomyces; species Streptomyces sp. NPDC001270. Next base: position 9,259 of record NZ_JBIAXM010000046.1, on the reverse strand, counting down.
CAGCTGCTGCCGGCCAGCCGCATCTCCGGTTCGGTGCCGTCGCCGGTGATGTCGTAGCGCAGCTCGCTCCACTGGTAGACGGTCGGCGCGGGCGGCGGAGTGGGCGTGGGGGGCGGAGTCGGGGTGGGGGTGGGGGTGGGTGTGGGAGAAGGCGTCTTGGTCGGCTCGGGGCTCGGACTGGGCGTCCGCGACGGGGGCGGTGACGGGGTGGGCGTCGGCGTCGGGACCGGCCGGGGAACGGAGACCGGCACCTTCGGCACGGGCTTCGGCGCGGGCTTCGGCGCGGGCTTCGGCTCGGGTTTGGGCACGGGTTTCGGCTCGGGTGGAGCGGGCGCCGGCGGTTCCGGCTGCACGACCGACGGGGACGGCGACGGCTTGGCCACCTCCTTCGCCGGATGGCTGTTGTTCGTCAGCGCGAGCGCCACCGCGGCGACGGCCACCGCGACCACACCCGCCGCGATACCGGCCTTGATCGGCGCGCCCACCCCTTCCGAGGCCGCCGCGCCGCCGCCCGCGCTCCCGCCCGCGGAACCACCGCTCGTCGCCGCCGCGGCCGTACCCGCCGCGCCCACTCCGGCGCCACCGGCGAGAAGCCCGAGCGCCTTGGCGTACCCGGCGGCGCCGAACCAGCCGATGACCGCGACCGGGACGACGGCGGGGATACCGCTCGCCACTTCCTCGATCTGCGCGGCGGCCAGCCGGCACCTGGCGCACTCCTCCAGATGCTTGCGCAGCCCCCGCTCGGCGCGGATGCGCAGCTTGCGCCGGGCGTAGCTGCCGAGCTGGTCGGCATAGCGGGCGCACCCCTCGTCACCGACGAGAGCGGCGCTGACGTGGGCCTGGAGATATGCCTGCTTGAGCCCTTCACGGGCCCGGCTGGCGAGCACCCGCGTGCCGTTGGCGTCCAGACCGAACAGGGTGGCGACATCGCTGGGTGACTCGTCCTCCACCTCGGTGTGCCACAGGACCGCCTGCCAGCGCTCGGGCAGCGAGCGGAACGCCCGCATGGCCATGGACTGCTCGGCCTCGTGCATGGTGCGCACATCGGCGCCGAGGTCCAGCGTGTCGTCGCCGGACACCTCGGACGTCCGCACGGCCTGTGCCGCGAACACCGCGAAGTCGTCGACCAGGTGCTCGCGCCGGGCCGAGTTCGACCAGTGCGCGGCGACCCGCCGGACGGAGGTGAGCAGATAGGCGCGTACGGCGTACTCGGGGCCGGAGCCGCCGCGCACCGCCTGGAGCATCCGGGCGAAGACCTCCGCGGTCAGGTCGTCCGCGGTGTGGGCGTCGCGGCAGCAGGTCCGGGCGTAGCGGCGCACCGCGTCGGCGTGCCTGCGGTACAGCTCCTCGTACGCGCTGTCGTCGCCCGAGCGCATCAGGGCGATGAGTTCGCCGTCGGCCGGCGGCAGCTCGCGCGGCGGCAGGACGCTGCCCTCGCGCTGCGTCGGGACGCTGCGCTCCACCGGTCCGACTCGCCCGGGTCCCGGCCGCTGGGCGTCCGCCCGGCCGCCCTGGCTCGGCACCTGCGGCGAGTCCGGCCCCTCCGATCCCGTGTCGCCCTCGCCGCGTGACTCGTCCCGCCCGTCAACGCTCATCGTGGAAAGCCCCCGCAGCCCGCCCAGCCCGACCCGATCACCGGGTCAGAGTGCCATATTGGCTTTTGTTCAGAACCCCTCGGACAAGTCATCCACTCGTCCGAGCGGACTTGGCATCCCGTGGTACTGACGGCCACCCGCTCGGGGCAGACTCAACTGGCCCGCCCCGACCGGGACTTGACCGACCATAGCGCCCCGCGCCGCACCTCACGCTCCCCTCCACCGACGATGCCGTTCACGACCACCGGCCCGCACCCGGACCACGACCACAGCCCACGAATCACCGTCCGTCACACGGCCACGACCGCACCCATGAACCGCGGGCCCTCACCTGGCCTGCAACCGAAGCCCCGTGGCCGTTGGCCTGCAACCGAAGCCCCGTGGCCGCCACCGGGGCCGCGACCGCACCCCATGAACCGTTGGCCACGGGCTCACGACCGCAGCCCGCGAGCCGCCACCTCTGCTACGACCCACGACCGCACCCCATGGATCACTGACCGCCACACGAGCCACAACCACAACCCGTGAATCACCGGCCGTCACACACGAGCCACAACCGTTCCCCCCACGAACCGCCGCAGTCGCAGGGCCCGCGCCCGTGCCCCGCGAAACCCTGCGAACCGTCAGCCATCACGCGGCCCGCGCCCACACCTCGCGAACCCCGCGAACCACCGCCCCCCACACAGGCCGCGCCCGCACCCCGCGAACCCCGAACAACCCGCGAACCGCCACCCCTCACGCAGGCCGCGACCGCAACCCGTCCAGCAGGATGTCCAGCAGCCGTGCGGAGGCCGCCGCCTGCTGGGCCGCGTCCGGCAGCGAGGGCGCGGCTGTCGCGATCACCAGCAGGACGTCCGACACCGACACGTCCGGTCGCAGCTCGCCCGCCGTGCGCGCCCGCTCCACGAGCTGGCCCACCACGTCGAGCAGCGCCGCCGCCCCCGAGTCCTCGGCGACCGCCGGGTCCTCCGGCACCAGCCGCAGCTCACCCGTGCCCGGCTGGCTCCGCTGCTGCGGCACCCGTGCCTCGTCGGACCCGGCAGTGGTCTCGTCCAGAACCCCGACCCGCAGCACGTGCGGCGGCAGCAGCCGCCCCGCGCCCGAGGCCACCGACGTGCGCAGGAACCGCGACAGCGCCGACCACGGCTCGTCCTCCTGCCCGAGCGCCGACCGCGCCTGGTCGGTCAGCCGGGACGTCTCCTCGTCGGCTATCCGCCGGACCAGGACGTCCTTGCTGGGAAAGCGCCGGTACACCGTGCCGACGCCGACCCGCGCGCGCCGCGCCACGTCCTCCATCGGCGCGCCGTAGCCCAGCTCGCCGAAGACCTCGCGCGCCGCTCGCAGCACATGCTCCAGATTGCGCTGTGCGTCCACCCGCAGCGGAGCCGCCCGCTGCACGTCCGGCCGTCCGCCGCCCACCGCGGAGCCCACCGCGGCGCCGGTCGCCGCGGAGCCGCCCGCCGCGCCCCCGGGCGCGACGGCTGATGAGGATGACCAATGATGCGTGTCCTGAATATGCATACCGTTCCCCCGGTTAAATGACGTCTCCCCCCGGAGACTCCGCGCCACTGAATCCGGAGTGCTCGGAACGGGCACTGTGGCACGACCGTGACCGCCCGTCGCGGCTCCGTTCGACCACATCCCCTACACCCCGTCGACACGAACATAGTTGAGAGGGGGTCAATTCAGAAGAGGGAGGTTCCGCACGGAGCGCCCCCCGATCGGAGTACGGCGCACATTCGTCCGGATTGCACACCCCCATGCCCTCCCGTACGCCCCCGCTGACCTGCCCGCTTTCGTTCCACGCCGAGGCCCGCGCCGAGCACGGACCCACAGAACCACCGGTCACACAAATTGCCGGGGCTGTGGACAAACACCAGCGCCGGGTGCGTCATGGGATGGTGAAGGAACGTGCGCGCATTCTCGTTGTCGGCGGCGGCTACGTCGGGATGTACACCGCCCTGCGCCTGCAACAGAAGCTGAAACGGGAGCTCAGGCAGGGTGATGTCGAGATCACCGTCGTCACGCCCGACCCGTACATGACGTACCAGCCGTTTCTGCCGGAAGCAGCCGCCGGTTCGATTTCCCCTCGTCATGTCGTCGTACCGCTGCGTCGTGTCCTTGACCGGTGCCACGTCGTCGTCGGCGAGGTGACCGCCATCGACCACACGAAACGCACCGCGACCCTCACCACCCTCGCCACCGACGAAGAGGGCGACGGCGCCGACGAGATCGGTTACGACGAACTCGTCCTCGCCCCCGGCTCGGTCTCCCGCACCCTGCCCGTCCCCGGCCTCGCGGAGTACGGCATCGGCTTCAAGACCGTCGAGGAGGCCATCGGCCTGCGCAACCACGTGATCGAGCAGATGGACATCGCCTCCTCCACCCGCGATCCGGCCATCCGCGACGCCGCCCTCACCTTCGTCTTCGTGGGCGGTGGCTACGCCGGCGTGGAGGCGCTCGCCGAACTGGAGGACATGGCCCGCTACGCCGCGCGCTACTACCACAACGTCCGGCACGAGGACATGAAGTGGATCCTCGTCGAGGCCGCCGACCGCATCCTCCCCGAGGTCGGTGCGGAGATGGGCCGCTACGCCGTCACCGAACTGCGCCGCCGCAACATCCAGGTACTCCTGGAGACCCGCCTCGAATCCTGCGCGGGCCGCGTCGCCGTCCTCAGCGATGGCCAGCGCCTGCCCACCCGTACGGTCGTCTGGACCGCCGGCGTCAAGCCGCATCCCCTCCTCGACGCCACCGATCTCCCCCGCACCGCGCGCGGGCGTCTGAAGTGCACCGCCCAGCTGACCGTCGACGGTGCCGAGCACGCGTGGGCCGCGGGCGACGCGGCGGCCGTCCCCGACGTCACCGCGGCCGAACCCGGCGCCCTGACCGCCCCCAACGCCCAGCACGCGGTCCGCCAGGCCAGGGTCCTCGGCGACAACATCGTCCACGCCCTGCGCGGCGAACCCCTGCAGACGTATGCCCACTCGTACGCCGGGTCCGTCGCCTCCCTCGGACTGCACAAGGGCGTCGCCCAGATCTACGGACGCAGGCTGAAGGGCTACCCTGCGTGGTTCATGCACCGCGTCTACCACCTCAGCAGGGTGCCCACCTGGAACCGCAAAGCCCGCGTCCTCGCCGAATGGACCCTCTCCGGCCTCTTCAAACGGGAGATCGTCTCCCTCGGCTCGCTCGAACATCCCCGAGCCGAGTTCGAACTCGCGGCCGGCGGAAAGCTTCACCCCGACCCCTCGGACGACCCGAAGGGGTCGAACTGACCGGACTGAGGAACTCCACGGCCCGCCCCGGCGTCTGACGGATGTCGCCGCGGTCCGACACACTGCCAGACTGCCCCACGACCTCGGACGGGCACCCGCCCGTCCTCAGCACCCACGAGGCTTCTTCCCAAGTGAACTTCACGCGCTGGAGCGCCCGGCTCCCCGGAACGCAGCGCCGCGCGGCAGCGCGGACCGAACACGCGGTCTCCCCGGACCGGCGGGGGGAAGGCTCCGTGCCCGCGGCCCGTGCCGAACAACTGACCGACGAACCGGTCCCCATGCCCGCCGTCGACGGACTCCCCGCCCGTGACGTCCTCGACCGCGTCCCGGCCCTCGTCGCCCTGGTGCACGGCACCGACCACCGCATCGCGTACGTCAACGACGCGTACGCCGCCGCCTTCGGCACCCGTCCGCTGGGCGAACCGGCCCGCGAAGCCCTCCCGGAGCTGGCCGAACTCGGCCTGCTGCCCCTCCTCGACCAGGTCCTGCGCAGCGGCAAGCCCCGCACGCTCAAGTCCCGCAAGGCCGTCGACGGCCGCTCCTACACGTTCACCTGCACCCCCGCCGCGGAGCAGGGCGACGGCACCGGCGTCCTCGTGTTCGCCACCGACGTCACCGACCACGCCGAGGCCGCCGAACGCCTCCGTGCCAGCGAACGCCGGCAGCGCGAGACCGCGGTGACCCTGCAGCGCTCACTCCTCCCACAGGAACTGGAGCAACCCGACGACCTGCGCATCGCCGCCACCTACCAGCCCGGCGGCACGGAGGCCGCGGTCGGCGGCGACTGGTACGACGTCATCACCCTGGGCGGCGGCCGCACGGCACTGGTGATCGGCGACGTGATGGGCCGAGGGGTGCGGGCGGCGGCGGTGATGGGCCAGTTGCGCACCGCGGTCCGCGCGTACGCCCGCCTCGACCTCCCCCCGCACGAGGTCCTCCAGCTCCTCGACGGCCTCGCCGCCGAGATCGACGCCAACCAGATCGCCACGTGCGTGTACGCCGTCCACGACCCGAACGAGGGCCGGCTGGTGTACGCCTCCGCGGGCCACCTCCCCATCCTGGTCCGCGACGAGAACGGCACCGTCCTGCGCACCGACGAACCGACCGGCCCGCCGCTCGGCACCGGCGGCTGGATCCACGCCTCCGGCTCGGTCCCGCTGGGCCCCGGCTGCACGGCGGTCCTCTACACGGACGGCCTCGTCGAGCGCCGGGACGCGGACCTCGACGAGGGGATCGCGGCGCTCGAACACGCCCTGGCCGGCGCCATCGGCACCCCTCAGGTGATGTGCGACCGCCTGGTCCGCTCGGCCGGCGTCATGGCCGACCACGACGACGACGTCGCGGTCCTGGTCCTCCAGCACCCCGCCCGCACCGGCACCGACGGCGAACTCTTCCGCAACGCCGCCCTGGAACTCCTCGGCGGAGTGGAGGCGGCCCCACGCGCGCGTGCCTTCGCCTCCGGCGTCCTGACGAGCTGGCGCTTCCCCACCGACCTGCACGACCTGGGCGTCCTGGCGGCCAGTGAACTGGTCGCCAACTCCCTCCAGCACGGCACCCCGCCCATGCGGTTGCGGCTGCGCCGCACGGACCGCCGCCTCATCGTCGAGGTCACCGACGGCGACGACCACCTCCCCAGGCGCCGCCGTGCCGAACCGGGGGACGAGTCGGGCCGGGGCATCGCCATCGTGGCGACGATCGCCGCCAGCTGGGGATCACGCAGAACACCGGGCGGCGGAAAAGCCGTCTGGTGCGAGTTCGCGCTCCCCCGCCCCTGACCCGAAGCCGCCCCCGACCCGACCGTCCCCTTTCCCCCGACGGTCCCCTTCCCGTGACCGCCGCATCGCCCGCTGCGGTCACGGACCTCACACACCGGAGCGACTGGACCGCGCCGAACCGCGCGGCGCGGCACCCTGGGCCACCACCCTGCTCCTCGCGGCGAGCCACGGCCGGTCCTGGACCTCCGTGAGACTCCGCCCGAGCCGCACCGCGAGCGCAGTGATCCCCAGGGAGAACAGCAGGAACGTCACGATGTACGGCCCGTGCAGCGCGGCCGCCATCGGCCCGCCCACCGCCGGACCGACCGCCAGCGCGAGCTGCTTGACCAGGGCGAAGGCCGAGTTGTACTGCCCGGCCATCCCCTCCGGCGCGAGATCGGCCACCAGCGGCGCGACGGTCGGCGACAGCATCGCCTCACCCAGCCCGAACAGGGCGTACGTCGAGACGAACGCGGCCGTGGCCATCTCCTGGCTGCCGTGCCCCAGCCCCGCGTACCCGGCGGCGACCCAGGCCACGGCCCAGATCAGCCCCACGGCGGCGATCACCCGGGACCGCCTGCGCCGCTCCACGAACTTCAACACGGCGAACTGCGCCACCACGATCATCGCCGTGTTCGCGGCCAGCGCCGTGCCCAGCGCGGACGTGGACACCCCGGCGGCCTCCACGCCGTATGCGCTCAGCCCCGAGTCGAACTGCCCGTAGCAGGCGAAGAACAGCACGAAGCCCAGCACGCCCAGCTGCACCATCGCCCGGTTGCCCAGCAGCTGCCGCCAGCTGCCCCGAGCCGACGGCCGCGACCCGTCACCGGCCGGCGACGAGTGCGGTATCCGCACCGTCGACAGCACCGCGGCCAGCAGCAGGAACATCGCCGCCTCGATCGCGAACAGCAGCGTGAACGACGACACGCGCGTGGTGTCGACGAGATGACCGCCGATGAGGCCACCGACACCGAGCCCCAGGTTCTGCAGGAAGAACTGCGTCGCGAACGCCCGCGACCGCGTCTGCGCCGTCGAGCAGTCCACGATCATCGTCGCGAGCGCCGGCTGCATCACGGCCTGCCCGGCCCCGAGCGCGGTCGCGGCGGCCAGTACGGCCGTCGCGTCGGCCGCGAGACCCAGGCCCATCGCCCCGAGCGCGGCCACGACCAGGGCGCCGAGCAACACCGGCAGCGGGCCACGCCGCACGATCGCCCGGCCGGCGAACGGCAGCACGATCAACGCGGCCACGGCGAAGACGGCGAGAACCGTCCCCGCCGTCATGGCACCGAGCCCCCGCACCTGCGCCACATAGACGTACAGGTAGGGGACGGTGAAGCCGAGCCCGAACGCGCTGAGTGCGTTGCCCACGTGTATCCGGCGCATCGCTGCGCCCATCGCCCTGGTCACGTTCACCTCTCTCAAGTCGTAGGGCCGGTCAGTGCAGGCCCAGTACTCAGAACTGAAGACTTCGAAGATAAATTTCGAAGGTAAACACTACACCTCCAAGGACTTTAAGACCAAGCGTCATCGTGCGATACTGCGGACCATGGGCGACCACCCCGACACCCCCGACGCAGCCGGCCCTGCCATCGGCAACGAGCCGAGCCTCGACGAGCAGATAGCGGCCTACCAACGCGAGTTCCACGACCTGGACCCCCAGGTCGAGAAGGTGGTCTCGGCACTGTCCCGCCTGAACCGCCGGATGAACGTCGCCTACGGCCGCCAGACCGCCGCCCTCGGCATCAGCAACGCGGAGTGGGAGGTCCTGAAGGCCCTGGTCCTCGCCGGCACTCCCTACCGCCTGGGCCCCAGCGACCTCGCCAAACGACTCGGCCTGACCCCGGCCGCCATGACCCACCGCATCGACCGGATGGTGGCGGAGGGCCTGGTCACCCGGGAGCGGGACGAGCAGAACCGCGTCCGGGTCATCGTGGAGCTGACCCACGAAGGCCGTGAGAAGTGGCTGGAAGCCATGCACCTCGCCTCGGTCTTCGAGGCCGACCTGCTCCAGGACCTCTCGGCGGAGGAGCGGGGCCTGCTGGGCGAGGTGCTGACCCGACTCCTGCGCAGGGTGGAGCACGCCCAGCCGGACGCGGGCGGACGCCTCAGCGACCTCGATTAAAAGATCTTGACAGGGGGTGTTGACAGCCCCTCGCCGGACTCGTAAAGTTCTGCGGGTTGTCGCGTGGCCGTAACGGTCGAGCGGCAACACTCCCGCCGCGTCAGCGGCACCCAAACCACCAGCACGATCTCCCGAACGGGTCGATTTCGGCGTGCCCGAATTCAATTCGCACCGTTTCCAGGGACTCGGCTTGCACCACTCGGGACGCAAACCCCGATTGGGAATCGCCGAGAGGATCCGCTAAGGTTTGAAACGTCGGAACGGCCCAACGGCCGGGAAGACAACCCCCTTCTGACGGGGAATCAGACGCCGAAAGGATCTGATAAAGTCGGAAGCGCCGGAAAGGGAAACGCGAGAGCGAGACCCTGGAAAGCACCGAGGAAATCGGACCGAGAAAAGGTCTGATAGAGTCGGAAACACCGAAGGGAAGCGCCCGGAGGAAAGCCCGAGAGGGTGAGTACGAAGGAAGCGTCCGTTCCTTGAGAACTCAACAGCGTGCCAAAAGTCAAC
>NZ_JBIAXM010000045.1:0-57565 GCF_042896695.1 Streptomyces sp. NPDC001270 | reverse complement strand
CCACCTGTACGACGGCCGTCACAAGGGCGCGAAGAACTACGAGCCGAACAGCTTCGGCGGCCCGGCCCAGACCGACCGTCCGCTGTGGCAGTCCATGGCGGTGTCCGGCGGTACGGGCACACACGAGGCACCCGCGCACGCCGAGGACGACGACTTCGTGCAGGCGGGCAACCTCTACCGCCTGATGTCCGAGGCCGAGCAGGAACGCCTGATCGGCAATCTCGCGGACGCCATCGCCCAGGTGTCCCGGGACGAGATCGCCGAGCGCGCGATCGGCAACTTCCGCCGGGCGGACGACGACTTCGGCAAGCGGCTGGAGGCCGCGGTCCAGGCCCTGCGCGGCTGATCACCAGCACTGGACCGCTTGCCGTGGCGCGGGCCGGACCCCTCGGAAGCGAGGGCTCCGGCTCGTCGGCATGTCTCAGACCGGCACCCGCTGCCGTACCGGGGCCCAGCAGCGGATGATGTCGCGGACCGAGACGATGCCCGTGGGCTCGCCGTGGTCCAGGACGATCAGGTGGCGGAAGCCGCCGTGCGCCATCGCATGTGCCGCCTGGTCCAGGGTCCAGGTCGGGGTGGCGAACACGACGTCGTTGGTGGTGTGGGCGTGCGTGCGTTCCGTGTCCGGGTTCTGGCCGAGGCCCACGGAATTGAGGATGTCACGCTCGGTGAGGATGCCGATGCCGCCGGCGTCCGGGTCGAGGACGATGGCGGCGCCCACCCGGCGCGCGGACATCAGGGCGGCGGCTTGGCGGAGGGTGTGTGCGGGACCGATGGTGAGGACCACCGTGCTCATGGCGTCACGAACGAGCATGGGATGGAGCCACCTCCTAGGGAGAAACCTCCGGCGGAATCCGGGCCGGCGGTTCGACGGGTCCGGACCGACGGGTCCGTCGGGTCCGTCGGGTCCGTTGTCCGGCGCTCCGACGAGTCCGGCGCTCCGACGAGTCCGGCGCTCCGACGAGTCCATGGATCGACACGACCGGTTCGACGAGACCGGTCCGACGAGGCCGACGGATCGAAGGGTTCGGTGCGTCGGCGGATCGGCGGATCGACCGCAGTCACGCAGTCGACAGGTCGATGGATCGACGGAGTGCTAGTTCCCGGATTCACAAATTCACAAATGGGGGGACTCTCAGACTCGCAGGCAAAGCGCGAGTCAACAAGGGGGCGCGTGCAACAGCCTGGGGGCGTGTGCGAGCACCTCGTGTTTCTCAGTAGCGCTGGTATTGAGCTGCCCCTCTGGCGAGGTGCGGCGTCGTACCGCACCCTGCCGGTGACCTGGGCGATTGCTGTCCGGTGGTTGTCGTTGTTGGTTGTCGTCGGTCACCCTCGGACGGCCCACAGACGGCCCGAAGCTGGCCGTATCGCCTCAGCTGAAGTCATGAAGGACCAGCCTCCGGGCCGTAGGCCCTCAAGCGCATCTTGGGAGTCCTGGAGTCCAGTCGAACCGCATCCGCAGGCATTCCGCTTACACGGGGGAGGCTGCCGGGAGATCTCAGGGAGGTAGGGAGTTCTCCCTGACTGCCTCCCTGGACCGCATCCCTCTGTCTGACCTGCGTAGATCAACGATCAGGGAGGCAGGGAGGCACGCAGTTCAGACCGTGCGTGACCCCCTCTGGAGGCTTCCGGTAGGGGGTCTCTTTGCCTCCCTGAACTGCACTGCGGGTGATTCCGCTTGACGGTCTGTGGTGGGCCTCGTCTGGCCGTCGCGTGACGAAACCCGGTGCAGCTGCGGACGTTCCGTCACGTGATTGGCTGCCGGGATACCGCCGCCCGGTGACCGGCTGCCGGGTAGAGGGGGGATCCCCCTACCGATGTCCTGCCGGTACACAGTCGGTCCCGACCGTGGGCGGTTCCTGTGAGGGCGGCCGGGTAGAGGGGGGTCCTTACCTGGGTAATGGGGGTGGTAGAGCCCTCTGACCTGCAAGGTAAGGCAGGTAAAGGGGGTCTACGGCATCCCGGCTAAACCCGGTCCGGCGCCGGTTCCGCCTCATTCCTGTGGGTCGCGGACCATCGCGGACCACCCCATCTGACCTGCGGTTTCCTGGACACCCCATCGCGGACCATCGCGGACCAGGCCGCCGGACACGGTTGGGCCGCGATGGTCCGGACAAGACCGACACAAACCCGCAGGTCAAATGGGGTGGTCCGCGATGGTCCGCGACCCACGGCATTGTGACGCGAACCGAGGAAGGGTGATGAGGACCGCCCTTCGGGCGGACGACCCTCAGGCGCCCATAGCCGCCGGGAGCTCCCGGCCGGTCGGCGTCTACCGGGGCCCTGTTCTCCAGGGGTCGCTACTTCCGCTACTCCCGCTACCATGCAGGTCAGAGCCGTGATCGTGGTAGCGGGAAGGGGTAGCGGTAGCGGATAGAGTGCGCTCCCCACCCGGGACGGGCTGGCGTGGTCTCTTCCCTCTCCCCAGGAATCCGCAACAGCCGCCACGCCGCCACAGTGCAGGTCAGAGGGGGTGATCGTGTGGCGGATCGCGTCCGTGTGGCGGATAGGTACCGCCACAGGCAGGAAGGGCAATGAGGACCGCCCTCCGGGCGGACGACCCTCGGACGCCCCCCGCCGACAGGGGCCCGGTCTGCATGGCGGCATCGAGCCCCAGGGCGAGGACGCCGCCTGTTGCGCCGCGTGACCGTCAGGTGGTCTGTGGGACTCCCACGGGCCACCCACCACAGCCCCCACCACGGCCCGTGGGACTCCCACACCCCTGTGGGAGGCACTGACCTGCATGTGAGGGCGTGGGACTCCCACAGAAAGCGTGCCCGGAATCCCCCCGAGCCGCCCCCTGGCGGTCCGTCGGCGCCCTTCACTTCCTCCTGTGGGAGTCCCACGCCGGGCCCGCCTGCCGCCTACAGGAAGTGAGGACCGGACTACGGGTGCCGGTTGGCCAGCACTCGGCGGGCTCTTAGAAGGAGGGCGTGGAGGATTCTGGAGAAAGTTTCTGAAGAGTCGCGACTCAAGCGACTCGTCGCGTCTCACCGCAGGTCAGATTGGGTGTCCCTGAGTCGGGTTGTGCGACTCATCGCGGCTCAGTGTCCGACTCAAGCGACTCAGGGAGCTTCGCTGAGCGGCTTTGAGTCGCGATGAGTCGCGACTCAGGGCAATGTGCGCGGACCTGGTCCGGCCGTCCTGACAGCCTTCCAAGGGGCAGTCGGCGGACTGGGGCAAGGCCATTGGGCCCCCCGCCTTGGAAGGCTGTCAGGAAGCAATCCAGGCGGGCAGACGGCCGCGCAGCGCAACTCGGAACCTGACCCCCGCCGCCTGGACTGCCACTACGGCTTTTCAGAGGGGGCGACCGGGCGCCGGCCGGACCTCCCCCACTTGAAAAGCCTCGGTTGGCCACGCCCACCGGGACCCGCCGGAGGGCCGGACCAGGTCCGCGCATTGCCCCCTTCTAAGAGCACTGCGGAGTGGGTCACCGGCCGGTCATCGGCGGGAACAAGCAAGAGGAGCACCACGTGCGCGGGCGTGCTCCTCTTGCTAGTCGACGGCCGCCCGTGCCGCACTGCACCGCTACAGACAGATACCCCCTCTTTTTTTCCTAAGTAGGGAAGCTCTGCGTCACCGCGTCACCTGATCATGAAAAACACCCTTTGACCTGTGTATATAGCGGTGACGCAGACGGTGGATTCTGCGTCACCGCTGCGTCACCTGCGTCACCTGCGTCACCGGTGTCGGACGCCTGCGTCACCGGTGACGGGCCCCCAATGCTCTGCGTCACCCGAAAAATGCAGGTCAGAGGGCTTGGGTGTCGCAGGTGACGCGGTGACGCAGAAATCCGCACCTCGGACAGACGCGGTCCGGCCGGGCCCCGTTGGCGGGGGGCGTCCGAGGGTCGTCCGCCCGGAGGGCGGTCCTCATTGCCCTTCCTGCCTGTGGCGGTACCTATCCGCCACACGGACGCGATCCGCCACACGATCACCCCCTCTGACCTGCACTGTGGCGGCGTGGCGGCTGTTGCGGATTCCTGGGGAGAGGGAAGAGACCACGCCAGCCCGTCCCGGGTGGGGAGCGCACTCTATCCGCTACCGCTACCCCTTCCCGCTACCACGATCACGGCTCTGACCTGCATGGTAGCGGGAGTAGCGGAAGTAGCGGCCCCTGGAGAGGGGGCAGGGGTCAGAACTCGTATTGCAGCTCGTAGAGATGCCCTGCCTTGGCCATGACCGTGACCTCGATCGGGTGCTCATCGTTGCTGTAGACCACCCGGAAGGTACGGAGTACGGGCAGGTCACTCGGGAGTTGCAGGGCCTCGAACTGTTCCTGGGTGGGAACGCGGGCGGAAACCCGGTCCACGGTGTGGAGCGGTGGGTAACCCATCTCGGCGAGCAGGGCGGGCGTGCCGCCCCGGATCTTCCGGCGTTCGGCCATCGCCGTTCCACGAGCCAGTTCGACCGGGTAGTAGGACTTCACCAATTCGACTGGCGATCCGTCGTACAAGAGGACTTGGCGCCGCAGCACGGCCACACCGTTTTCATCGAGCCGCAGTGCTGCTGCGACGTCCGCGGGCGGGCGTACCTCTGCGACCTCCAACAACTCGATGCTTCCGCGTTTGCCTTTGCTGTTCGCCACCGTGAGCCATGAGTACTGCTCACCGGGTGGCGCCGGTTGGCCGGTGTCCGCCGGGCGGATGGTTTCCTGTTGGTGCGGCCGTACCGTCACGGCCGCACCAGGGCGGCCAACAGCGAGACGTTCGTCCTTCAGTACCTGGAGAGCCTTCTGGACAGTTGCGTTGGCCGCCTCGAACCGGTCCTTGAGTTGCTGGGTCGAGGGGAGTTTGGCTCCCGGCTGAAGATCTCCCGACATGATTTCGTCGCGGAGATCAGCCGCGATACGTTCGTGAAGCGGGCGCCGGTCGTGGGCGTCCAGTTCCGCCTTGGGCACGTCAGATCCTCGGTTCGAGTTCGTAGCGGAGTCGTTGGCCAGTCGCCGGGAAAACTGATTCATCTACCTGGAAGCGCCGGCCGTCGGCGTCCATCGTCAGCCGGGTCATGCAGAGCACGGGTTCAGTGTCGTCAAGGCTGAGTACGTGTCGCTCGGCATCGGTGGGCATGCGTGCCGAGACTTCCTCCCGGACGCGGTGCGCGGAATAGCCCAGTTCGGCAAGGAGGGTGACCGCGCCTCCCCGGATCTTCTTGGTTTCTTCCAGTCGAGTACCGCGCGCGACTTCCATCGGGTAGTAGGTGTCGGTCAGCTCAACGGGTTGGTCGTCGAGGTAGATGACGCGTTGGCGCGCCACCACGGCGGTGCCCTCTTCGACCATGAGCAGCCCTGCCACTCCCGGGGGCGCGGGGACTTCGCCCGCCCGAATGACCCGCTGACTGCCTACGCCTCCCCTGGCCGCAGCTTCCTCCTGCCACGCGTCGCCCTGCGCGTTCTTCCGGGGCGCCACGTACGGCACTGAGCTGCTGACCCAATCGCTGCTGCTCACGCCCGCACTCCTTCCACTCGATCCAGAGGACGACCTCATCGCTTTACACGATAAGCGATACGGCTACGGCAGCAACCTTGCCACCTTTCATGGATAGCGATACGGTTCTCATGTCGCACCGCACCAGCGGAAGCGGCGCAGAGGAGCGTGTTTGCGCTGCTCAGAGGTCTGAAGGAAAGCCCGCAGGGGTGAGTACGGACGACACAAAGAGAGAGCCCCGGCGGGGTGTCCGGTGTTGACGCACCGGGCCCGCCAGGGCCTCAAGCACAGGAGCGGCGCTCGCGGCCAGCAAAGCCGCCGCTCCCTGACCCTCGAAGGGGTAACTCCATGATGCCTGGAACCATCTCGTTACGGCACGCGGAAGCGGTCACGGTTGAGGCCACCACTCCCATTGACGTCCGTGACCTGACGGGTGCGGAGCGGACGGTGGCGTTGTTCGCGTCGGACATGCCGAGCGCGCGGCGCCGCCACACGAAGGACCAGATCCGGGCCTGGATCGTGCAGGGTGTCGAGCGGCTCGGCATGGATGAGGTGCAGCGCAGGGCGGAGTACCTCCGTGGGTGGCGGTTGCTGGATCTGGAAGGGCTGGTGACGGCTCAGATCCAGGCCCTTCACGAGCAGCGTTTCCCCAGGCCCCGGCGCCTGAACAATGCGGAGACGGAAGCGGCGGGCAGCGTCTTCGTTCACGGCATGTCCAGGGCGGCGCAGGTCCGTAACGGCTGGGCCGTCGTGGACGGCGAGTGCCCGTGTGGGCGTACCGGTGACATCGACGTGTGGGGCGGTGACCCGGACGCGTCCTGGAGGCAGGTGTGCCCGGTCCACTGTCAGACGGAGATCGTTGTGGACCACCGTGACCACCGGGCGGCGCTCTGATGGCCGGGCCGGGTCCGCTGGGCGCGCTGTATGCCCGTGTGGCGGTCCCGGCCGCTCCTGCCGTGCCTCTGGCATGGCGGGAGCGGCGCCGGGCCCCTGAGGAGTTCCCCACGGTCCCCGTGGGCGGTCTGGAGTGGTCGCCCCTGGATGTGGCGGCCACCTTGTTCGAGGCGGGTGCCGACTACGAGCTGGGGGATCCCGTTCCCAGTACGGATGTCCTGTACGAGCTGCTGTGTGCCTCGGTGGAGGAGCTGGGTCCGGCCGGGATCGCCGCACTCGTCGACGACTTCGCCGTGCTGGAGGCGGAAGAGTTCTCCGAGGTGGGCGTCTGCCGCCGGTTCGCCTACCGGCTCGCCCTGTCGTTCTGGTACGAGGGGGCCCGCTCCCGGCCGATGACGGTCGGGGAGGCGGCCGTGGCGCTGTACCTGTCGCCCGCCTACCGCCACCACCAGGTCGACGCGTTCACCGTGCGGCGTGCTCCGCTGCTGGTGTCCAGGGCGATCCGGCAGGGCGCCGCCCTGGTCCCGGTGGAGACGCTGGCGCGCCTCGGGGAGGCCATGCGCCGGGAGTTCGCCGCGCCCGTGACGCCGGGCGTCACGCAGGTCAGCGACACGGCCGTGGAGCCGTCACGGGAGGGCGTCACGGCCGTCACGGCGGGGCGTGACTGGCTGTACCGGCAGGCTCTGCCGGACTGGCACCGGCGCCGGTTCTGCTTCGACCTGATCCGCGCCGATGTCCGTCAGCCGTCGCCGCTCGTGGTCCGGTTGGACGGGGGTGGCTACGTGCTGGGGGCGACCCCGCCGGCGGGCCCGGACGGGACCTGGTCGCGGACGCTGCGGGCGCGGTGGTGACGTGCCGGACAACAAGCCCCACGGGGAGGTGCGCCGCCGCCGCAAGCGGCAGGCGGCGTACGTCCGGCACCGGTGCGCCTACTGCCGCCGCCGGTTCCCCCTGTCGATCGCCCTCCTGATCGCCGCACGGCACCCCGTTCACGAACCCGACCCGCCGTTCACGGCCGGAGGGCCGACCGTTCACGGCGGGCCGGTCGTGTTCACGGTGAACGGGTCGGGTGTTCACGGCGGGCCGGTCGTGAACACCGATCGGGCGGGGGTGTTCACGGCGCCGCTCACGCTCGATGTCTGGCGGCTGCTGGCCCGACTCGCCCACGCCAACCAGCCGACCCACAACACCCCTTCGGGTCGGCCACGGTCTACCCCCTGCCTGCACGAATCGACCCCGCACAGCCCGACCCCCGACCCGATCCCCGAGAGGGAGGCTGCATGAACGCGCCCCGGAACCAGTCGACCGACTCCCGTGCCGTCCTGCGGGGCGGACTACCCGACCGCTACCTCACCCCGGAAGACCTGGTCACCACGTTCAGCCTGCCGAGTGTCGAGACCGTCTACGCCTGGCGCCGCAAGCGCATCGGACCGCCCGCCATCCGCATCGGCAAGTACCTGCGCTACGACCCCGCCGCCGTCCACGCATGGGCCCAGCAGCAGACCGACCAGGACACCGCCGCGGCGTAGCCCGCGCGCCGCGCGGCGGGGGAGACGCCATCGCACGGCCGGGGGAGGCGGGGAGAACTCCCCAACCGCCTCCCCCGGCTGCCTCCCCCGCACTGATCAGCAAAAACAGCTCTTGGGGGAGGCGGGGAGGCGGCAGTGAGCACCCACGAAAAACGCCCTCTGGAAGCCACCTGGAGCCCGTGTCTCTGCCTCCCCGAACTGCCTCTTTCGCCCCCCTGCTGAAGGGAGTCAGCCAGCATGGCTGGCCACATCCAAGACCGCTGGTACAAGACCGAAACCGACGCCAACGGCAAGACCACCCGCGTCAAGACCAACCGCCACGGCACCGGTCTTCGCTACCGGGCCCGCTACATCGGCCCCGACGGAACCGAGAAGTCCAAGAGCTACCCCGACGGACAGAAGCGTCTCGCTGAGAAGTGGCTGTCGCAGACCGAGGCGGACATGTCGCGCGGCCAGTACATCGACCCTCGCGCCGGTCGGCTGACGGTACGGCAGCACGCCGAACGGTGGCTGGCGTCGCTCACCATGGACCCCGGAACCTTCGTCAGCACCGAGCAGCGCGTCCGCCTGCACGTCCTGCCGCATCTGGGCACCCGCACACTCGACTCACTGAAGCCGGTGCACGTCCGTGAGTGGCTGCGCAAGCTCCACGACGGGGGAGTAGCCCCCGCCTATCAGAGGGTCATCTTCGCGAACCTCAACGCGATGTTGGGGGCTGCTGTCGAAGACCGTCTGATCCCACACAACCCGTGCCGGTCGGCGTCCGTGAAGGCGCCCAGGCCCGAGCCTCGCCGGATCGTGCCCTGGCGTCCTCAGCGCGTGCTGGCCGTGCGCTCGGCACTGCCGGAGAGGTACCGGGCCACGGTGGACCTGGCCGGCGGGTGCGGCATGCGACAGGGCGAAGTGCTCGGACTGGCTCAGGATGACGTCGACTTCGCGGAAGGAGTCGTGCACATCGTCCGGCAGGTCAAGCTCATCGCCGGAAAGCAGGTGTTCGCGCTGCCCAAGGGAGGCAAGACGCGCACCGTCCCTCTCCCTGAGAGCGTCGCGAGGGTGCTTGAGGCTCACATCGCCCGGCATCCGTCCACGGTCGTGGCGCTGCCGTGGCGATCGGTCGACGGCTCGCCGGTGACTGCTTCGCTGCTGTTCTCCAACGCTCAGGGGCGAGCGGTGAACCGAGTGGTCTTCAACCGTCTGGCATGGCGTCCCGCCCTCGACGCGGCGGGCGTGAGCCGCGCCAGGGAGAACGGCATGCACGCGCTGAGGCACTTCTACGCGTCCGTTCTGCTCGACGCAGGAGAGAGCATCAAGGCCCTGTCCGAGTACCTGGGACACCACGACCCTGGCTTCACGCTGCGGACGTACACGCACCTGATGCCGAACAGCGAGAAGCGGACGCGCGAGGCGGTGAACCACGCGTTCGAGGACGGCCCGCAGACCGATGACGGCCCCACGACGGCCCAGGGGGACTGACGCGGGTAGGAACGTGCAGGTCAGACCGCAAGCGCCGTCAGTAGCGCTGGTTGAGATACCCCAGCAACTCGTCGTGGAGCAGTCCGTTGGACGCGGCGGCGTTGCCGCTGTGCGGGCCCGGGCGGCCGTCGAGGCCCGTGAAGGTGCCGCCGGCCTCCGTCACGACGATCGCCGTCGCGGCCATGTCCCAGAGGGACAGCTCGGGTTCGGCGCAGATGTCCACCGATCCCTCGGCGACCATCATGTACGGCCAGAAGTCGCCGTACGCGCGCGTGCGCCACACCTCGCGGGTGAGGTCGAGGAAGCCGCCCAGCCGGCCCTGCGCCTCCCAGCCGGACAGCGAGGAGTACGCGAAGGAGGCGTCCGCCAGCGTGGAGACGTGCGAGGCGTGGATGCGGTGCGCGGAGGTCAGGCTGCGGCCGGTGAAGGCACCGTGACCCTTCGCCGCCCACCAGCGGCGGCCCAGCGCCGGGGCGGAGACCAGACCGACTACGGGCTGGTAGCCGCCCTCGCCCGCCTCCATCAGCGCGATCAGGGTGGCCCAGACCGGGACTCCGCGTACGTAGTTCTTCGTGCCGTCGATCGGGTCGATCACCCAGCGGCGGGGGCCGGTGCCCTCCATGCCGTACTCCTCGCCGAGGATCGCGTCCCGGGGCCGGGCGCGCTGGAGCTGGCCCCGGATCAGCTCCTCGGCGGCCTTGTCCGCCTCGCTGACCGGGGTCATGTCCGGCTTGGTCTCCACCTTGAGGTCGAGGGCCTTGAAGCGGGACGTCGTCGCGGCGTCGGCCGCGTCCGCGAGGACGTGGGCGAGGCGGAGGTCGTCGAGGTAGTCGGGCATGTGCTGAACCGTATCCGGCCCGGTCGCGGCCCGGCCACCGGGGCCGTCGCTCCGGCACCGGCCCGCGGCCGGCGAAGTGGCGGACATTCGTTCCCGTGGCGGGCGTCCCCGACGCGAACCCTTGACAGTGCGGGGGCACCCGTCAAACCTGTCCGCTAAGCCGTTCACCCCAGGAGGCGACGATGCCTGCTGCCCGGGAATCCCTGCTGGACGCCGCGTACCGCGCGCTCGCGCAGCGGCCCTGGCCCGCCGTGCGCATGGTGGACGTGGCCGCGGCGGCCGGAGTGTCCCGGCAGACCCTGTACAACGAGTTCGGCAGCAAGGAAGGGCTCGCCAGGGCACTCGTGCGCCGGGAGGCCGACGGCTATCTCGCGGGGGTCGAGCGGGCCCTGGCGGACGGCCTCGAACCGCGCGACCGGCTCACCGCCACCGTCGAGTGGACCGCGGCCGTCGCCCGCGACAACCCGATCGTGCGCGCCATGCTGACCGGCTGCTGGAGCGAGCGGCTGCCCACGCCGACACTGTCGGCGGTGCCGTCCTCCTCGGCCGCACCGGCGCAGCGCCGTGCGGACGGCCCGCTGCCGTCGCCCGGCGACTTCGTGCGGATCGTGCGGGACCGGGCGCTGGCGTCCCTGACCGGGCCCGGTGCCGTCCGGCCGGGCAGCGCCGAACTGCTCAGGTCCTGCGAACTGGTGGTACGGCTCGCGCTGTCCTGTGTGGCCGCGCCGCCCGCGGAGGGCCGGATCGCCGACCTGGTGCGGGACGCGCTGCACCGCCAGCCCGTGTGACCGGCGGCCGGACGCTCAGTGGGTGGATCCCGACAGCTGGAGCCCCATCACGCCGATGATGACCAGGCTGATCGAGACGATCTTCAGCGTCGACACCAGGTCGCCCAGGAAGATCATGCCGTAGATCGCGGTGCCCGCGGCGCCGATGCCGGTCCACACGGCGTAGGCCGGGCCGACGTCCAGTTTCTTCAGGGAGAGGGTGAGCAGACCGAAGCTGCCGAGGGCGAAGCAGGCGAACGCGATGGTCGGCCACAGCCGGGTGAAACCGTGCGACAGCTTCAGGCAGACCGCGAAGCCGGTTTCGAGAATTCCGGCCACGACGACCAGCAGCCAGGCCATGTGCTGTCCTCTCCCGTATGTCCGGCTCGGTGCGATTATGCACGTGCCACAGCTGCACCCCCGCAAACGCCGCCGAGGTCAGTCGCCGTCCCTGCGTTCCCGCGTGGCGAGCAACCGGCGCAAAGAGTACAGGCGAGCCGGGTCCGCATGCCCCTCGGCCACCCATTCGTCCAGCGCACAGTCCGGTTCGTCGTGGCTACAGGCCCGCGGGCAGCCCGCGGTGCCGGGCTCCAGGTCCGGGAAGGCGTGGATCACGCGGGACGGGTCGATGTGGGCGAGGCCGAAGGAGCGCACGCCCGGGGTGTCGACGACCCAGCCGTCACCGTTGCCCAGTGGCAGGGCGAGCGCCGACGTGGTGGTGTGCCGGCCCCGGCCGGTCACCGCGTTGACATGTCCGGTCGTACGCCGCAACTCCTCCGGGACCAGCGCGTTGACCAGCGTCGTCTTGCCGACCCCGGAGTGGCCGATGAACGCGGTGACCTTGCCGGTCAGCTGCTCCCGCACCCGCTCCACCGCGACGCCCTCCGCCAGCTCCTGACGGCTGGTGACGACGTACGGGATGTCCAGGTCGCCGTACAGCTCCAGGAGTTTGTCGGGCGAGGCCAGGTCCGACTTGGTCAGCACCAGCAACGGGTCGAGACCGCCGTCGTAGGCCGCGACCAGACAGCGGTCGATCAGCCGGGGGCGGGGTTCGGGGTCGGCGAGGGCGGTGACGACGGCGAGCTGGTCGGCGTTGGCGACGACCACGCGCTCGTACGGGTCGTCGTCGTCCGCGGTCCGGCGCAGCACCGACGTGCGTTCCTCGATGCGGACGATTCGCGCGAGGGCGTCCTTCTTGCCGGACAGGTCACCGACCAGCGCCACCCGGTCACCCACGACGGCCGCCTTGCGGCCCAGCTCGCGGGCTTTCATCGCGTGGACCGTACGGTCCTGGACGAGACAGGTCAGCCGCCCCCGGTCGACGGTGAGGACCATGCCCTCGGCGGCGTCCTCGTGCTTGGGCCGGATGCTGGTGCGCGGCCGGTTGCCCTTGCGGTTCGGGCGGGTACGGATGTCGTCCTCGTCAGTGTGCTTGCCGTAGCGGCGCATGATCCCGGCCCGCCCGTCAGTTCCCGAGCATCCCGGCCCACAGTGCGGGGAAGTCGGGCAGGGTCTTGGCCGTCGTCGCCACGTTCTCGATCCGCACGCCCGGCACCGCGAGGCCGATGACCGCGCCGGCCGTCGCCATGCGGTGGTCCTCGTAGGTGTGGAAGACCCCGCCGTGCAGTGGGCGCGGACGGATGTGCAGGCCGTCGGCGGTCTCCGTCACGTCACCGCCCAGCTCGTTGATCTCCTTGGTGAGCGCGGCCAGCCGGTCCGTCTCGTGCAGCCGCAGGTGGGCCACGCCGCGCAGGGTCGAGGGGGAGTCCGCGAGCGCGGCGACCGCCGCGATGCCCGGGGTCAGCTCGCCCACGTCGCCCAGGTCCACGTCGATGCCGTGGATCGCGCCGGAGCCGGCGAACTCCAGGCCGTACTCGGTCAGCGTGCAGGAGCCGCCCATCTCGGTGAAGATCTCGCGCAGCCGGTCGCCCGGCTGGGTCGTCCGGGCCGGCCAGTCGGGGACCAGCACCTTGCCGCCGGTGACCAGGGCCGCGGCCAGGAACGGCTGGGCGTTCGACAGGTCCGGCTCGACGGTCAGGTCGCGGCCCAGCAGGGCGCCGGGAGTGACCCGCCAGACGTTCGGCTCGCCGCCCGACTCCGGGGTGTCCACCTGGGCGCCGACCCCGCGCAGCATGTCGACGGTCATCCGGATGTGCGGCAGGGAGGGCAGGGAGGCACCGGTGTGGCGGACCTCCACCCCCTGGTTGAACCGTGGCCCGGAGAGCAGCAGCGCCGAGACGAACTGGGACGACGACGAGGCGTCGACCGACACCGGGCCGCCCTCCAGGGCGCCGCCGCCGTGCACGGTCAGCGGCAGCGCGCCGCGGCCGTCGTCGTCGATCCGGGCGCCGAGGTCGCGCAGGGCGTCGATCACACCGTTCAGGGGGCGCTCGTAGGATCGCGGATCCCCGTCGAAGCGGATGGGGCCGTCGGCGAGTGCGGCGACCGGCGGCAGGAAGCGCATCACGGTGCCCGCGTTGCCGACGTCGACTGTGGCCGGGCCGCTCAGGCCCGCGGGCAGCACCCGCCAGGCCTCGCCGGAGCCGTCCGGGCCGACCCCTTCCTCGATGCCGACGCCCATGGCCCGCAGGGCGCCCGCCATCAGGAGCGTGTCGCGGGAGCGCAGCGGGCGGCGCAGCCAGCCCGGTTCGGAGGCGAGCGCGGCGAGCACGAGGGCACGGTTGGTGACGGACTTGGACCCGGGCACGTGGACCGTCGCGTCGACGGCTCCGCTCGCGTGCGGGGCGGGCCAGAGGGCGGTGGGTGCTTCGTTCGGGGCCATGGCCCCACTTTAGTGGGCGGGTGGTGTCCGGGTGCGGCGCCGTGGGGCAGGTCGTCGGCCCGCTCGCGGCTCCGTCCGGCCGGGGGAATCCCGCCGGCGGCGGAGCCGGACGGCGGTGCGGTCCGGGCCGCTGCGGCGGGGGCCGGAACGGGTCCGGCGGCCGGGGCGGCGGCTTTGGCGGCCGGGGCGGGTCACATCCCGAGCAGCCAGCGGCCCCCGCCGATCAGCGAGCACAGCGACACCGCGTGGAACAGGAACAGCCACAGGCCCGCCGGGACGTGGGTCAGGCGGGACAACTGGTCGGCGTCCGAGTCACCCGCCGCGCCCCGCACCCGCTTGGCCTGGAGCTCGAAGGCCGGGCGCACCCCGCCCAGCAGCAGGAACCACACCACCGCGTACCCGAACGCCGCCTGCACCTGCGGTCCGGCCAGCCAGGACACCAGCAGGAAGGTGCCGCCGCTGAGGACCACCGTCAGCACCCCGTACGCGTTGCGGATCATCACCAGCATGGCGACGAGCAGCGCGGTGGCCAGCCAGAGCAGCAGCGTGATGTGCCCGGCGGCCAGCAGCGCCGCCCCGCCCAGGCCGAGCAGCGGGGGCGCGGTGTACCCGGCGGCCGCGGTGAGGATCATGCCGATGCCGTGCGGCTTGCCGCGGCTGACGGTGAGGCCGCTGGTGTCCGAGTGCAGGCGTATGCCGGTGAGCTGCCGGCCGGTGACCAGCGCCACCAGGCCGTGACCGCCCTCGTGCGCGATGGTGACGGCGTTGCGCGAGACGCGCCAGGCCGAGCGCGGCACGACCACGGCGAGCGCCGCGGCCAGGGTGGCCAGCACCACCCACAGGGCCGGGTCGGGCTGGCTGCCCCAGAGCCGGTCCCAGAGGTCGGGCAGCGCGGTCGATGCGGTGCTGTCCATGTGTGGCGGTCGCTCCCTCTGGCTGGTCGAGCCGGTCGAACGGGTCTGGCTGGTCGTGACGGGTCTGGCCGGTCGGACGGGTTTGGCGGGTCGGACGGGTCTTGCGGCTTGTGCGGGTCGTGCGGGTCGCGCCGGTCGTCCGGCAGGTCGGGTCCCGCCGATCGGGTCCGGTGGCCGGGCGGGCGGCTGGGCCTGGCAGTGTGGCACGTACGTGCGGACACCAGGTGAGACGCCATTGCGGCAGCGATCGTTCCTGACGGCGAACGCGCAGGTCACCGTCGTAGAGCCGCGGAGCGGTCCGCGGTTCCTGTGCCACCCGTCGTCCCTGTGCGCCGGCCAGGAGACGCCTGTGACCACCCCGGCGAACCCGCCCCACCCCGTGCCGGGCCGGCACCGCTCCTCCGCGCGCCCTCCCGCCCCCTCGCGACCCCCACCGGTCTGCCACCCTGGGAGGTGTCCGGACGGCCCGGACACAGGAACAGGGTTTGCGCAGGCCGGAGGGGCGAATACAGATGTGTGGACGGTACTCGGCGAGTCGTGCGCCCGAGGATCTCGCCGGAGTCTTCGAAGTCGAGAGGTTCGACCCCGAGGAGACCCTCGCGGCCGACTACAACGTGGCCCCCACCAAAGAGGTCTACGCCGTGCTCGACCGTCCGTTGAAAGACACCGGCGATCCGCGCCCGGTGCGCCAGCTGCGCCGGCTCAGGTGGGGGCTGGTGCCGTCCTGGTCCAAGTCGCCCGAGGGCGCGGCCCGGATGATCAACGCGCGCGCGGAGACCGTGCACGAGAAGCCGTCGTACCGCCGTGCCTTCGCCGCCCGGCGCTGCATCCTGCCCGCCGACGGCTACTACGAGTGGGTGACCGGCACGCAGGAGCGCGACCTGGAGGTCGAGGGGAAGAAGAAGCGCCCGCGCAAACAGCCGTACTTCGTGCTGCCCGCCGACGGATCGGTCTTCGCGATGGCCGGCCTGTACGAGTTCTGGCGGGACCGGACCCTGCCCGACGACCACCCGCGGGCCTGGTGGGCGACCTGCTCGGTGATCACCACGGAGGCGGAGACCACCCCGCTGGCCGTGGCCCCGGCCGACGGGCCGCACAGCCTCGCCGAGATCCACCCCCGGATGCCGCTGATGCTCACCCCGGACCGCTGGGACGCCTGGCTCGACCCGTCCCGCACGGACGCCGGGGACCTGCGCCCGCTGCTCGAACCGCCGCCGCACGGCCTGATGCGCGCCTACCCGGTCCCGACGGCCGTCAGCAACGTCCGCAACAACGGCCCGGAGCTGCTGAAGGAGCTGACGGGCCCGGAAGAGGGCACACTCTTCTGATGTGACGACAGAGATCACCGGGACCACCCAGACCATCGCCACGGACGCGGGGGACGCCCGCGTCACCTGGCACCGGACCCGGCGGGCCCGGCTGGTGCTGGCCGTGAGCCACGGGGCCGGCGGCGGCATCGAGGCACGGGACCTGCGGGCGCTCGCGGCGGCGCTGCCCGACCGGGGCGTCTGCGTGGCCCTCGTCGAGCAGCCCTGGCGGGTGGCGGGCCGGAAGGTCGCCCCGGCGCCGAAGACCCTCGACACCGGCTGGCGCGGGATCTGGCCCGCGCTCACCGCACCGGGACTGCCGGTGATCTCCGGCGGGCGCAGCGCCGGGGCCCGGGTCGCCTGCCGCACGGCCGGCGAACTGGGCGCGCACGCGGTCCTCGCCCTGAGCTTCCCGCTGCACCCGCCGGGCCGGCCCGAGAAGTCCCGGGCCGCGGAGCTGCTGGGGGCGGGGGTGCCCACGCTGGTCGTCCAGGGCGGCAACGATCCGTTCGGCAGGCCGGCCGAGTTCCCCGAGGGGACGTACCGGCTCGTCGAGGTGCCGTACGCCGACCACGGCCTCGCCGTGCCCAAGCGCGCCGGCATCGGCCAGGAACGGGCCCTGGAGATCGTCACCGAGGCGGTCGCGGAGTGGGCCGCGTCACTCGGGTGACGCCCGGGAATGCCGGGCGTGGGCGCACTGTTGTGGCGGTCAGAGTGCTGAGATTCTCCGGCACCGACGTCGTGGGAGAGAGGAAGTCCGCCGCATGGGTTCGACCATCTGCCCGAGCCACAGCAGCCGCCCTGACCTGGACTGGACGGTGCTGCATGCGGCCAAGACCGCACCCATTCGAGGGGCGGCGGGCCCGGGTGGTGTTCTATCCTCCGATTCGAGTGGGACCGCTCTCGGTCCCGTCCGGGATCTTGAGGAGGTGGGTGCGGTCACTGGGACCGACGCAGGGACCGGCAACGGCCAGGCGGAGCTGCCCGAGGGCCGGGGCATCGGCGCGGAGTCCAGCGCGCAGCGCAACGCGCGCTTCGAGCGGGACGCGCTGGAGTTCCTCGACCAGATGTACTCGGCCGCGCTGCGCATGACGCGCAACCCGGCCGATGCCGAGGACCTGGTGCAGGAGACGTACGCCAAGGCGTACGCGTCCTTCCACCAGTTCCGTGAGGGCACCAACCTCAAGGCGTGGCTGTACCGGATCCTCACGAACACCTTCATCAACTCGTACCGCAAGAAGCAGCGCGAGCCGCAGCGCAGCGCGGCCGAGGAGATCGAGGACTGGCAGCTGGCCCGCGCCGAGTCGCACATGTCGACCGGTCTGCGCTCCGCCGAGTCGCAGGCGCTGGACCACCTGCCCGACTCCGACGTCAAGGAAGCGTTGCAGGCGATCCCCGAGGAATTCCGCATCGCCGTCTACCTCGCGGACGTAGAGGGCTTTGCCTACAAGGAGATCGCGGACATCATGGGGACACCCATCGGTACGGTGATGTCCCGGCTGCACCGGGGCCGCCGGCAACTGCGCGGCATGCTGGAGGACTACGCCCGCGATCGCGGACTGGTCCCGGCGGGTGCCGCTGAGTCGAACGAAGCGAAAGGCTCGGGCTCATGAGCTGCGGAGAGCCGCACGACACGGACTGCAGTGAGGTACTCGACCATCTCTACGAGATCCTCGACAGCGAGATGCCGCCGGCCGACCTCGACAAGTTCCAGCAGCACTTCGAGGAGTGCTCGCCGTGCCTGGAGAAGTACGGCCTGGAGCAGGCGGTGAAGAAGCTGGTCAAGCGGTGCTGCGGCCATGACGACGTGCCGATCGACCTGCGCGCCAAGGTGATGGGGCGGATCGACCTGATCCGCTCCGGCCAGGTCGTGCCGGAGCACGAGGTCACGGCGACCCCGCAGGAGTCCTGACCCGGCTCGGTCCCGGCCCGTGCCCACCGGGCCCGTCCGCACGCCCGAGCCGCGGCCCGCGCCTCCGGCCGGCTCGCTTCCTGACTTCGGGGTCATCACCCGAACGTGCTAATCCGTCCGGTACGGGCCCACGGGCCCCCCGAGCCGCGCCTTAGGCTCCGGAGCCAGGACGGGCTGGTCGGGCGGGGAGGGCGTCATGGAGACGGTTCCGGCGCGCGCACGCGTGTACGTCGCCTGCGTCGCCGCCCTTGCCGTGATCGCGATGCTGCGCCTGCCCCACGTCCGCTCGCCCTGGTGGGTGATCACGCTGCTCGCGGTGCTGTACGCGGTCTGTGAGCGGATCGTCCGGCGCCGCTTCGGCGGCACCTTCCACCCCGTCCTGCTCGCCGGGGCCTTCCTGCTGCCCGCGCCCGCCGCCGCGTTCGTACCGGTGCCCGGCGCGCTGCTCTCGCCCGCCGAACGGCCCCGCGTGCTGCGCCGGATCTGGCGCGCCGCCCAGTCCTCGCTCGCCGTGTGGGCGACGGCCCGCGTGCACTGGTGGCTCGGCGGCGGGGACGCGGTCGTGCACTCCGACTTCCCGTACGCGCTCGTGCCCGTCGCCGCCGCCGTACCGGTCTTCTGCCTCGTCCTCGGCGCGCTCGACGGCGGCCTGCGCGCCCTGGGCGTCGGAGTGCCGCCCGCCCCGTGGGGACAGCGCGGGACGGGTCTCGCGCGCCGCGCCTGGCGCGCGCTGCTGCCCCGCTCGCTCGCGCCGATCGCCGTGCACGGGCTGGCCGGGCTGATGATGGCCGTGCTGTGGCGCGGCCCGCACGGGCCCGTCGCGGCGCTGCTCGTGCTGCTGCCGATGGGCGTGTCCTGGTGGGTCTTCGCGCAGTACCACCGGGAGCGGGCGGCCCACCAGGCGACCATCCGCGCGCTCGTGCAGGCCGTCGACATCAAGGACGGCTACACGCGCGGCCACAGTGAGCGGGTCGGGCAGGCGTCCGTGCTGATCGCCCGGGAGCTGGGCCTGGGCGACGACCGCGTCGAGATGCTGCGGTTCGCCGGGATCCTGCACGACGTGGGCAAGCTGGGCGTACCGACGCGACTGCTGCGCAAGGACGGGCCGCTGACCCCCGAGGAACGGCGCGTGATCGAACTGCATCCCGAGTACGGCCACGAGATGGTCCGCGGGATTTCCTTCCTCGGGGAGGCCCGGGCGGCGATCCTGCACCACCACGAACGGCTCGACGGCACCGGCTACCCGTACGGCCTCGCGGGCGGTCAGATCCCCGAGTGCGCGCGGGTGGTGGCCGTCGCCGACGCCTTCGACGCGATGACCTCCACCCGCACCTACAGCAGGGCGCGGCCCGTCCCGGCGGCACTGCGGGAACTGGAGCGCTGCGCCGGCGCGCAGTTCGACCCCCGGATGGTCGCCGCGCTGGCGCGGGCCCTGGGGCGGCACGGCTGGCATCCCGCGGTCACCGCCGACGAGCCGCGGTATCCCGTGCTGCCGGCCGAACCCCTCGCGGACCCCCGCGGAGCACACCGGTGACCCCGCTCCGGCTGGTCCACGCCGCCGCCGCGCTGCTAGCCGCGCTCTCCCTCGCCGTCACCCTCGTCTCCGGCGTCGACCAGCGGGGGACCGCCCTCGCGTTCGGCGTGCTCATAGCCGTCGGCGAGCTGACCGTCCCCCGGGGGCCGGGACCCGCTCGGGCGGCGGGCATCCCCGTCCACGTCACCGGGGCCGACGCCGTCACCGGCGTCGACACCCGGGAGACCGCCTCGCTCGGCGCGGCCGGCGCGCTGTCGTACGCGCTGCTCGGCGAGGGAGCCGGACATCCGGCCACGTCCCAGGCGCTCGGCCTGGCCCAGAGCGCGGGGACCCCCGTCCGCGCCGCGCAGGTCGTCACCATCGTGGTCGCCGCCTCGCTGCTCGGCAGCGTCCCGCACATCTGGTGCGGCCGGACCGCCACCCCCGATCTGCTGGCCCGCCGCGTCCTGACCACCGGCTTCGCCGCCGTCTGCTGCCAACCCCTGGACGGCGACGGCGTGTTCGGGGCCTGGGGCGGCGTCACCCACGCCGTGCTGCTGCTCGTCCTCCTCGTGCTCACCGCGCTGTGCGACGCCGTACTGGCCGCCGCGCTGGCCCACTCCCGCACCCGGTGGCCGTTCGGACCGCTGCTGCGGGACGAACTGCGCGCGCTGCCCGGGATCGGGTCCGCGGTGTGCGCGACGGGCGCGGTGATGGCGCTCGCGGTGGCCGCCGTCGGACTGTGGGCGCTGCCCGTGTTCTGCCTGCCGCTCCTGCTCACCCAGCTCTCGCTGCGCCGGTACGCCGCCGTGCGGGCCACCTACCGGCAGACCATCGCCTCTCTCGCCCGGGCCACCGAGACCGCCGGGTACACCCCGGCCGGACACGCCCACCGGGTCGCCGCGCTCAGCCGGGCCGTCGGCCGGGACCTCGGGTTGACCTCGCCCGAGCTGACCGTGCTGGAATACGCGGCGCTCATGCACGACATCGGCCAGCTGAGCCTGGTCGACCCGGTGCCGGCCGGTGCCACCGCCGGGCTGCCCGCCGAACAGCAACGGCGGATAGCGCTGCTCGGCGGTGCCGTCGTACGGCAGACCGGGGTGGACGCCGCGGTCGCCGTGGTCGTGGAGCGGCAGGCCGACCCGTACCGGGAGCAGCCGGTGGCCGCGCGGATCATACGGGCCGTGAACGCGTACGAGGAGAAGGCGCGGGACGCCGGTCCCGGCGCCCCCCTCGCGGCGCTGGAGGAGCTGCGGCTGGGCACCGCCGGGGACTACGCGCCGGACGTGGTGGAATCGCTCGCGCGGGTGCTGGGCGACCGGGCCGCGGGACGCGAGCGGTTCGGGCCGGGCGGGGGCGGACGTCGGACGGGGCTGTCTGACCCGGCCCGCGGCTGGGTAACCCATGGGTAATGAGCGGCCCTCCCGCCGTACGTGGTTGGATGCGAGGGAGAGGGTGTCCGGGGGCACAAGCCAGCCCACAGTGCGGATCTGGAACTGGCAGGCGGGAATCGTGAGGATCTTCGGCAAGGGACGGCACCGGCCCTCCGCCTCGTGGCGGCAGGCCACCGACCGGGCGTTCACACTCATCGGTGACGGCCGGTACGAGGACGCGGGCGAGCTGCTGACACGCGCCGCCGACCTGGAACCCTGGCTGTCCGAGTCCTGGTTCAACCTCGCCCTGCTGCACAAGTTCCGGCACGACTGGGAGCAGGCCCGCGCGGCCGGACTGCGCGCCGTGGCCCTGCTCGACCGGGAGACCGGCGCGCCCGACTGGTGGAACGTGGGCATCGCCGCCACCGCCCTACAGGACTGGCCGCTGGCCCATCGTGCCTGGCAGGCGTACGGACTGCGGGTGCCCGGGGGCTCCCGGCCGGGAAGCGCCGCCGCCTCCGGCGAACCGCTCGGCATGGAGCTGGGCAGC
The DNA here is from genome assembly GCF_042896695.1 of Streptomyces sp. NPDC001270. Classification (NCBI taxonomy): domain Bacteria; kingdom Bacillati; phylum Actinomycetota; class Actinomycetes; order Kitasatosporales; family Streptomycetaceae; genus Streptomyces; species Streptomyces sp. NPDC001270. Next base: position 36,288 of record NZ_JBIAXM010000045.1, on the reverse strand, counting down.
GCGGTCGTCCGGCTGTCCCCGGAGGGGGAGGCCGAGGTGGTGTGGGGCAAGCGGCTCGACCCGGCCCGGATCGAGGTGCAGTCCATCCCGCTTCCCTCGTCGGGGCGCCGCTGGGGCGAGGTCGTCCTGCACGACGGGGTGCCGCACGGCGAGCGCACCACGGCGGCCGGGCACGCCTATCCGGTCTTCGACGAGATCGAACTGTGGGCGCCGTCGCCGGTGCCCACCTGGGTGGTCCTGCTGGAGGCCGCCACCGAGGCCGACCGGGACGCGCTGGAGCAGCTGGCCGCCGACGCCGGCTTCGCCGCCGAGGACTGGTCGTCGTCCGTGCGGCTGCTGTGCCGGATGTGCTCCGAGTCGCGGATGCCGTCCGACGAGGGGGACGGGGAGCACCTCGACCCGCACGATCACAGCGAGCCGGGACATCCGGGGCCGCTCGGGCACCGGACGGACGGCCAGCTGTGGGTACCGGAACGGGAGTGCGGGGTGGCCGCGCCGGCCTCACTGGTCCGGGGGCTGCTGGACGGGTGGGTGGCGGACAGCCCGGACTCCCGGGACTGGCGGGATCTGGAAGAGGTCTGCTAGGCGCTTCACTGGACGGGCGGGGGTGCGCCGTCGCTCCGGCTGCGACTGCGCCTGGGTCTGCGGCTGCACCTGTACCTGTACCTGTACCTGCACCTGGGTCTGTGCCTGCGGCTTCGGCTGTCTCCGCGTCCGCGCCCGTGTCTGCGGCTCCTGCTGTCTCTGCGTCCGAGTCTGTGCCGGGGGCGCTTGCACGTACCCTGTATCAGCAACATTTCCCCGTTCCAGCATTTCCCCGTTCCACCATTCATTTCCCTGTTCTTTGAGGAAGGCATACGTCGGTCATGGCGCAGCAGGACACCGATCAGCAGCACGCGGGCGTGCTCCCCGTGGACGACGAGGGCTTCGTCATCGACACCGACGGCACCGAGGAGCGCGAGGCCGCCTGGCGGGAGCGCGGCACCTCGCGGCCGATCACGGTCGTCGGCAATCCGGTGCTGCACAAGGAGTGCCAGGACGTCACCGAGTTCGGTGACGAACTCCAGCAGTTGGTCGCGGACATGTTCGCCAGCCAGCGCACCGCCGAGGGCGTGGGCCTGGCCGCCAACCAGATCGGCGTCGACCTGAAGGTCTTCGTCTACGACTGCGGGGACGACGGCGGCGAACGGCACGTCGGCGTGGTCTGCAACCCGGTCCTCGTCGACCTGCCCGCCGACCGGCGCCACCTGGACGACAGCAACGAGGGCTGCCTGTCCGTGCCTGCCGCGTACGCGCCGCTGGCCCGTCCCGACTACGCCGAGGTGACCGGGCAGGACGAGCGGGGCAACCCGATCAAGGTGCGGGGCACGGGCTACTTCGCCCGGTGTCTTCAGCACGAGACCGACCACCTGTACGGCTACCTGTACATCGACCGGCTCTCCAAGCGCGAGCGCAAGGACGCGCTGCGGCAGATGGCCGAGAACGAGCCGCGCTACCCCGTGGTCGCCAACGACTGAGGCCCCGGCAGGGCCTCGACCAGCCGGCTGTGACGCCCGGCCAGGGAACCCCTGGCCGGGCGTCGTGCGTAGCGGTCCAAAGCCGAGCGTACAAGAGGGGAATCTCGGCGCGCGGGGGTAGTGAATGGAGCGAATCCGTTCCCAGACCGGTCAGTTGTGGTGCTGAATGGGGTGCGCGGGATACGCAACGGCGCACGCCCGGCACAGCGGGAGGGGCGTGCGTATCTGACGGCTGAGAGGGGTTAGTTCGTGCGTGCGTTACCACACGGCACCATATCGACGCCGACGGCGGTGGCAGTGCCACCGCCGCTCGCTCTCCCGGTGATCGAGGAATCCTTTCCCAGGCAACTGCATCCGTATTGGCCCAGGCTCCAGGAGAAGACCCGCCTCTGGCTGCTCGAAAAGCGGCTCATGTCGGCGGACAAGGTTGCGGAATATGCCGATGGTCTGTGCTACACGGACCTGATGGCGGGGTACTACACGAGTGCCGCCGACGACGTGTTGCAGGCCATTGCCGACTACAGCGCGTGGTTCTTCGTCTGGGACGACCGACACGACCGTGACATCGTGCACGGCCGGACGGCCGACTGGCGGCGGCTGAGATCGCGGTTGCACACGGCCCTCGATTCACCACGGCACCATCTGAACCATCAGGATCCCCTGGTCGCGGGGTTCGCGGACAGCACGCTGCGGTTGTACTCCTTCCTTCCGCCGACCTGGAACACGCGGTTCGCCCGCCACTTCCACTCGGTGATCGAGGCGTACGACCGCGAATTCCACAACCGCACCCAGGCATATGTCCCGGGCGTCGAGGAGTACCTGGCCCTGCGCCGCCTGACCTTCGCGCACTGGATATGGACGGACCTGCTGGAGCCGAGCGTGGGTCTCGAACTTCCCGACGCCGTGCGGAAAGATCCGGCATACCGCCGTCCGGCACTGCTGAGCCAGGAATTCGCCGCTTGGTACAACGACCTCTGCTCACTGCCCAAGGAACTGGCGGGCGCCGAGGTGCACAATCTGGGAATCAGCCTCGTCACCCATGAGGGAATGGCCCTGGAAGACGCGGTCGGTGAAGTCAGGCGACGTGCCGAGGAATGCATAACGGAATTCGTCGAGGCGGAACACACCGCCGTGCGGTTCGCCGACGGTCTGGCCGACGGAACGACGCAGGGAAAGGAACTCAGCGTCGCCGTTCGGGCCTGCATCTGCAATATGCGCAATTGGTTCAGCTCGGTCTACTGGTTCCACCACGAGTCCGGCCGCTACCTGGTCGACCGCTGGGCGGACCGGTCCACGCCCCCGTACGTCAACAACGAAGCGGCAGGTGAGAAATGACCGTCGAGTCCGTGCGGCCCGTGCCTCCCGGGACGCCACCACTCTCCGAGCCACCGCTGGCCGGCGGCGGTGTGCCGGGCCTGGGCCACGGCTGGCGGCTGGTCCGCGATCCGCTGGCCTTCATGTCCCGACTGCGCGACCACGGCGACGTCGTACGGCTGAAGCTCGGCCCGAAGACGGTGTACGCCGTCACCTCCCCGGAACTCACCGGAGCGCTGGCCCTCAGCCCCGATTACAAGATCGACGGGCCGCTGTGGGAATCCCTGGAGGGGCTGCTCGGCAAGGAGGGGGTGGCCACCGCCAACGGGCCCAGGCACCGCCGCCAGCGGCGCACCATCCAGCCCGCCTTCCGGCTCGACGCGATCCCCGCCTACGGGCCGATCATGGAGGAGGAGGCGCACGCGCTGACCGAGCGCTGGCGGCCCGGCGAGACCGTCGACTGCACCTCGGAGTCCTTCCGGATCGCGGTGCGCATCGCCGCCCGCTGTCTGCTGCGCGGCGAGTACATGGACGAGCGGGCCGAGCGGTTGTGCGTTGCGCTCGCCACCGTCTTCCGCGGTATGTACCGCCGGATGGTGATGCCGCTCGGACCGCTGTACAAGCTGCCCCTGCCGGCCAACCGCGAATTCAACCGGGCGCTGGCCGACTTGCACCTCCTGGTCGACGAGATCGTCGCCGAGCGCCGCGCGTCGGGGCAAAGGCCGGACGATTTGCTGACGGCTTTGCTGACGGCCCGGGACGAGAAGGGCGACCCCATCGGGGAACAGGAGATCCACGACCAGGTCGTCGCGATACTCACCCCCGGCAGCGAAACGGTGGCCTCCACGATCATGTGGCTGCTCCAGGTGCTCGCCGAACACCCGGAACACGCCGAGAAGGTGCGCGCCGAGGTGGAATCCGTCACCGGCGGCCGGCCGGTCGGATTCGACGACGTCCGGGCGCTCGGACACACGAACAATGTCGTTGTCGAGGCGATGCGCTTGCGTCCGGCCGTATGGATATTGACCCGGCGCGCGGTGACGGACACCGCGCTCGGCGGCTATCGCATTCCGGCGGGGGCGGACATCGTCTACAGCCCGTACGCGGTCCAGCGCGATGCCCGTTCGTACGCCGACAACCTCGGCTTCGACCCCGACCGCTGGCTGCCGGAGCGGGCCAAGGACGTGCCGAAGTACGCGATGAACCCGTTCAGCGTGGGCAACCGCAAGTGCCCGAGCGACCACTTCTCGATGGCCCAGCTGACCCTGATCACCGCGGCACTGTCGGCGAAGTACCGGTTCAAGCAGGCCGGCGGGTCGAACGACGCGACCAGGGTGGGCATCACGCTCCGCCCGCACCGGCTGCTGCTGACACCCGAGGAGTGGTGACGGGCCCGGCGCGCCAGGCCCCCCGTCCCCGGTGACGGTGCGCGACGCCTGTTGCCACCGGCGCGCGTTCAGGCGGCCTCGGGGCCCCGGAACGTGCGCCGGTAGGCGTACGGGGTCGTCGCCAGCGTCCGGACGAACTGGTGGCGCAGTGCGGCGGCCGTGCCGAAGCCGGTACGGGCCGCGATCGCGTCCATCGTCTCGTCCGTCCGCTCCAGCAACTCCTGGGCCAGCAGCACCCGTTGGCGCAGGATCCAGCGGTAGGGGGTGGTGCCGGTCTCCTGCTGGAAGCGGCGGGCGAAGGTGCGCGGCGACATGTGCGCGCGGTCGGCGAGCTGCTCGACGGTGACCTCCTCGTCGAGGTGCTCGTCCATCCAGGCCAGCACGTCGCCGACGGTGTCGCACGGGCGCTTGGGCAGCGGACGCTCGATGTACTGGGCCTGCCCGCCGTCCCGGTGCGGCGGCACCACCATGCGCCGGGCGATCTTGTTGGCGATCTCGGGGCCCTGCTCCTTGCGCACGATGTGCAGGCAGGCGTCGATCCCGGCCGCGGTTCCGGCGGAGGTGATCACCGGGTCGTCGTCGACGTAGAGCACGTCCGGCTGGATGATCGCCCGCGGGCAGCGCAGGGCGAGGTTGTGGGCGTGCCGCCAGTGCACGCTGCACCGCCGCCCGTCGAGCAGCCCGGCGGCACCGAGCACGAACACCCCCGAGCAGACGCTGAGCACCCGCGTCCCGCGCTCCGCCGCCGCCGCCAGGGCGTCCAGCAACTCGGGCGGGAACGTGCGGTCGGCGAACCCGTTGCCCGCCGGTACGGCGATCAGGTCGGCCTCGGCCAGGCGCTCCAGCCCGTACGGCGTGGAGACGGTCAGCCCGCCGACATGGGTCTGCAACGCCGGGCCCTCCGCCGAGACCACGGCGAAGTCGTACGTCGGCAGCCCCTCGTCACTGCGGTCGATGCCGAACACCTCGCAGACGACGCCCAGTTCGAAGGGGTGCGCGCCGTCCAGCAGGACGGCCACCACGTTTTTCAGCATGCTGCCAGTGTGCCTCGTTCTTGGCAGTAATTCGAGGGTGTGCGGCAGCCCTGCCACTGTCGGCGCGGGGTGTGCGGGACGACAGTAGTGTCCATGAATACGAACCAGATCGAAGGTCTGACCGGAATGGGTGCCGTCCTCGCGATCCTCGTCCTCCTGGCCCTCCCGTCGGTGCTCGGCATGGTGCGCGACCGGCGCATCGACCGGCAGATCAGGGAGGCCCAGGAGATCGGCGACGTCAAGGTGGCTCAGAAGTCCTCGTCCAGGTCGACGGTGCCCTCCACCGCCACCTGGTACGCCGACGGGCGCCGCTCGAAGAAGTTGGTCAGCTCCTGAACCCCTTGCAGCTCCATGAAGGAGAAGGGGTTCTCCGAGCCGTACACCGGGGCGAAGCCGAGGCGGGTCAGCCGCTGGTCGGCGACGCACTCCAGGTACTGCCGCATCGAGTCGGTGTTCATGCCGGGGAGGCCGTCACCGCACAGGTCGCGCGCGAACTGCAGCTCGGCCTCCACGGCCTCCCGCAGCATCTCGGTGACCTGCTGCCGCAGCTCGTCGTCGAAGAGGTCCGGCTCCTCCTTGCGGACGGTGTCGACCACGTCGAAGGCGAAGCTCATGTGCATCGTCTCGTCGCGGAACACCCAGTTGGTGCCGGTGGCCAGGCCGTGCAGCAGGCCCCGGCTGCGGAACCAGTAGACGTAGGCGAAGGCGCCGTAGAAGAACAGCCCCTCGATGCACGCCGCGAAACAGATGAGGTTGAGCAGGAAGCGCCTGCGGTCCGCCCTGGACTCCAGGCGCTCCAGCTTGTCCACCGAGTCCATCCAGGTGAAGCAGAACTGCGCCTTCTCCCGGATGGACGGGATGTTCTCGACGGCCGCGAAGGCCGCGGCGCGGTCCTCCGGGTCGGGCAGATAGGTGTCCAGCAGGGTCAGGTAGAACTGGACGTGCACCGCCTCCTCGAACAGCTGGCGTGACAGGTACAGCCGCGCCTCCGGGGAGTTGATGTGCTTGTACAGCGTCAGCACCAGGTTGTTCGCGACGATCGAGTCGCCCGTCGCGAAGAACGCCACGAGCCGGCCGATGAGGTGCTGCTCGGCGGGGGTCAGCCGGGCGAGGTCGGCGACGTCCGAGTGGAGGTCGACCTCCTCCACGGTCCAGGTGTTCTTGATGGCGTCCCGGTAGCGCTCGTAGAAGTCCGGGTAGCGCATGGGGCGGAGCGTCAGCTCGAAGCCCGGGTCGAGGAGATGGGCGTTGCGGGTCATGTCCGTCGGCGCGGTGCGCCGTCCTCCAGGGGTGGTGGTCGGGTGCGGGGCGTCAGTCACTGGCAGGCTTCGCAGGACTCGGGGTTCTCCAGGGAGCAGGCGACGGCGTCGGGATCGGCGACCTGCTGCGCGGGGACGGCCGCCCGGGGCTGCGCCTGGGCGGCGCGGGCGATCCGGGTCGCCGGGCGGGAACGCAGGTAGTACGTGGTCTTCAGGCCCTGTTTCCAGGCGTAGGCGTACATCGAGGAGAGCTTGCCGATGGTCGGCGTCTCCATGAACAGGTTCAGGGACTGGGACTGGTCCAGGTACGGCGTGCGGGCCGCGGCCATGTCGATCAGACCGCGCTGCGGGATCTCCCAGGCCGTGCGGTACAGGGCGCGCACGTCCGCCGGGATCCAGCCGAAGTCCTGCACCGAGCCGCTGGCGTCGCGCAGCGCCTCGCGGGTGCGGGCGTCCCACACGCCCAGCTCCTTGAGGTCCCGGACCAGGTACGAGTTGACCTGGAGGAACTCCCCGGACAGGGTCTCGCGCTTGAACAGGTTGGAGACCTGCGGCTCGATGCACTCGTACACGCCCGCGATGGAGGCGATCGTGGCGGTCGGGGCGATGGCGAGGAGCAGCGAGTTGCGCAGGCCCGTGCGGGCGACGCGCTCGCGCAGGGCCGCCCAGCGCTCCGGCCAGGCCGGCGTCACGCCGTAGTGGTCGGGGTGCAGCACGCCCCGCGCGGTACGGGTCTTCTCCCAGGCGGGCAGCGGACCGATGGGGGTCCCCCCGGCACCGGAGCTTGTCGCAGGTGCTTGGGGGCGCTCGGCGAGGTCGGCGGAGGCCTCGTAGGCGGCGAGCATGATGCGCTCCGCGATCCGGGTGGACAGCTCGCGCGCCGCCGGGGAGTCGAAGGGCAGCCGCAGCTGGAAGAAGACGTCCTGAAGACCCATCACCCCGAGGCCCACCGGCCGCCACCTGGCATTGGAACGGCCGGCCTGCTCGGTCGGGTAGAAGTTGATGTCGACGACCCGGTCGAGGAAGGTGACGGCGGTGCGGACCGTCTCGTCCAGCCGCTCCCAGTCGATGTCCCCGCCGCGCACGAACGCGCCCAGGTTGACCGAGCCCAGGTTGCAGACCGCGGTCTCGCCGTCGTCGGTGACCTCCAGGATCTCCGTGCAGAGGTTGGAGGAGTGGACGACGTGGCCCGGCTCGGCCGTCTGGTTGGCGGTGCGGTTGGCCGCGTCCTTGAAGGTCATCCAGCCGTTGCCGGTCTGCGCGAGGGTGCGCATCATCCGGCCGTAGAGATCACGGGCCGGGACGGTCTTCTGCGCGAGCCCGGCCGCCTCCGCCCGGCGGTAGGCGGCGTCGAACTCCGCGCCCCACAGGTCGACCAGGCCGGGCACGTCCGACGGCGAGAACAGCGACCACTGCCCGTCGGCCTCGACCCGGCGCATGAACTCGTCCGGGACCCAGTGCGCGAGGTTGAGGTTGTGGGTACGGCGGGCGTCCTCACCGGTGTTGTCGCGCAGTTCCAGGAACTCCTCGATGTCGGAGTGCCAGGTCTCCAGGTAGACCGCCGCCGCGCCCTTGCGCCGGCCGCCCTGGTTCACGGCGGCCACGGAGGCGTCGAGGGTCTTCAGGAACGGGACGATGCCGTTGGAGTGCCCGTTGGTGCCGCGGATCAGCGAACCGCGGGAGCGGACACGGGAGTAGGAGAGACCGATGCCGCCGGCGTGCTTGGAGAGGCGGGCCACCTGGTGGTAGCGCTCGTAGAGGGAGTCCAGCTCGTCCTTCGGGGAGTCCAGCAGGTAGCAGGACGACATCTGCGGGTGGCGGGTGCCGGAGTTGAAGAGGGTGGGGGAGGAGGGCAGGTAGTCGAGGCGGCTCATCAGCCCGTAGAGCGCGGCGACCTCGGCCGCGGCACGCGCGCTGTGGTCCTCGGCCAGGCCGGCGGCGACGCGCAGCATGAAGTGCTGGGGCGTCTCGATGACCTTGCGGGTGAGGGGGTGGCGCAGCAGGTAGCGGCTGTACAGCGTGCGCAGGCCGAAGTAGCCGAAGCGGTCGTCGGCGGCCGGGTCGGCCAGGGCGTCGAGGCGGGCCGCGTGCAGCCGGACGAACTCCGCGGTGCGGTCGGCGATGAGCCCCTCGCGGTGGCCCACGGCGATCGACTCGGTGAACGACGTGACGCCCTGCGAGGCCGCCTCGGCGTGGACGGAGAGGGTCAGCAGGCGGGCGGCCAGCCGCGAGTAGGCGGGGTCCTCCGAGATCAGCCCGGCGGCCGCCTCCGTGGCCAGCTCGCGCAACTCCGCGGTGGCCTCGGCGTCGGCCCGCGCCGACCGGCCGCGCAGCGCGGCAGCGGCGACCCGGCCGGGGTCGGCGTCGGGGAGGTCGGTGGTCAGCTCGGTCAGGGTCCGCAGCAGCGCGGCACCGGGACCGTCGGTCTCCACGGGGACGGCGGTCGCCTGGACGGCTGAAGCCGGATCGGCTGGCGCGATGGTCACGTGTGGCTCTCCCTCGCTCGGCACGGGGCCTTGCGGGAGGGCAGGGGGCAGCACACGAGCGCAGACAGCGGCACGCATCCGCCGGCCCATTCCACGAGGCCCGGACGTCAGGCACCCGGACCGGACGGCCGGGCGCACTGTCGGCAGGTCCTCGGACTGAAGCCTGCATGCTCGTATGCGGGCATACGGGCATGAGTACACCGTTGCGGGACAGTTCCGGATTCACACCGGATTCCCCTGCGACGACAGCGAGCATGAGCATACATCTAGTGCCGCCTTGCGGTGCCACCCCTAGATGTTGTGTCACGGCGGTATCGGAGTGTCAACGGGTAGGTGAGAAGAGTGACGTGGTCGCCCGGCCCTGGTGGCGGGGCGGGGGTCGTGGGCGGCCGGTCGCGCGGTTCCCCGCGCCCCTGTGGGAGGTGTCGGTGGTCGTGCGGGCGCGGGTCGTGGGTGTGGCAGCGGGCCGCCGTCGCCGGTCGGCTTCGGCGGCCCGCTGGGGGATGTGTGCGGTTGTCCGTACGCTTCCGCGTGCCCCTGCGGGGCGGTCTTTCAGTGGTCGGCGCCGGCGGTCGCGGGGGTCGGCTCCGTCCGGACGCCGCTGTCGCCCGCGTCGGCCGTGTAGTCCTCCGGGGCCGTCTCGTCCACGCCCTCGGGAGCCTTCACGGCCTTCAGGACGAAGGTCAGGGCGACGGTGACGAGGACGTTGAGCACGAACGCCGTCGTGCCGATGTAGCCGATCTCGCCGATCCCGGGGATCTCCTTCGCGGAGCCGCCGAAGTGCTTCTGCGTGGGCGAGGCGACGCCGTACGCGGCGACCGTGCCGTACACCATGCCGACGGCCCAGCCCGCGAGCAGCGCCCAGCGGTGGAACCAGCGGGTGAACAGGCCGCCGACCAGGGCCGGGAAGGTCTGCAGGATCCAGATGCCGCCCAGCAGCTGGAAGTTGATGGCGACCGTCTTGTCCATGCTCAGGACGAAGACCAGCGCGCCCACCTTCACCAGCAGCGACACGATCTTGGAGACCCGGGTCTCCTGCGCCGGCGTCGCGTTCGGCTTGATGAAGTCCTTGTAGATGTTCCGGGTGAACAGGTTCGCGGCCGCGATGGACATGATCGCCGCGGGCACCAGGGCACCGATGCCGATCGCCGCGAACGCCACGCCCGCGAACCAGTCCGGGAACATGTCCGCGAACAGCTGCGGGATGGCCAACTGGCCGTTGTCGACCTTGATCCCGGCCGCGATGGCCATGAAGCCCAGCAGGGCGAGCAGGCCCAGCATCAGGGAGTACAGCGGCAGGACCGTGGTGTTGCGGCGGATCACCTCACGGCTGCGCGAGGACAGCGTCGCGGTGATCGAGTGCGGGTACATGAACAGCGCGAGCGCGGAGCCCAGCGCCAGGGTGGCGTACGTCCACTGGCCCGGCTCCGCCGGCGCGAGCGCCCCGCGCGGTGCCCCCGTCGCCGGGTTGGTCTGGGCGAAGGCGTGGCCGGCCTTGGCGAAGATGTCGTCGAACCCGCCCAGCTTGATCGGGATGTAGATGATCGCCACCGCGATGACGATGTAGATCAGCGTGTCCTTCACGAACGCGATCAGCGCGGGTGCCCGCAGCCCCGACGAGTAGGTGTACGCGGCCAGCACGCCGAACGCGATCAGCAGCGGCAGGTCCTTGACGAACCAGTTGGTGTTCTCGCCGCCGCCCACGCCCATCACGTCCAGGACCGCCTGGATGCCCACCAGCTGGAGCGCGATGTACGGCATCGTCGCGAGGATGCCCGTGAGTGCCACCGCCAGCGACAGGCCCTTGGAGCCGAACCGGCCGCGCACGAAGTCCGAGGTGGTCACATAGCCGTGCCGGTGCGAGACCGACCACAGCCGGGGCAGGAAGGTGAAGATCAGCGGGTAGACGATGATCGTGTAGGGCACGGCGAAGAAGCCGGACGCGCCGGCCGCGTAGATCGCCGCCGGGACGGCCACGAAGGTGTAGGCCGTGTACAGGTCGCCGCCGAGCAGGAACCAGGTGATCCAGTTGCCGAACGACCGGCCACCGAGCCCCCATTCGTCGAGGCTGTGCTCGTTCTCGGCCCGGCGCCAGCGCGCGGCCAGGAAGCCCATGACCGTGACGGCCAGGAAGAAGAAGATGAAGACGCCGAGCGCGACACCGTTGACGCCACCGTTCACTTCGCGGCACCTCCGCTCCGGGTCCTGCGGGCGCGCTGGTCACGCTGCCACAGGTAGTAGGCGATCATGGTCAGCGCGGTGGAGATCAGCACCCACAGCATCTGGTACCAGTAGAAGAACGGGATCCCGATGAAGGTGGGGTCGATCTTGGCGTAGGAGCCGACCCACAGCATCGCCACGAAGGGCGCGACGAGACACAGCGCGATGACCACGCGTACCGGTGTCACCACCGGTTGTTTCACTTCAGGCGCATCCGGCATGCCTGGGCTCCATCCCCTCGTTGATCACCTGGTGCAACGCGCAGGCAATGTAGGTTACGGCGCCGAGGGAGCGGAAGCCCTATCCGTATTTCGGTAGCAAACAGCGATCCGGCGGCGAGGAAAGCCCTGGTGGTGGTCCGCGGGGTCCGCTTCCGGCCGTCCGCCGCGGCCGGCCTCCTGCCGCTCCCGGCCGTCCGCCGCGGTGCAAGCCTCCTGCCGCGCCGCCCGCTTCTCGGCCCGGGTGGCGAGCGGTCCGGCCGGGGAGGTGATCCGCGCCTCGTCGTAGGGCGTCCCGTACCGGGTGGACGGGGGGCGACCCCGGATGTGCCGCGTGCACACCCGCAACGCGTCCGCGACGACGGCCCCGGTGCGCGGTGATCGGGACGAACCAGGGGTGTGAGCGGTGGGCGTCGCGTAGGATCCGAGAGCCGCCGCGACCGTCCGGGCGGCGGAGACGTCTCTCCCCGGGAGCGCGCGACACGGACCAGCCGGCCGCGCCGACGATCGCGACGAGGGTCCATACGGCGATGGCTGTGACGTTCGCGGTACGCATCGGGGAGCCCGGCCGCCCACGTGGCGGCGGGCGGCACGCACAACGGGACCGGGGCGCGCGCCACCCCGCGCGTACGGCCTCAAGTGGCCCTTTACTGCGGTCGCTTCAGCCGCGCGACGAACTTGTAGCGGTCCCCGCGGTAGACCGACCGCACCCACTCCACCGGGTTGCCGTTCTTGTCCCGCGAGTGGCGGGAGAGCATCAGCATCGGCAGGCCGACGTCCGTGCTGAGCAGGCCCGCCTCACGCGGCGTGGCCAGCGAGGTCTCGATGGTCTCCTCGGCCTCCGCCAGATGCACGTCGTACACCTCCGCCAGGGCGGTGTAGAGGGACGTGTACTTCACGAGACTGCGGCGCAGCGCCGGGAAGCGCTTGGCGGACAGGTGCGTGGTCTCGATCGCCATCGGCTCGCCGTTGGCCATCCGCAGCCGCTCGATGCGCAGCACCCGGCCGCCGGCCGAGATGTCCAGCAGTTCGGCGAGCCGGTCGTCGGCGGTGATGTAGCCGATGTCCAGCAGTTGCGAGGTCGGCTCCAGACCCTGGGCGCGCATGTCCTCGGTGTAGGAGGTGAGTTGCAGCGCCTGGGAGACCTTCGGTTTGGCGACGAACGTGCCCTTGCCCTGGATCCGTTCCAGCCGGCCCTCGACGACCAGTTCCTGAAGGGCCTGGCGCACGGTGGTGCGCGAGGTGTCGAATTCGGCGGCGAGCGTGCGCTCCGGCGGGACCGGTGTGCCCGGCGGCAGCGTCTGCGTCATGTCGAGCAGGTGTTTCTTCAGGCGGTAGTACTTGGGCACGCGCGCGGTACGGACGGTCGCCCCACCCTCGTTCTCCGCACTGCTGACGTCGGTGCTCATGTTCTGCCTTCCCGGCTCCGGGTGCCGAATGCGACCGATGTCCCATCGGCCTCGGATCACATCGTGGCACGGCATCGTGTGACGGGAGGCCACCCGAACGGTCCGTGATCTCCTCTGTATACCGTCGCACCCCCCGTTGGTCTAGTCCATAGGGCCCTCCGGGGAGCCGTGGTTCGCCCGAAGTGGTCCGTCCGATCTGTCGCTTGCGGAATGAAAGGTCTCTGCATATCTCGGTCGGATCACGGACGCTCCGCGCCTGGTTGAACACCCTTGACAGGTCAATTGGTCTGGGCCAAGCTCCCCGTACTGGTCTACACCATTGGTCCAGGTCCCGGCCCCATGGGCGGTACGTAGCGTTGCGCTCACCGCGGGGAGGCAGGGGGGTTTGTGGCATCCCTGAGGAGGGTGGCGTGAAGCGCAAGCTGATAGCCGCGATCGGTATCGCGGGCATGGTCTTCTCCATCGCGGCGTGCGGCGACAACAAGGACGACGGCGGGTCGAGTGGCGCGGACGCCAAGGAACTGACCGTCTGGCTGACCGTCGACGCGCAGAACAACTGGCCCGACCTGGTGAAGGCCGCCGACGCCGCGGTGCAGAAGAAGCACCCCGGCATCAAGATCAAGCACGAGTACTACGGCTGGCCGGACAAGAACACCAAGCTGGACGCCGTCCTCGCCACCGACAAGGCCCCCGACGTGGTCGAGATGGGCAACACCGAGATGCTGAGCTACATGGTCAAGGGTGCCTTCGCGCCCGTCGACCCGGCCAAGTTCACCAACTCCTCCGCCTGGCTCGACGGCCTCAAGGCATCCGTGACGTACGAGGGCAAGACCTTCGGCGTCCCGTACTACGCCGGCGGCCGGGTCGCCAACTGGCGCAAGGACATCGCGGCTTCGGCCGGCATCAAGGCCACCCCGAAGACCTACGACGAGCTGACCGCCGACCTGGACAAGATCCAGAAGAAGCAGGGCGACAAGTTCAGCGCCTGGTACCAGCCCACCCGCGACTGGTACGCGGCCATGTCCTTCGTCTACGACGCCGGCGGCGCCATCGCCAAGGAGGAGGGCGGCACCTGGAAGGGCACCCTCTCCTCGCCGGAGTCCCTCAAGGGCCTCACCGATTTCAAGAACGTCATCGACAAGTACATGCACGGTGACAAGACCAAGGACGAGTCCGACCGTTACATCGTCTACGGGCAGGGCCAGTCCGGCATGATCTTCGGTGCCGCCTGGGAGGGCGCGACCTCGGCCGACCCGAAGAACGACAAGACCGGAAAGCTCAAGGACAACCTTGAGAGCTTCGTGATGCCCGGCCCGTCCGGCAAGAACATGCCGGTCTTCCTCGGCGGCTCCGACCTCGCCGTCCCGGTGAAGTCCAAGGCCCAGGAGGTCGCCGCCGAGTGGATCAACGCCTTCACCGGCCCCGACGGCCAGAAGGGCCTGATGGCGAAGGGCAACCTGCCCAACAACACGACGGACCTCCAGACCCTGAAGAAGGACCCGGCGACCGTCGTCCCCGCCACCGCGGCCGAGTCCAGCTGGTTCGTCCCGATGGCCTCGGGCTGGCTCCAGATCGAGAAGTCCCAGGTCCTGCAGACCATGCTGCAGGACATCGGCACCGGCAAGCAGTCGGTCGAGGCCGCCGCGAAGGAAGCGGACGCCGCGATCGACAAGGTGATCAACACCAAGTGACGTGAGCGCAGGGCCCCGTGGACCCCGGGGAGTCCGGGGGCGGGGGCCCTGCATCTCGTACGGCCGCGCGGTGTCCGGTGCCGCACGGCCCCCGGGACCCGGACTCCGTACGCAGGCGCGGCCCTCCGGGACCCGGGTCTTCGTGCGGAATTCCGGCTTCCGTACGGGATTTCTGCTTCGTACGACCAGAAGGACCGCTGAGGAGCGCGCGATGAGTGCCGCAGACACGACCACCCCCGCCAAGGTGCCGCCGCCGCGGCAGGCGCCACCACCGGGCGGCACCCGACAGCCACGCGGAAAGCGGACGTCCGGCGGCGCGGGCATCCCCTGGCTGCTGCTCGCCCCCTGCCTGGTGATCCTCGCCCTGGTCATGGGCTATCCGCTGGTCCGCCTGGTCACCCTGTCCTTCCAGAAGTTCGGGCAGTCCCAGCTGTGGGGCTTCCAGCCGGCCGAGTCGGTCGGGTTCGACAACTTCTCCAAGGTGCTCGGCGACGGCGAGTTCTGGCAGGTCGTGCTGCGCACGATCGTCTTCGCGGCCGGTTCCGTGATCTTCACGATGGTCCTCGGCATGCTGGTCGCCCTGCTGCTGCAACGGGTCTCCGGCTGGGTGAAGATGCTCATCAACATCGCCCTGGTGGCCAGCTGGGGCATGCCCGTCATCGTCGCCACCACCGTCTTCAAATGGCTGTTCGACACCGACTACGGCGTCTTCAACGCGGTGCTGAGCAAGCTGCCGGGCGTCGATCTGATCGGCCACAACTGGTTCGCCAACGGGCCGCAGGGCCTCGCCGTCATCATGCTCCTGGTGATCTGGGGCGCCGTGCCCTTCGTGGTCATCACGCTCAGCGCGGGCCTCACCCAGGTGCCCAAGGAACTGGAGGAGGCCGCCCGTCTCGACGGCGCGGGCGCCTGGGGCGTCTTCCGGTACGTCACCCTGCCCATCCTCAAGCCGATCATCGTGATGCTCACGACCCTCTCGGTCATCTGGGACATGGGCGTCTTCCCGCAGGTCTTCGTGATGCGGGGCGGCCACCCGGAGTCCCAGTTCCAGCTGCTGACCACCTACTCCTACGACCGCGCCTTCGTGGTCAACGACTATGCGCAGGGCTCGGCGATCGCCGTGATCACCGTGCTGCTGCTGCTCGGTGTGGTCGCCGTCTATATGCGCCAGATGCTGAAGATCGGAGAGGTCGAGTGAGCAGCGTGAGCAGCACGAGCGACATGAGCGGCACGGGTGCCGTCGCCGCCGGTGGCCGGCGCAGGAGCGGGGCCCGGCTCGGCTGGAACCTCCTCGGCCTCCTGGTCTTCGTCGTCGCCGGCTTCCCCGTCTACTGGATGGTCAACACGGCGTTCAAGCCCGCCAAGGACGCCATCGACGCGGACCCCAGCCTGCTGCCCACGGAGCTGACCCTCTCCAACTTCCGCCGTGCGCTGGACATCGCCGACTTCTGGGGACCGGTCGGGCGCAGCCTGATCGTGTCCGTGTCCGTCGTGGCCATCGGCGTCGTCGTCGGCATGCTGGCCGCGCTCGCCATCTCCCGGTTCGCCTTCCGCGGCCGGAAGATCGTGATCGTCGGCATCCTCGCGGTGCAGATGATCCCGCTCGTCGCCATGATCATCCCGGTCTTCCTGCTGCTGAACGACCTGGACCAGTACGACAAGCTCACCGGCCTGATCATCACCTACCTGACCTTCATCCTCCCCTTCACGGTGTGGACGCTGCGCGGCTTCATCGTCAACATCCCGCGGGAGCTGGAGGAGGCCGCGATGGTCGACGGCTGCACCCGCACCGGCGCCTTCGTCCGCGTCGTCTTCCCGCTGCTCGCCCCCGGCATGGTCGCCACCTCGGTCTACGCCTTCATCCAGGCGTGGAACGAGTACCTGTACGCCCTCATGCTGATGAGCCAGCAGCACCAGACCGCGACCGTGTGGCTCGGCAACTTCACCACCAAGCACGGCACCGAGTACGCGCCGATGATGGCCGGTGCCACCATGATGGCCGTGCCGATCGTGGTCCTGTTCCTGTTCGTCCAGCGCAAGATGGCAGCCGGTCTGACCGCGGGCGCCGTGAAGGGATGACGCCCTGATGACCACACTCGCCGGCCGCACCGACACCCTCACCCGCGACGCCCTCGCCGTCCTCCAGCCCGGTTTCGACGGCACCACCGCCCCCGACTGGGTGCTGCGCCGCCTCGACGAGGGCCTGGCGTCGGTGGGACTGTTCGGCCGCAACATCGCCTCACCGGAACAACTCGCCGCCCTGACCGCCCGGCTGCGCGCCGAGCGCGACGACATCCTGGTCGCCATCGACGAGGAGGGCGGGGACGTCACCCGCCTCGAAGTGCACACCGGCTCCAGCTTCCCCGGCAACCGCGCGCTCGGCACCGTCGACGACGTGGCGCTCACCCATGACGTGGCCCGCGAACTCGGCCGCCGGCTCGCGGCCTGCGGGGTGGACTTCAACTGGGCCCCGGTGGCCGACGTGAACTCCGACCCCGCCAACCCGGGCATCGGTGTCCGCTCGTTCGGCGCCGACCCCGACCTGACGGCCCGGCACGTCGCGGCCTACGTCACCGGTCTCCAGTCGGCCGGTGTGGCCGCCTGCACCAAGCACTTCCCGGGACACGGCGACACGACCGTCGACTCGCACCACGCGATGCCCCGCGTCGACATCGCCGCCGACCTGCTGCACTCCCGCGAGCTGGCTCCCTTCCGGGCCGCCGTGGCGGCCGGCACCCGGGCCGTGATGAGCGCGCACATCCTGGTCCCGGTCCTGGACGCGGACCGCCCCGCCACCCTCTCCGGGCGCATCCTGACCCAGCTGTTGCGCGGCGAACTCGGCTACACCGGTCTGATCGTCACCGACGGCATAGACATGCAGGCCATCGCCGCCACCTACGGCATGGAACACGGCAGCGTCCTCGCCATCGCGGCCGGCGCCGACGCGATCTGCGTGGGCGGCGGGCCGTCCGACGAGGGGACGGTGAGCCGGCTGCGCGACGCCCTGGTGGCCGCGGTCCGCTCCGGCGAGCTGCCCGAGGAACGGCTGGCGGACGCGGCCGAGCGGGTGCGCGCGACGGCCCGCTGGACGGCTGCCGCCGACGGGAGCGCGGCCGGCCCGGCGGGAGAGGCGCCCCGGGAGGACATCGGCCTGGTCGCCGCCCGGCGCGCGCTGCGGGTGACCCGCTCCGGCCGGTACGAGCCGCCGGCCGGGGCCCCGTACGTCGCCACCTTCACCCCGGCCATGAACATCGCCGTCGGGGACGCGACCCCGTGGGGCGTCGCGGGGGAACTTGCCCGGCTGCTGCCCGGCACGCGGACGGGAAGCTTCTCGGGCGCGGAGGCGGGACAGGTGGCGCTGGCCGCCGCGGGCGACGGCCGGATCGTCGCCGTCGTCCGCGACGAGCACCGGCACCCCTGGATGACGGCGGCCCTGGACACCCTGCTGGCGTCCCGCCCCGACACGGTCGTGGTCGAGATGGGCGTCCCGCAGGCCCCGCCGCGCGGCGCCCTGCACATCGCCACCCACGGCGCGGCCCGCGTCTGCGGACAGGCGGCGGCGGAGATCGTGGTCGGCGGGTGACAGCGGTTCCACGGCACACGAGGGCGCCGGGCTCCGACAGGGAGCCCGGCGCCCTCGTCCGTGCGCCGCGGTGGCCGGGTGCGGTCCGGGACCGGTCAGATGCCCTGCCAGTCCGGCTTGTTGCCGTAGGCGTGCCGGAAGTAGTCGGCGAGTTTCAGCTTGGCGGCGGCGGCCTCGTCCACGACGACGGTGGCGTGCGGGTGCAGTTGCAGCGCGGAGGCGGGGCAGACCGCCGCCACCGGTCCCTCCACGGTCGCCGCGACCGCGTCCGCCTTGCCCTCACCGGTCGCGAGCAGCACCAGGTGCCGGGCCTCCAGGATGGTGCCGATGCCCTGGGTGATGACGTGGTGCGGCACCTGCTCGATGTCGCCGTCGAAGAACCGCGCGTTGTCGATCCGGGTCTGCTCGGTCAGCGTCTTGATCCGGGTGCGCGAGGCCAGCGAGGAGCACGGCTCGTTGAAGCCGATGTGCCCGTCGGTCCCGATCCCGAGCAGCTGAAGGTCCACGCCGCCCGCCTCGGTGAGCGCCCGGTCGTACGCGGCGCTGGCGCCCCGCACGTCCTCGGCCGTGCCGTCCGGCCCCATGAACGCGTCCATGCCGACCCCGAGCGGCTCCAGCACCTCCCGGCGCAGCACCGAACGGTAGGACTCCGGGTGATCGGCCGGCAGCCCTACGTACTCGTCGAGCTGCGCTATCCGCGCCCGCGAGGTGTCCACGGCACCGGCGCGCACCTTCGCCGTCAGCGCCTGGTAGATGGGCAGCGGGGTCGAGCCGGTGGCCACGCCGAGCACGGCGTCGGGCTTGTGTCTGAGCAGCCGGGCCATGGCCTCGGCGATCAGTTCGCCGCCGGCCGCGGCGTCCGGGACGATGACAACTTCCACGCTGGGCCTGCCGTTCTGAAGAGGGCTGGAAGGTATATGTGGTTTAGACCAATCTAGCATCGACCCGCTACGGACGCCGCCCCCGAGGGAGTGGTGAAGGGGGCCGCTGTCGCCCACGGGCCGGGGGAGGGGGCAGTGACCGAAATCGCCCCCGCCGGCCGGCCCCGTTCCCGGCCGGGCCGGGCTAGGCTGCGAAACGGCGGTGACGAACAGTCCCCGGCGCATGGACACACCCACGTGGTCTAGTCCACAATGAATTCAGGTACGGCGTACGGCAGGACCGTACGCACGGTACAACCGCAGACTTCCGTCTTCCCCGCACAGGAAGGCGGACCGAGGAACCGGAGCTCTCTGCCCTGACTGCCCCGGCTCCTCATCCTTCGGCCGACCGGGACCGCACACCCCACGGCCGTTGTTGCTCCGGGCTGCGGTGCCGGGAGGGTTGAGGGTCCCTCTCAGGCGCCGCGGCCCGCGGGTGTTTCCGGGGCCGACAGACCGCCGGGTACGCTCGCAGGTGTGCCCTCCATGAACGAACTCGTACGCCAGCACACAGCCCTCGAC
The DNA here is from genome assembly GCF_042896695.1 of Streptomyces sp. NPDC001270. Classification (NCBI taxonomy): domain Bacteria; kingdom Bacillati; phylum Actinomycetota; class Actinomycetes; order Kitasatosporales; family Streptomycetaceae; genus Streptomyces; species Streptomyces sp. NPDC001270. Next base: position 16,727 of record NZ_JBIAXM010000045.1, on the reverse strand, counting down.
GACTCCGATCTCGAATGGCTGCACCTGCTGGTCTCGGAGTGGCAGCTGCTCTCCGACCTCTCCTTCGCCGACCTGGTCCTGTGGGTTCCCACCCATGACGGCACCCGGTACGTCTCGGTCGCCCAGATGCGTCCCAACACCGGGCCGACCTCCTACCAGGACGACATGGTCGGCCACCTCGTCCCGCGCGGCCGGCGGCCCATGCTGGACGTGGCGCTGGACGAGGGCCGGATCGTGCGCGAGGGCGACCCGGAGTGGCGCGAGGAGGTCCCGGTCCGGGTCGAGTCGATCCCGGTGCGCCGGGCGTCGCGGGTCCTCGGTGTCATCGCCCGCAACACCAACCTGCTGACCGTGCGCACGCCGAGCCGTCTGGAGCTGACGTATCTCCAGAGCGCCTCCGACCTCGCGCAGATGATCGCGGCGGGCTCCTTCCCGTTCCCGGACCAGCAGGTCGACATGGACGCCTCACCGCGGGTCGGCGACGGCCTGATCCGGCTCGACGCGGACGGCATCGTCCAGTACGCCTCCCCGAACGCCCTCTCCGCCTACCACCGGCTCGGCCTCGCCGCCGATCTGCTCGGCCACCACCTCGGCCGTACCACCGCCGAACTCGCGCCGACCCGTGGGCCGGTGGACGAGGCGCTGGCCAAGGTCGCCAGCGGCTGGGCGCCCCGCGAGTTCGAGATCGAGTCGGGCGACGGGGTGATCCAGTTCCGGGCGATCCCGCTCAAGCCGAAGGGCGTCCGCGTCGGTTCGCTGGTGCTGCTCCGGGACGTCACCGAACTACGGCGCCGCGAGCGCGAGTTGATGACCAAGGACGCGACCATCCGGGAGATCCACCACCGGGTGAAGAACAACCTCCAGACGGTCGCCGCGCTGCTGCGCCTGCAAGCCCGGCGGATCGAGTCGGAGCGCGGCCGGGAGGCGCTGGAAGAGGCGGTGCGGCGGGTCGGGTCCATCGCGATCGTGCACGAGACGCTCTCCCAGAACCTGGACGAGCGCGTCGAGTTCGACGAGATCGCCGACCGCGTGCTCGCGATGGTCGCCGAGATATCGCCGGGCAAGGTGACCGGCAGGCGCACCGGGCGCTTCGGCATCCTGGACGCGGAGGTGGCGACGCCGCTGTCGATGGTCCTCACCGAGGCCCTGCAGAACGCCGTCGAACACGGTTTCCGCGAGGGCGACACCGGAACGGTCGAGGTGTCGGCGGTCCGCGGCGGCTCCACCAAGGAGGCCCGGCTGCTCGTCACCGTCCAGGACGACGGCGTGGGCCTCCCCGAGGGCTTTGACCCGCACCGCTCGGGCAACCTCGGTCTGCAGATCGTACGAACCCTGGTCGAGGGAGAGTTGGGGGGTACGTTCGATATGGTGCCTGCGCCCGAACGGGGGACGCGGGTGATCCTGGACATTCCGGTGCCGACCCGGAAGTAGCGGCGGACGGCGCGTTCGGGCCGAGGGGTCCGCGGGCCCCGGTGTCACGGCCGGGCCGGAAAGCGGTCCACGCCCCGCACAGCAAAAGACCCCGGACCCAGGTCGGGTCCGAGGCCAGTGCTCGTTGCGGTCGTGCTAAGCGCATCGGGGGTACTGCGCGCTGCGGCTCGGGGGCGGGAGATGCGTACTCGCTGTACGCGCCGCCAAGCTCAGGCTGTCCAACAGGGTGGGAGTGTCAGGCGGTTGCCTGACGGGCCCGGTTGCGAGCGGCGCGGCGCTTCATGGCGCGGCGCTCGTCCTCGCTGAGACCACCCCAGACGCCGGAGTCCTGACCGGACTCAAGCGCCCACTGCAGACACTGCTCGATAACCGGGCAGCGACGGCAGACGGCCTTGGCTTCCTCGATCTGCAGCAGCGCAGGACCGGTGTTGCCGATGGGGAAGAACAGCTCGGGGTCTTCCTCGCGGCAAACGGCGTTGTGACGCCAGTCCATGGCTGCTACCTCTCTTAATATGACGTGCGGATTGCTTGTGAATGTGAACGCTTTCACGAATCCCTCAACAAGTGAAGGGCCGACCGCCAGGTTCCCTGACGTGGTCCTGTGGTTTGAAGAGGGGTTCTGGTGATCAATGGAGGCTGGTGTTTCGAGCCGTCCCGATCGCCACGTAGAGACTCGCAAACCTCAGCGGCGGATACAACCCCTTCCGAAAAGTTTTTTTTGATTCCTCGGTGTCGACTAGGTCACAGCCGTACTTCCATGGGGTGGATCCTGGCCTAAACGTTCGAGTGAAAGGACTTTGGTCCGTTCTACTCACACAATCACACGCAGTGCACGGCGTACGCCTGTGAACGTCACACTCGTACGCAGTCCCAGATGGTCGCCGTCCATCTGGAGAGGCAGTGGCGCCTTCGATTGCAAGGTGAAGCGGTCCATGTCGTGCAGGGACACGACGTGCTTGCCGTGGGGCCCGCGCTCGGGGGACGAAGTGAGCAACTGGGTGCCATACCGGGCAACCGAGGCCGCGGAAAGGCGGCTGAGACCCATGACGTCGATGCCTTTGTCGAACGCGGCCTTAGGCGACGTATACATCGGGCGATTGCCGAGATACGTCCAGGGAGACGTGTTGGACACTATGGCCACGACAAGATCCCTGATCGGGTCCGCGCCCTCGCGTTCGAGCGTGATCGTGCCGCGCCTGCGGTTCGGCTCGCCGATGAACTGCCGCAGAACCTGGCGCACATACAGGGCGTGGGTCGAGGTCTTTCCGAGTTCACGCTGCTGCTCGACCCGGCCCACGACGCCCGCGTCGAATCCGAGCCCCGCGTTGAAGGTGAACCAGCGGGCCGGGACCGACTCGTCCTCGGTGCCGGGGGTGCCCGCGGCGAGTCCGAGTCCCACGACACGCCGGCGCCCCTGGGCCACGGCGTCCAGCAGCGCGCCGGTGGCCTCCACCGGGTCGTTGGGCAGGCCGAGGGCGCGGGCGAAGACGTTGGTGGATCCGCCGGGGACCACGGCGAGGCCCGGCCGCCGCTCGGGGTCGGGGCCGTCGTGCAGCAGGCCGTTGACGACCTCGTTGACGGTGCCGTCGCCGCCGAGCGCCACGACCAGGTCTATGTCGTTGCTGTCCGCGGCCTGCCGGCCGAGGTCGCGCGCGTGCCCCCGGTACTCGGTGGTGACCGCCTCCAGCTTCATCTCGCTGGCCAGGGCGTGGATCAGTACGTCACGCGTACGTGCGCTTGTGGTGGTTGCCGCCGGATTGACCACGAGTAGTGCACGCATGGGGTGCAGCGTACCTACTGGGTGGTACCGGGCCCAGACCGAGGTAGGGATCCGGTAAGAGGCGACGGCACGGTCCTGGACACCGGGTGCGGTACGGCGACGGCTACCCTGCTGGGGTGAGCAGTGAGCAGAACCCCACCCCGGACCCCGCGGCCGCCGAGGGCCCCCGTCCGCGCCGGCTGACCTGGGCGGCGGCGCTGGCCGCACTGGAGGGGGCCGCGCTGGTGGCCGGCGGCGTGTGGACGTTCGTCCTCGGTCTCACCGGTTCCCCGGACGACCGGCAGCAGGCCGTCACGCTGGGCATCACCCTGATCGTGCTGGCCCTGCTGCCGCTGCTCGCGGCGCGCGGGCTGCTGCTGCGCCGCAGCTGGAGCCGGGGGCCCGCCGTGATCACCCAGCTCATGGCCCTGCCCATCGCCTACAGCCTGCTCAAGGCCGACAGCGCGGCCGTCCCGGCGGGCATCGTCCTCGCGGTGGTGGCGGTGGCGGCACTGGTCCTGCTGATCAACTCCGAGACCACACAGGCCCTGGGGATCCGCGGCCCGGGCCGCCGGGAGGAGCCCTAGCGCGCCGCGGCAGGGGAGCGCGCCGGGCCAGTGGACGGATCGGTGGGGGCACCTCGTCACGCGAGGATGCCGCTCAAGGGGCAGGCCCTGTTCCCCGGCGGGTTGCGCCTTCGGGTTCGGGCCCGTTTCCACTGAGGGGCGCCGCTGCGACCGGCTCTCGCCGTCGGGAAGGGCGCCCGGTGGGCCCTACTACTCCTCCACGAGCAGCTTCTCCCGGAGCTGGGCCAGCGTCCGGGCCAGCAGGCGGGAGACGTGCATCTGCGAGATGCCGACCTCCTGTGCGATCTGCGACTGGGTCATGTTGCCGAAGAACCGAAGGAGAAGGATGCGCTTCTCTCGCGGCGGTAGGTCTTCGAGCAGTGGCTTGAGGGACTCGCGGTACTCGACCCCCTCCAGCGCCTCGTCCTCCGCGCCGAGCGTGTCGGCCACCGCGGGGGACTCGTCGTCGGTGTCGGGGACGTCCAGGGAGAGCGTGGAGTAGGCGTTGGCCGATTCCAGCCCCTCCAGGACCTCCTCCTCCGAGATCGCCAGCTTCTCGGCCAGCTCGTGCACGGTGGGGGAGCGGCCGTGCTGCTGCGACAGCTCCGCCGTGGCCGTAGTGAGCGCGAGCCGCAGCTCCTGCAACCGCCGCGGGACGCGCACCGCCCAGCCCTTGTCCCGGAAATGCCGCTTGATCTCGCCGACGACCGTGGGCGTCGCGTACGTCGAGAACTCCACCCCGCGCTCCGGATCGAACCGGTCCACGGACTTGATCAGGCCGATGGTCGCGACCTGGGTGAGGTCGTCGAGCGGCTCGCCGCGATTGCGGAACCGGCGTGCGAGGTGCTCGACGAGCGGCAGGTGCATCCGGACCAGCCGGTTGCGCAGCTCCGCATACTCGGGACTGCCGTCCTCGAGCCCGCGCAGCTCGACGAACATGGCGCGCGCCCCGCTGCGGTCCTGAGGATCGTGCTGCGTGCCGGAAACGCCCTGGGCGCCCGGCGCGTCGTCCCCGGAGTATCGCTCGTGCTCGCTCATCGTCCCGCCCGTAGTCTTTCCCCGAGCCCTGGCCTCCGCCCGGACCGGGGATGCGACCCCGGCCCGTCCCGCCGAAGGCGCGCTCTGCATGGCACCGTCCCGGTCGGCCTGCTCGGAGTGGTCCTCCGGATGCGGCCTGGCCTGTTCGGGGATGCCGTCGATGCCGTCCGCCGTGCGCCGAGATCCGCTCGGGGCGACCTCGCCCGCGGCGGGCAGCTCCCGTGTGCCGCGCTCCTCGTCCTGCATCGGCCCGTCCCCGTTCCTCACGCCGGCCCGGGTCCCGCGCCGCGCTGTTTGTACAGGCTGATCGACACGGTCTTGTCCTCGTCGACGGCCGACGAGACCTTGCCCGCCAGGGCCGACAGCACGGTCCAGGCGAAGGTGTCCCGCGAGGGCGCGTGCCCGTCCGTGGTCGGCGCCGACACCGTGACCTCCAGCGAGTCGTCGACGAGGCGGAAGACACAGCTGAGCACGGAGCCGGGCACGGCCTGCTGGAGCAGGATCGCGCATGCCTCGTCCACCGCGATGCGCAAGTCCTCGATCTCGTCCAGGGTGAAGTCCAAGCGGGCGGCGAGTCCGGCCGTGGCCGTCCGCAGCACCGACAGGTAGGCACCCGCAGCCGGCAGCCGGACTTCCACGAAGTCCTGGGTCGCGGGCTCGCCTGCGATCTGGGACACCCTCACCTCCAAGGTGGTACAAGCTTTACAGGGCCGAGGGTCGCCCCCCGGGATAACGCGATTCCTGGTTCAGCGGTGACGCTATCGCGCTCGGAACGTTCTGTCCCCGCGACCCCAACCCCCTGGCGTCACTCACAGTAAAGCTGTGAATACGCTCCGTGTCTAGGGGTCTGCGGGCCCAAATGGGAAGAGCGCGCGCCGGGTTGACGTACCCAGACGTCAGACGGCCGAACCGTCCGAACTGGTCGTCGACATGCAGTGTCACACGAGGACGTGGTCGACGAAGCACCAGCGCCAGTCCTCGCCCGGCTCGAAGGTCCGCATCACCGGGTGACCGGACCGCTCGTGGTGCCCCGTCGCATGTCTTCCCGGCGACGAGTCGCAGCAGCCGACGTGGCCACAGCTCAGGCAGAGCCGCAGTTGCACCGGATGCGTGCCCTGTGCGAGACACTCCGGGCAGGTCTCGTTCTGGGGTCTCGGCTCCGGGTGCGGCAGCGCGTCGGCGTGCGTGCACTGTTTCATGATTGCCAGATTACGACGGGTGTGCGGTTGGCCGCGCGGAAAACGAGGGCGGGGCGAGGACATGGACGTGATGCCGCTGCTGTTGCTGGTGGCGGGCAGTGCGGCGGTGGCCGGGGCGGCCCGGCGCACCGCGGTGCCGGCACCGCTGCTGCTGGTCGCGGTCGGCCTGGCGGTCTCGTACGTACCCGGGGTGCCCGGGTACACCCTCGACCCCGAGGTGGTGCTCCCGCTCCTGCTGCCCCCGCTGCTGTACACCTCGGCGAGCGACAGTTCGTACCTCGACCTGCGGGCGCAGCTGCGGCCCGTGGCGCTGCTCTCGGTGGGGTACGTGCTGTTCGCGACCTTCGTCGTCGGCTGGGCGGTCTATCTGATCGTGCCCGGGATACCGCTGACCGCCGCCCTGGTGCTGGGCGCGGTGGTGGCGCCGCCGGACGCGGTCGCCGCGACGGCGGTCGCGCGCCGGGTCGGACTGCCCGCCCGGATCACCACGATCCTCCAGGGCGAGTCCCTGCTGAACGACGCCACCGCGATCACCGCGTACCGGGTGGCCCTCGCGGCGGCCGTCGGCGAGGGCGCCACCTGGCTCGGCGGGATCGGCGAGTTCCTGCTCGCGGCCGTCGGCGGCGTCGGCATCGGGCTGGTGCTGATGGCGCCGCTCCACTGGCTGCGCACCCATCTGAAGGAACCCCTGCTGCAGAACACGCTCTCCCTGCTGATCCCGTTCGTCGCCTACAGCGTCGCCGAGCAGGTGCACGCCTCCGGGGTGCTCGCGGTCGTGGTCGTCGCGCTCTATCTGGGACACCGCGCGTGGGAGGTCGACTTCGCCACCCGGCTCCAGGAGGACGCGGTCTGGCGGATGGTCGCCTTCGTGCTGGAGTCGGCGGTCTTCGCCCTGATCGGACTGCAACTGCCGGTCGTCCTGCGGGGGCTCGGGGAGCACGAGGGCGTCGCGGCCGCGGGGTACGCGGCCGTCCTCTTCCTGGTGGTGGTCGCCACCCGGTTCGTGTGGGTGTATCCGGCGGCGTTCCTGCCGCGGCTGCTGTCCGCGCGGGTCAGGGAGCGCGAGCAGAACCCCACCTGGCGCGGCGCGATGGTCACGGCATGGGCCGGGATGCGCGGCGTGGTGTCGCTGGCCATCGCCTTCTCGATCCCGCTCACCGTGCACGGCGGACACCCCTTCCCACAGCGCAACCTGATCCTCTTCCTGACCTTCACGACGGTCATCGGGACGCTCGTGGTGCAGGGGCTGTCGCTGCCCCCGCTGATCCGGCTGCTGGACTTCCCCGGCCGCGACCCGCAGGCCGAGACCCTGGCCGAGGCCAATGCCCAGGCGCAGGCGTCCCGGGCGGCGGAGGTCCGCCTCGGCGAACTGCTCTCGGACGAGCGCAACGCCCTGCCGCCGCCGCTCGCCGACCGCCTCCGCGCCGTCCTGGAACGCCGCCGCAACGCCGTCTGGGAACGGCTCGGCGCGGTGAACCCGGTGACCGGGGAGAGCGTCGACGACACCTACCGTCGGCTCTCCCGGGAGATGATCAGCGCCGAACGCGATGTGTTCGTACGGCTGCGGGACGGCCGCTACATCGACGACGAGATGCTGCGCACGCTGCTGCGCCGGCTGGACCTGGAGGAGGCGGCGGCGTACCGGGAGGCGGCCTAGGGTCCCTTTGATGAGTCTTTGCGGCGTCGGGGCGGCTCGGCAGCGCCCTGAAGGGCCGCGGGAAACCCGTGACCGGGGATGCCACCGTGGCCGCCCGCCCGTCATGGCCCGGCCGCGGTGGAGTCCCTACGGTTCTGGGAAGGGCCGGCCCGTGATCACGGCCGCGACGGTCGTACCGGGCGGGAAGGCACCCTCCTCCGCCAGGACGAGGAGTCCGTAGAGCAACTTGGCGACATAGAGACGTTCCACCGGCAGGCCGTGGCGCTGTTCGAAGTCCTCGGCGAAGGCGTCGAGTTCGGGGCTGGTGCGGGCGTACCCGCCGCAGTGGAACCGGTCGTCGAGCGACCAGGAGCCGCGGCGGGCGCCGAAGGCATCCTCCTGGAGGGCCCGCACCTCGGCGGCCAGGAACCCGCCTCTGAGGACCGGTATGCCCAGGGCGCGCTGATCGGGCGCGAGTCCGGCGGCGAGCCCGGCCAGCGTGCCGCCGGTGCCGCAGGCGACCGCGACGACGTCGGCGTGCCCGCGCAGTTCCTCCCCCAGCGCCCGGCAGCCGCGCACGGCCTCGGCGTTGCTGCCGCCCTCGGGGACGACGTACGCGTCCTCGGCGCCCGTCGCGTGCAGCAGGGTGCCGAGGGTTTGCGGGTCGGTCTTCCCACGGTACGTCGATCGGTCGACGAAGTGCAGACGCATGCCGTCGGCCGCGCAGCGGGCCAGGGAGGGGTTGAGGGGACGGCCGGCCAGTTCGTCGCCGCGGACCACGCCGACCGTGGGCAGACCGAGCAGGCGGCCCGCGGCGGCCGTGGCCCGCAGGTGGTTGGAGTAGGCGCCGCCGAAGGTGACGATCGTCCGCCCCTTCGCCGCGGCCAGATTCGGTGCCAGCTTGCGCCATTTGTTGCCGGTCAGCTCCGGGTGGATCAGGTCGTCGCGCTTGAGCAGCAGCCGGACACCGTGCCGGGCGAACCGGTGGTCGCCGACGGCCTCGGTGGGCGACGGGAGACGGGCGGCGAGAGGCACACGACTGACCATCACACCATTGTCACCGGGCGCCGGACACCGGCCCCGGTGGCACGCGGTGGAACGCGAAGGCACGCGGCGGAACGCGATGGACGGCCGGCGGGACCGGAGCCGGGAGCAGGGGATCCGGGGCGGCCCCGCCCGCCGGTCCTTCAGGCGTTCCGGGCGGTCAGTCCTTCAGGCGTTCCTTGACGCGTTTTCGCAGCCGGCTCATGGTGAAGCCGCGGGGGTCCACCTTGCCCGGCTGCCACTCCAGATGACCGGTGACCGAACGTTCCGTCCAGCCGTGGTGGCGGCAGATCGCCGCGGACACCTTCTCGATCGCCGTCAGCTGGGCCGCGGGCCACGGGTCCTTCCCGTCGCCGAGGTTCTCGCACTCGAAGCCGTAGAAAGAGCGATTGCCGTCGGTGTCGGCCTCGTTGTCGGCCGGCGGCGACTTCTCGGCGATCACCGCGCGGAGCACGTCGTCGTCGCCGGGCCCCGCGTGGTTGGCGCGGCCGTAGCCGACGAGATGGACCCGGCCGTCCTTGGTGATCACGCATGGCACAGCGGGCCCGGCAGTTCGGCGTGGCCGTCCCGGCAGAGCTCCACGGTCAGGTCGCTGCCCCCGGTCACCGTGTGGTGGATCATCACCCCGTGGACGGGCCCCCACGGCCCCTTGTGGTTGCGATTGTGATGTTTCCAGTCGCCGACTTCGACGACCGTGACACCCTCTGCTCTCAGGGTGTCCCGAAAACGGGTCGCGGACATGGGTGAGGCCATGGACGCCTCCTTCGCACCGGGCCGCAGTCACTTGTTGCGACCGATCGACCACGGTAAGTTTTAGTGAAATCAGACGTCCTGGCTACTTCGTTCGGGTGGTGTGCGAGCCGATCCGGACACCCCGCGCGCCCGGCGCCGCCCGGCGTGAAAGAGCCTTCTTTCTGCCCACTAATGCGATGATCCATTCCCGCTCTTTCGGGTAATGGTGCAGCAACGTTCCGTGCTGGAAGGCTGGTCGCGAGCAAGGCCGATGCCCGGCGCAGTTCGGTGCCGGTGCAGACTGGGAGGGCAATTCTCTATGTCGGTAGGCGAAGAGGTCCGCACGGATCAGGGCAGGCCGCAGCAGTCTCTGGACACGGCGGCAGCGCGGAACCTGGCCACCACCACCAAGTCCGCGCCCCAGATGCAGGAGATCAGCTCCCGCTGGCTGCTGCGGACACTTCCCTGGGTGAACGTGCAGGGTGGCACGTACCGAGTGAACCGTCGGCTGACGTACGCGGTCGGAGACGGCCGCATCACTTTTGTGAAGACCGGCGACCGCGTCGAGGTGATCCCCGCCGAACTGGGCGAACTGCCGGCCCTGCGGGCGTACGAGGACGGTGACGTCCTCTCCGAACTGGCCCAGCGCTGCCGCCAGCGGGACTTCGCCCCCGGCGAGGTGATCGCCTCGTTCGGCAGCCAGACCGACGAGGTGTACCTGCTGGCGCACGGCAGGGTGGAGAAGCTGGGGACGGGCCCGTACGGCGACGACGCGGTCCTCGGGGTCCTCGCCGACGGCGCCTACTTCGGCGACCAGGCGCTGCTCGACCCGGACGCCATCTGGGAGTACACGGCCCGCGCGGGCACGACGTGCACCGTGCTGATCCTGTCCCGTCAGGACTTCGAGCAGGTCGCGGAGCGCTCGGACTCCCTGCGCGAGCATCTGCGGCAGCTGCGCGCGATCCCGGCCCAGCGCACCAACAAGTACGGCGAGAAGGCGGTCGACCTCGCGGCGGGCCACCGCGGCGAGCCGGACATCCCGCACACCTTCGTCGACTACGAGGCGAAGCCCCGCGAGTACGAGCTGAGCATCGCCCAGACCGTGCTGCGCATCCACACGCGCGTGGCCGACCTGTACAACCAGCCGATGAACCAGACCGAGCAGCAGTTGCGGCTCACCGTGGAGGCGCTGAAGGAGCGCCAGGAGCACGAGCTGGTCAACAACCGCGAGTTCGGCCTGCTGCACAACTGCGAGTACGACCAGCGGATCCAGCCGCACGACGGCGTACCCGGCCCGGACGACATGGACGAGCTGCTCAGCCGGCGGCGCGGCACCAAACTGTTCCTCGCCCACCCGCGCGCGATCGCCGCGTTCGGCCGCGAGCTGAACAAGCGCGGGCTCGTCCCGGAGACCGTCGACATCGGCGGCAACCGTATCCCGACCTGGCGCGGAGTACCGATCTACCCGTCCAACAAGATCCCGATCAGCGAGGCGCGGACGACCTCGATCATCGCCATGCGTACCGGCGAGGAGGACCAGGGCGTCATCGGCCTGAGGCAGTCCGGTATCCCGGACGAGATCGAGCCGAGCCTGTCCGTCCGCTTCATGGGCATCAACGAGCAGGCCATCATCAACTACCTCGTGACGGCCTACTACTCGGCGGCGGTCCTGGTGCCGGACGCGCTCGGCGTCATGGAGAACGTCGAGATCGGCCGGTGGAGGTGACGTTTCCGCACTTCGCGGCCGTGTTCCCGCCCACCCGGGCGGGTACACCCTCGGGATACCAGCCCAGCCGGGGTGGCATCGCCACCGTCCGCGGACTCCGCGAGGGGGAGCCATGGCCGAGTTCATGACGGAGACGAAGCAGTGCCCTGCCGGGGGACCCCGGGCCGGTGACCCGCAGGCGCCGGGGGACCGGTCACGGCCCGCCCGGGAGGGCGGGCCCCCGCCCGACGGACACGAGGCCACGGCCGTCCTGGACCGGACCCGGGAGTCGGTCGACCCCGAACTGCGGGCCGCCGTCGAGTCGCTGCCCGGTGCCATGCGCCGGATCGCGCGCTACCACTTCGGCTGGGAGCACGCGGACGGCACGCCGGCGGCGGGCAACGCGGGCAAGGCGATCCGGCCCGCGCTCGTCCTCACCGCGGCCTCGGCGCTCGGTGGATCCGGGGCGCGGACGGCGGCCCTGCGGGCCGCCGCGGCGGTGGAGCTGGTGCACAACTTCACCCTGCTGCACGACGACGTGATGGACCGGGACACCTCACGCAGGCACCGGCCCACGGCCTGGACCGTGTTCGGCGTCCCTGACGCGATCCTCGCCGGGGACGCGTTGCAGGCGCTGGCCCTGCGGCTGCTCGCCGTGGATCCGCATCCCGCGTCCCGGGCCGCCGCCGCCCGGCTCGCGGACTGTGTGGTCGAGCTGTGCGAGGGCCAGCACGCGGACACGGCGATGGAGCAGCGCGCCCCCGACGAGGTCCGCCTCGACGACGTGCTCGTCATGGCCGAGGCCAAGACCGGCGCGCTGATCGGCTGCGCCTGTGCCCTCGGCGGGCTCTACGCGGGCGCGGACGACGAAGCGGTCGCGGCGCTGGACGCGTTCGGACGCCAGGCCGGGCTCGCCTTCCAGCTGATCGACGACGTCATCGGGATATGGGGTGACCCGGAGCGCACCGGCAAACCGGCCGGTGCCGACCTCGCCGTCCGCAAGAAGTCGCTGCCGGTCGTCGCGGCCCTGACCTCCGGCACACCGGCGGCGGCCGAACTGGCCGAGCTGTACGGACGGCCGTACGACGAGAAGGACCTGGAGCGGACGGCGCAAGCCGTGGAGCGCGCGGGCGGCCGGGACTGGGCCCAGGTGCAGGCGGCCGACCGGATGTCGCGGGCGATGCAGGAACTGGTCCGCGCGGTGCCCGATCCGGAGGCGGCCGGGGGCCTGCTCGCGCTGGCCGAGTTCGTCACCCGCCGCAGCAGCTGAGGCTCACCTTCCGCCTGCGAAAGGGCCCCGGAGCCACCACCGGGACGTGCGGCTCCTGACCCCGCACGTACCCGACGGCTCCGGCCCGCCGGTCCCGCGCGCTCCGCGGTGCGCGGGACCCGTCGAACTTCCGTCGCGCCCGGCCCGAGGGGCCCCCGACCCGCCACAGCGGGCGCCGGTCCCGGGCCCGTCCTACGCTGTCGCCATGGACAGCGAGGAACACGCCTGTCCCGTCTGCGGACAGCCCGTCGAAACAGTCGTCAAGCGGCACAAGACCCTGGGCGCCTGGGTTCCCGTGTGGGGCCCCGGCCCGTGCCACAACCCCCGCTGCGCGGCCTGCGCCGGCGCCGCCGCCGAACGGTCCCCTCGCGGGCCCCGGGAGACCCGCGCGAAGCGGCACTGAGCGGCACTGACCCTGTCCCCGCGCCGGGGCCGGCACCGTCCGCGGGCACGGGCGGTCCGGCCGAGGCCGTAGCGTGACCCCATGCCGAAACTCCCGTACATCCTCCACATCACGGAACGTGCCCTGTGGGACGCGGCCCGCGAGCGCGGCACGTATGAGATGTCCACCCGTGGCCGCACGCTGCGCGAGGTGCCCTTCGTCCACTTCTCCTCCCGCGCCCAGCTCCCGCGCGTGGCGGCCTTCCTGTACGGCTCGTACGACCGTCCCGGGGATCTGGTGGTCCTGGTCGTGGACCCGGCGCTCCTCGGCGTACCCGTGCGGTGGGAGGCGGTGGAGCCGGACGGCGAGGAGTTCCCGCACGTCTACGGGCCGGTGCCGGTCGGGGCCGTGGTGGACGTGGAGCCCTGGGGGTGACGTCGCCGGGGGGACGGCGCCGGGCATGGCGCTTCGCGATGGTGCTGTGGGCGCTGGCCGTGGCCGGCGGTGGAGGACTCACACTGTGGCTCCAGGCCGGGACCGGCCCCCGGGAGCCCTACGTCTGGGAGCGGACCCGGACCACGCCCGCACCGCCGCCCGTGGCGGACGGGGACGACGGCGGGTGCCCGCGCAGGCCCCCCGCCGTACCGTCGGCCGCACCGTCGAGCCTGCCCCCCGCCCTGCCCAGCGGACCGGACATCATGGTCTGCGCATACGCGAGCCTGTCTCACCGCTGACCCCCGGCGCCGGCGGACCGCCCGTCTCCGGATCCCGCCGGGTCAGGCAGTACAGGCCGCCCGCCGGGTCGCGCAGCACCGTCCAGTGCGGGCCGTGGGCCACGACGGCGGCGCCGAGCACCTCGTGGCGCGCCAGGACAGCGGCGACGTCCGCGCAGGCCAGGTCGGGGTGGGCGGTGGCGGGCCGCTCGTCCCGGAGCCGCTGGAGCAGGATCCGGACGGGCAGCCCCGGCGGCGGACGCAGCACCCGGAACTCGGGAAGCGAGCCGGTCAGCGGCTCCCAGCCGGTCAGCCCGGCCCAGAAGGCGCACTCGGCGTCGTAGGCGGACGGCGGGATGTCCAGGCACACCTGGTCCAGTCGGCTGCCGTCCACCACCGCGGGCCGGACCGCCTCCCCGTGCCAGGGCACGGCACAGAACAACAGCCCGGCCGGTGAGCGCAGCACGCACCACCCCACGTGCTCGGCGACCGGGACCGCACCGAGGTCCCGGGCGACCGCTGCGAACGCCCCGACATCGGCCACCGAGAAATCGAGATGCGCACCGCCCGCCCCCGCCTCGACACCCTGCACCTTCACGCAGGCGTCGCCGTCGGACGGCAGCAGGGTCACGAACTCGTCGCGGGCACCGCGGAATTCCGAGAGCCCGGTACCGGTGACGGCCGTCCAGAAGTCACGGGCCGCGCCGACCCGGTCGGCGGGCCGGTCGACGAAGGCATAGGTCCAGCGGATGCTCACGCGCCGATCGTAGGCGGCCGGGCCGGGCCGCCCCGGGAAACAGAGAACCGCACCCGGCCCAGCAGGACACCGTGGTCGGCGCCCCGGGGACCGGGTGCGGCGGGGAGACCCTGTGATCGAGGAGAGCGCAGGGCAGAAGGCACTCGGGAAGATCAGGCCTTCTTGGTCTCCCAGAAGATCTTGTCGATCTGGGCGATGTAGTCCAGCGCCTTCTGGCCCGTCGCCGGGTCCTTGGACGCCTTGGCGGCCGAGAGGGCCTTCAGGGTGTCGTTGACCAGCTGGTGCAGCTCCGGGTACTTCTCGAAGTGCGGCGGCTTGAAGTAGTCGCTCCAGAGCACGGAGACGTGGTGCTTCGCCAGCTCGGCGCGCTGCTCCTTGATGACGGTGGCACGCGTCTGGAAGTGCGGGTCGTCGTTGCCGGCCATCTTTTCCTGGACGGCCTTCACCGACTCCGCCTCGATGCGGGCCTGGGCCGGGTCGTACACACCGCAGGGCAGGTCGCAGTGCGCGCTGACCTTGACCTTGGGGGCAAACAGGCGGGAAAGCATGGAGCATTCCTTCCTCGTGATCGTCTTCTCAGGTGGGACATTACTCCCTGAGAAGCGGGATTTCGCGAGTGCCCCCGTGGGCTTAGGACAAAAGTCCAGGGTCAGACTGGGACTGGTGGAGGAACGGACCGGGGAGGTGCCGGCGATGCCGGAGCTGTCGCAGGAGATCGAGCGGGGGAGGGCCGTGCCCTTCGGGCTGGCCGAGGTGTCGGGGCCGTCCATGGTGCCGACGCTGTATCACGGGGACTGGCTCGTGCTGCAGTACGGCGCCCGGATCAGGCCAGGGGACATCGTGGTCCTGCGGCATCCCTTCCAACAGGATCTGCTCGTGGTCAAGCGTGCCGTGGAACGCCGCGAGGGCGGCTGGTGGGTGCTGGGGGACAACTCGTACGCGGGTGGTGACAGCACCGACTACGGGGCCGTGCCCCAGGAGCTGGTCCTCGGCCGGGTCCGGCTGCGGCTGCGGCCGCGCAGGCCGGATCAGCGTTCGCCGCTGGCGCTGGTGGGCTGGGCCCTGTCCGCGGTCAGGCCGGTGCTCCCGGACCGGTCGGCCTCCAGGCGTTTGCGGGCCCGGTAGGCGGCCACGTTGGCGCGCGTGGCACAGCGGTCGGAGCAGTAGCGCCGGGAGCGGTTGGTCGAGGTGTCCAGGTAGGCGTTGCGGCAGGGAGCCGCCTGGCACAGGCCCAGACGGTCCACGCCGTACTCGGTCAGGTGGAAGGCCAGGCCCATGGCGGCGGTCGCCGCGTAGCCCGCGGTGGCGTTCGACGGGTGGTCGGCGAGGTGCATGTGCCACAGCGGGCGGCCGTCGTCGTCCCGGTGGTCGTGCCCGGAGATCTGCGGGCTGACCGGGAATTCCAGCAGCAGCGAGTTCAGCAGGTCGACCGCCAGCGTCTCGTCGCCCTGATCGGCGGCCTCGAAGACGGCGCGCAACCGGGCCCGCACCGAGCGGAAGCGGGTGACGTCGGCGTCGGTCGCGCGACGGGCCGCCGACTGGTTGACGCCGAACAGACCGCGGACGGCCTCGACCGTGGTGAGCGAGTCCTTGCCCCGGAGCGGCTCCTCGCTGTTGACGAGGCGTACGGCGTAGTCCGAGTAATAGGCCAGTTCCACTTGTAGTCCTTACGGTGGCACTCTATGGTCGGGGATGCGATCCGGTAAGAGGCGGTCGCACTTCCAGGGTATTACGGACCTTCGCAGTGGAGGGGTTGCGATGACGGACGCGCACGCGGTCACCACGGGTGCCGACTGGCGGGCCTGGCAGGAGAGCTGGGACCGGCAGCAGGAGTGGTACATGCCCGACCGCGAGGAACGCTTCACGATCATGCTCGACATGGTGGAGAGCTGCGTCGGCACCGCGCCGCGCGTGCTCGACCTCGCCTGCGGCACCGGCAGCATCACCGCCCGGCTGCTCAAGCGCTTCCCGCAGGCCGTCAGCACCGGAGTCGACCTCGACCCCGCGCTGCTCGCCATCGCCGAGGGCACCTTCGCGGGCGACGCACGGGTCAGCCTCGTCACCGCCGACCTCAAGGACCCGCAGTGGCCCGCGCTGCTGCCGTACGACTCGTACGACGCGGTCCTGACCGCCACCGCCCTGCACTGGCTGCACAGCGACCCCCTCGCGGCCCTCTACGGTCGTGTCGCGGACCTCGTGCGCGACGGCGGTGTCTTCATGAACGCGGACCACATGATCGACGACACCACGCCCCGGATCAATGCCGCCGAGCGCGCCCAGCGGCACGCCCGCATGGATCAGGCCAAGAACGCCGGCGCCCTCGACTGGGCCGAGTGGTGGCAGCTGGCCGCGAACGACCCGGTCCTGGCCGGACCGACGGCCCGCCGTTACGAGATCTACGGGCGTGCAGATCTTTAACTCGTCTTTTTGATCTTGGTTTGGGTGGGGTCGGAAGCGAGGAACCTTGCGACGTCGGCAGATGTACGGAGGCGGGC
>NZ_JBIAXM010000044.1:0-59274 GCF_042896695.1 Streptomyces sp. NPDC001270 | reverse complement strand
CTCCCCTCCACCAACCCCGCAGTCCTCGCCTTCCTCCGCGAACACGACGACGACCTCGTCCTGTGCGTCCACAACTTCTCCCGCTTCGCCCAGCCGACCGAACTCGACCTGCGGACCTACGACGGACGGCATCCCGTCGAACTCATCGGCGGGGTCCGCTTCCCTGCCATCGGTGAACTCCCCTATCTCCTCACCCTCGCGGGCCACGGCTTCTACTGGTTCCGGCTCTCCCGAGTCGCATCCCGCATCGGCACACGCCGCTGAGCGCGCGGCGCCGAGGAAAGGACGCCTCACCATGCCGAAGACCGCTTCCCTCCGGCCGCGCGGCAGCGCAGCACCCGACCCGCCGATGGCCTCCCTGGCCGGGCTGCTGTGCGAGTGGCTGCCCCGGCAGCGCTGGTTCGCGGGCCGGGACCAGCCCGTCACGGACCTCGCCGTGCTGTCCATGACCGAGCTGTTCCCGGGCTGTGTGCACCTGCTGGTGCACACCGGTCAGGGAGGCGCCCCCGCGCCCGGCGGCACACCCCCGGCCGGCGCCTGCTACCAGCTGCTGCTCGGCGTGCGCAAGCGTCCGGCGCCGCACCTGGACCAGGCGTTCATCGGCTGGCCGCAGGAAGGTCCGCTCGCCGGTCACGCCGTCTACGACGCGCTGCACGACCCGCGTTCGGCCGCGCTGCTCCTGGAACGGCTGCGGAGTCCCGGCACGGCGGGCCCGCTGCGCTTCGAGGCGGACCCGGCCGTACGGGTGCCCGGCGGGCTCGCGCCGCGGCTGCTGGACGCCGAGCAGTCCAACTCCTCGCTGGTGTACGGCGACGCGTACATCCTGAAGGTGTTCCGGCGCGTCCAGCCCGGCACGAACCCCGACCTGGAGGTGCCGGAGGCGCTGGCCGCACAGGGCTGCACGCGGGTGCCCGCCCCGGTCGCCTGGTTCCGCACGACCGAGCCGCGGCCCGCGACGCTGGGGGTGCTCCAGCCGTTCCTGCCGGACGCCTCCGACGGCTGGACGCTGGCGTTGCGGGCGCTCGCCTCGGCGGACGCCTTCACCACGGAGGCGCACGAGCTGGGAGAGGCCACGGCGGACGTCCACCTGGCGCTCGCCACCGCCTTCCCGGCCGCCGACGGCGGCGAGAACGGCCACACGGTGGCGGCGATGACCGCCCGGCTGGAGGCAGCCGCGCACTGTGTGCCCGCCCTCGCGCCGTTCGTCCCGGGGCTGCGCACCGCGTTCGGCGCGCTGGACGGCGCCGTCGCCGGACCGCCCGCCCAGCGCATCCACGGGGACCTGCACCTCGGCCAGGTGCTGCGGGCCGGCCCGGACTGGTTCGTCATCGACTTCGAGGGCGAGCCGTCACGCCCGCTCACCGAGCGGCGCAGCGCGCAGTCCCCGGTCCGGGACGTGGCCGGCATGCTGCGCTCCTTCGACTACGCGGCCCGGCAGCGGCGCCCCTGGCACCCGGAGTGGGCCCGCCGCTGCCGGGACGCCTACTGCGCGGGCTATGCCACCCGGGCCGGGTGGGACCCGCGCCAGGAGCACGCGCTGCTGCGTGCCCATGAGACCGACAGGGCGGTGTACGAGGCCGTCTACGAGGCCCGTCACCGTCCGGACTGGCTGCCCGTTCCCATGGCCGCGATCGAGCGGCTCGCCGTCAGGGAAGGCTGACACCATGGCACTGCGCGACACCTCGCTCCCCGAGCCGTCGGGACCCGTACCGCCCGCGGTCGTGCCGCTGGATCCGGCCGACCGCGAGCGGCTGCTGGCGGGCGCCCACCACGACCCGCACGCGCTGCTGGGCGCCCATCCGGTCCCGGGCGGGGTCCTGTTCCGGGCGCTGCGTCCGTTCGCGCGCGGGGTGAGCGTGCTCATCGACGGGATGCGCAGCGCCCTGGCGTCCGAGGGCGACGGGCTGTTCTCGGCGGTGCTGCCGTACCCGGCGATCCCGTCGTACACGCTGCTGGTCGAGTACGACGACTCCGCGGCCACCGGCCACGAGACCGCGGACCCCTACGGCTTCCTGCCCGCTCTCGGCGAGCTGGACCTGCATCTGATCCAGGAGGGCCGGCACGAGCAGCTGTGGCGGGCGCTGGGCGCCGAACCGATGACCCACCAGGGCGTGCGCGGCACCCGTTTCACCGTGTGGGCGCCGAACGCGCGAGGGGTACGGGTCGCGGGTGACTTCACCTGCTGGGACGGCACCCAGTATCCGATGCGCTCGCTGGGCTCCGCGGGTGTCTGGGAGCTGTTCGTGCCGGGGATCGGCGAGGGCGCCCGGTACAAGTTCGAGATCACCTCACGCCACGGCGACCGGTTCCTCAAGGCCGACCCGATGGCCCGCCGCACGGAGGTGCCGCCCGACACGGCCTCCGTGGTGACGTCCTCGCGCTACGAATGGAGCGACGACGTGTGGCTGGCGCACCGCGCGGACGTCCCGGTGCACGAGGCGCCGTTCTCCGTGTACGAGGTCCACCTCCCGTCCTGGCGGCCGGGACTGACGTATCGGCAGCTGGCGGACGAACTCCCCGCCTACGTCAAGGACCTCGGCTTCACCCATGTGGAGCTGATGCCGGTCGCCGAGCATCCCTTCGGCGGCTCCTGGGGCTACCAGGTCACCGGCTTCTACGCGCCCACGTCGCGGCTGGGCACCCCGGACGACTTCAAGTACCTGGTGGACGCGCTGCACCGGGCGGGCGTCGGCGTGCTCATGGACTGGGTGCCCGCTCATTTCCCCAAGGACGACTGGGCGCTGGCCCGGTTCGACGGGGATCCGCTGTACGAGCCCGCGGATCCGCGGCGGGCCGAGCATCCGGACTGGGGCACCCTGGAGTTCGACTTCGGCCGCACCGAGGTGCGCAACTTCCTGGTCGCCAACGCCGTCTACTGGTGCGAGGAGTTCCACATCGACGGCCTGCGGGTGGATGCCGTGGCCTCCATGCTCTACCTCGACTACTCGCGCGACTCCGGCCAGTGGACGCCGAATGTGTTCGGGGGGCGCGAGGACCTGGACGCGGTGGCGTTCCTCCAGGAGATGAACGCCACCGTCTACCGGCGCTGTCCCGGCGTGGTGACCGTCGCCGAGGAGTCGACGGCCTGGGACGGGGTGACCCGGCCCACGGACCGCGGCGGTCTCGGGTTCGGGCTGAAGTGGAACATGGGCTGGATGCACGACTCCCTGGAGTACGTCCAGCACGAGCCGGTGCACCGCAGGTACCACCACCACGAGATGACGTTCTCGATGGTCTACGCCTACAGCGAGAACTACGTCCTGCCCATCTCCCACGACGAGGTCGTGCACGGCAAGCGGGCGCTCGTCTCCAAGATGCCCGGCGACTGGTGGCAGCGACGCGCGAACCACCGCGCCTACCTCGCCTTCATGTGGGCCCACCCCGGCAAGCAACTCCTCTTCATGGGCCAGGAGTTCGCCCAGGGCGCCGAATGGTCCGAGGCCCACGGCCCGGAGTGGTGGCTGCTGGATCCCGGGTACGTCGCCGAGGCCGACCACCGCGGCGTCCGCGACCTGGTCCGCGACCTCAACACCGGCTACCGCGCCACCCCCGCCCTGTGGCAGCGCGACACCGACCCGGCCGGCTTCCGGTGGGTCGTCGGTAACGCCGCCGACGACAACGTCTTCGCGTTCCTGAGGTTCGACGTCCAGGGGACACCGCTGCTCGCGGTGTCGAACTTCTCCCCGGTGGTCCGCCACGGCTACCGCCTCGGCGTGCCCAAGGGTGTGCCGGTGTGGCGGGAGATGCTCAACACCGACAGCGCGCGCTACGGAGGCGGCGACGTCGGCGAGCGCGGTCCGCTCGTGCCGCGGGACGGACAGCTCCGTATCACCCTGCCGCCCCTCGCCACGGTGTGGCTGGTGCCGTCCGCGGACTGATCCGGCCGGTCCGCCGCCCCGCCCCCGGGTCCAGCTCACCTGGGCCGCGCCCGAGCACCGTCGACCACAGGGGTGACCGGCGACGTCACCCTCCGTGGGATCTTCCGGCCCGGCCGGTGGCCGTCACGGCTCGCGCACGCCGCCACGCGGCGGGCGCCACGGGTGGTGTCCGCCGGCCGGGACGGCTCCGAGCACGTGTTCCGCCGTGCGGGCAGGCGTAGCCGGGCCGCGCGCGGGAACCCAGCCCAGGGAGAGAGCAGTCCGGGCCGCGGCCCGCTTCACACGGTGCTGGGGAAGAGACGATGGCGACCGGGTCACGATGGGACGACACCCCCCTCTCGGAGGAGTCCTTCGAGCGCAGGGTCTCCTTCCGCGGGGAGCTGGGCAATGTGACGGGCGCGCGGCTCGCCGCGCAGGACTTCCTCGGCGCCCTCGCCCGGGCGTCACCGCCGACCGCCCCCGAGTCCTGGGAGGACATCCTGCTGGTGGTCACGGAGCTGGCCGCAAACGCCGTGCAGTTCGCGCCGGGACCGTTCGCCCTGCGGATGCGCCGCACGTTCGACGGCGTACACGTCACGATGCACGACACCAGCACCGTACGGCCCGAGCCGCGGCCGTTCAGCCCCCGCACGGGCAGCGGCGTCGGCTGGCGTCTCGTCGGCACGCTGTGCGACCAGGTCAGCGTGGTGGTCACGCGCGGCGGCAAGGACATCCACGCCTTCCTGCCCTGGTGAGGGGCGGCCGTCCCGCCGTACCGGGGCGAAGGACCACCCCGCCGGGACGCCCGGCCTGCCGCCCCGTCACCCGGGATGGTGGGCGACCACGCCGAACATCGTCACGGACATGTGCAGCCCGCCCCGCTCGGCCGCCTCGGCGAGCGTGGTGTACATGGCGTCCCGCTGCCGCTCGGTGAGCAGTCCGCGGCGCACCGCCGAGTCGCCCAGCATCCGGATGATCGGCCAGGCGACCGACCGGTGGTCCTGGAACAGGGCCTCGCAGCCGCGGTCGTCGACCACCAGGCCGGCCGCCGTCACCTGTCCGACGAGCCGGCGCCCCGAGTACGGGTTGGCGGCACCGGTGAGGGCGCCCGAGGCGAGCGCCCGGACGGTCTCCGGGTCGCCGGGGTGCAGGACCGTGGTGGCCCAGTCGGTGTCGAGCAGCGCGACGCGGCCGCCGGGGCGCAGCACCCGGACCATCTCGGCGACCGCCCGGTCCGGCTCGGTGAGGTGCTGGAGGACGCGTTCGCACCACACGACGTCCACCGAGGCGTCCGGTACGGGCAGTGCCAGTGCGTCGCCGTGCGTGAAGCGGGCCCGGCTCTCGGCCGACCGCGCCTCGGCGACGGCGCGCAGCCCGGGGTTCGGTTCGACGCCCAGGGCGAGGCCCTCGGGGCCTACCGCGGCGGCCAGTTCCCGGGTCTGCGAACCGGTCCCGGCGCCGACGTCCAGCGCCCGCTCGCCGCCCTTGACCGCGAGTGCCTCGTGGGCCCAGGCGCGCAGCCGCCGTACCCCGGGGTTGGCGTCCTGCGCGTCGAGCGCGTCGGCCTGGGGCACCGGGTCGGTGGGGTGCGTCCGAAAGCCCGGGACGGGCGGTGTCAGCGGCATGGCGCGCACTCTACGACCCCCGCGGCCCGCGTGTGGTCTACTCGCGCAGAAGGACGGGCTGCGCTCCGCGGCGGGAGGTGCCGGTGCCCGTGCGCCGGTCCCGCTGCCGCTCCCGGCTGGCGGAACCACCCGGGACACGGTGATATCGATGGGGTGCGAACCCGCGATCCGGGGCAGGCGAACGGCGTCGAGCCGGACCGCCCGGACCCGTAGAAGGGATGGAGACCGTGACACGACCCAGGATCCTGGTGGTGGGCGCGGGCTTCGCCGGTGTGGAGTGCGTTCGCCGCCTGGAGCGGAAGCTCTCCCCCGACGAGGCCGACGTCACCCTGGTGACGCCCTATTCGTACCAGCTCTATCTGCCGCTGCTGCCGCAGGTCGCCTCCGGTGTGCTGACCCCCCAGTCGATCGCCGTCTCGCTGCGCCGCAGCAGGAGGTACCGCACCCGGATCATTCCGGGCGGCGCCGTCGGCGTGGACCTGAAGGCCAAGGTCTGTGTCGTCCAGACGATCACCGACAAGATCGTGGACGAGCCGTACGACTACATCGTGCTGGCCCCGGGCAGCGTCACCCGCACCTTCGACATCCCGGGCCTGACCGATCACGCGTACGGCATGAAGACCCTCGCGGAGGCCGCCTACGTACGCGACCACGTCATCGCGCAGCTCGACCTCGCCGACGCCAGCGACGATCCCGCGGAGCGTGCCTCGCGGCTGCAGTTCGTGGTGGTCGGCGGTGGGTACGCCGGCACCGAGACCGCCGCCTGCTTGCAGCGGCTCACGCACGCCGCCCTGCGGCGCTACCCGCGGCTGGATCCCGGCCTGATCAAGTGGCACCTGATAGACATCGCTCCCCGGCTGATGCCGGAGCTGGGCGACAAGCTCGGCCGCAGTGCGCAGGAGATCCTGCGCGGGCGCGGGGTCGAGATCTCCCTCGGCGTGTCGATCGCGAAGGCGGGGGCGCGGGAGGTCACCTTCACCGACGGGCGGGTGGTGCCCACCCGCACGCTGATCTGGACCGCCGGGGTCGTCGCCAGCCCGCTGATCGCGACGCTCGGCGCGGACACGGTGCGGGGCCGGCTCGCGGTCACCGCGGAGATGGCCCTGCCGGGGCACGACGGGGTGTTCGCGCTGGGCGACGCCGCCGCCGTGCCGGACGAGGCCAAGCACGAGCCGGGAGCCGTCTGCCCGCCCACCGCGCAGCACGCCATGCGGCAGGGCAGGCAGGTGGCCGACAACGTCATGGCGGCGCTGCGCGGCCTGCCCCTGCGTCCGTACGCGCACCGGGACCTGGGGCTCGTCGTCGACCTCGGCGGCCGGGACGCCGTCTCCAAGCCGCTCGGCATCGAGCTGCGCGGCATGCTCGCCCAGGCGGTCGCCCGCGGCTACCACTGGTCGGCGCTGCGCACCAACGTCGCCAAGACCCGGGTGCTGACCAACTGGCTGCTGAACGCCGTCGGCGGCGACGATTTCGTGCGCACCGGGTTCCAGGCCCGCCGTCCCGCGAAGCTGAAGGACTTCGAGTTCACCGACACGTATCTGACGCCCGAGCAGGTGCGGGCGCATGTGGCGGGGCACGCTCTGGACAGCCCGGCGGACTGAGACCGGGCGCGGGTCCGCCGCGGTCCGTGCCGTCCGGGTGCGGCGCGGGTGCCGTGCCATGCTGAGCGGTGGATCACGACGTGACGGGAGAGAGCGCAGCGGCGTGAGGACAGCGGAGCGGTCGGTGCGGGCGGAGCTGTGGGGGCGGCTCGCCGCGTCCGACCCCGGGCTGCTCCGGCTCACCGCGGGGCTGCGCACCGTGACGGCCATCGCGCTCACCCTGCTCGCCCTCGCGCTGCTGCGGGCCGATGTGACCCTTCTGGTCGCCGGAGCGATGGGGGCGATGGCCGGCACCTTCGCCATCCGGGAGAAGCAGCGCGGCAAGCAGGCCGTGACGCTCGCGCTGGGTCTGCCGGTGGCGCTGGCCTCCGTGTCGCTCGGCGCGCTGCTCGACGCGCATGTCGTGATCGGCGACCTGTTCTTCGTGGCGCTCATCTTCTGTGCGGTCTACAGCCGCAGGTTCGGCGACCGGGGCACGGCACTCGGCCTGATCGGCTTCCAGACCTACTTCCTGTCGCTGTTCGTGCGCGCGACCGTGCCGTTGCTGCCGGGCTTGTACGGTGCGCTGGTCCTCGCCTTCGCGTGCAGCGCGGTGACCCGGTTCGTCCTCCTGGCACAGACGCCCGCGGGCGTCCTGGACCGGCTGCGCCGGGCCTTCCGGGCGCGGCTCGCCCAGTTGATCACGGCCCAGATCGAGCTGCTCGACGCCGGTCCGCAGGACGCGGACAAGAGCCTGGAGCTGGTCCGGGTCAGGACCGCCCGGCTGCACGAGTCCGCGCTCATGATCCAGGGCCAGTTGGCGGACGGCACCCCGGACGAGGCGGCGGCGCGGCTGCTCCAGCGGCGGATCGCGGAAGCCGAGATCGCCGCCGAGCGGCTCGGGCTGATGCTGCTGACGGCGCGCGGCTCCGAGCGCGCGGACCCGCTCACCCTGCATCTGCCTGGCGCGCCGCTGCCCTCCGGCGGCGAGCAGCCGATGCGGGACGAGGACAGGGCCGCGCTCCGCCGTGACCTCGGGGCACTGCGCCTGCTGGTGCTGCGGCCGGTGCACGCGGACCGGGGAACGGCGCTGTCGCAGGTCCGCAACCGGCTGCTCGGCTATCGCGACGAGGAGAACCTGCCGCAGGCGCCGCCCGCCGTACGGGACGTCTTCCGTGGTCTCGGCGAGGCCGCGCGGGCGGTCCTGGGTCTGCGGCTCGCCCTGGACGGACCGGTGGACGACTCCGACGACACGCCCGCGACGACCCGCTCGCGCGAGGAGCTGGACGCGGAGGACGCGGCGATCGGGAGCGGCGAGGAGGAGCATGCCGCGGACGAGAAGGCGGCCACCGGGCTGCGGCCCAGCACGCGGGCGGCGGTGCAGGTGGCCGTCGGGTCGTCGCTCGCCATCGTCGGCGGCGAGCTGCTGTCTCCCCAGCGGTGGTACTGGGCGGTGCTGACCTGCTGGATCGTGTTCATCAACACCGCGTCCACCGGCGAGATCCTGGTGAAGGGCTACCGTCGGCTGCTGGGCACGGTCCTCGGGGTGGTGGCGGGCATCGGGCTGGCGGGACTCGTCGGCCACCACACCTGGACGGCGTTCGCGCTGGTGCTGGTGTTCATCTTCGCGATGTTCTACACGGCCCCGCTGTCCTACACGCTGATGTCGTTCTTCGTCACGGCGATGCTCGGGCTGCTGTACACGCTACTCAACACCTACAGCCTCGCCGTCCTGGTGCTGCGGGTGGAGGAGACGGCGCTGGGCGCCGCCTGCGGGATCATCGCGGCGGCGGTGGTGCTGCCGGTGCGGACGGACCGACGCACCAACGAACTGCTGGTCACCGTCCTGGACCAGTTGGCCGACGTCACGCGGTCCGCGGTCGACCAGCTGAGCGGCGCGCCCCCGGTGGACCTGCTGGACAAGGCGCGCCGGCTGGACCAGTCGCTGGCGGACCTGGGGGCCTCCACGCAGCCGCTGACCCATCCGATCACGCCGCTGCGGACCCGCCGGGACACCGCGCGCTACGTGGTGGCGCTGCTGGAGTCGTGCGGGTACCACGCCCGTTCGCTGGCGGCCACCGCCGAACTCCTGCCGTCGAAGCCGTCGATGGCGGCGGACCCGCGGCTGCGCGGGGCGGGCAGCAGGATCGTGCACAACATCGAGGCGATCGCCGCCTCGGTCGCGGGCCGGCACGCGGAGGCCGGGGTCGAGACCGGTCCGAGCATCGCCTCGCTGCTCCAGTCCGGCACGTCGGCCGATGCGCGCTACGGGCAGGTGACGGACCGGGTGCTGCGGCATCTGCAACGGCTGGACGAGACGGTGGTGGGTCTGGCCCGGCCGCTCGGCGTGCCGGTCGCGCGGCGTGGGAACTGACGGCGGCCCGTCGGTCCGGGCGGGTGCCGGGGCACCGGTGCCGCGGGCCGGAGAGGTGAAACAGGTCACGTGACCCGTTCTTTACCGCCGAGCGCCCCTGGATGGTTTAGCGTTCATCCAAGCGTGGACAGGAGGCGGCACTGCCGGTCCTGCCTGGACCACTGCCTACAGCCCTGGCTGGTTTCCCCCGTCCAGCCAGGGCTCTTTCCTGCCGGTCGGCCCAGGTCCGCGCAATTCTCCGGTTCCCGAGGTGCCCGGCGCGGCGGCAGCGGCTGAAATGGGCGTAGGGAGAACTCCGGAACATCCCGCCCGCGAGGAGCCCCGCGCCATGACCAAAGCGATAAGACTGCTGACCGCCCTTCCGCAACCGCAGCGCGAGCGTCTGATGGAGCTGGCGCGGGAGGTGTCCTTCCCCGAGGACACCAGGATCTTCGAGGCCGGCGGCACCGCCGACCGCTTCTGGGTGATCCGGTCGGGCGCGGTCAACCTCGACCAGCAGGTGACCTCCCATCAGCGCGTCACGGTGGCGAGCCTCGGCGCGGGCGACCTGCTCGGCTGGTCATGGCTGTTCCCCCCGTACACCTGGGACTTCGGCGCGGTGGCCTTCAGTTTCGTACGGGCCTACGAGTACGACGCGTCCGCGGTGCTCGCGCTGAGCGTGGAGGACCCGCTGCTCGGGCTGTCGCTGGTGCGGACCGTCGCCGAGATCCTCGCCCACCGTCTGGAGCTGACGCGGGGCAAGCTCATGGACCAGTACACGATCCGCCGCCGGAGCGGGCTGTAGTGCCTCCCGCTGCGGTCGCGCTCCGGTCGCCGCGGCGCCCGGGCTGCGGTCGCACGTCGGATGCGGTGGTGCCTCGGCCGCTCCAGTGCCTCGGCCGCGCTCGCGCTCCGGCTGCTCCCGTGCCTCAGATGCGGTACTGACGCAGCGCCGGAACCGCCGCGGCCAGCCCCACCATGACGGCGACCACGAGCAGGCCGCCACCCGCGACGGCGGCGCGCGGGCCGAAGAGGGAGCCCATCGTGCCGTGCAGCACGTCGGCCAGGCGCGGACCGCCCGCGACGACGACCGTGAACACACCCTGCATGCGGCCGCGCATCTCGTCGGTGGCGGCGGACAGCAGGATCGCCCCGCGGAAGACCATGGAGACCATGTCGGCGACCCCGGCGGCGGCGAGGAACGCCAGCGCGACCCAGAGATTGCGGCTCAGTCCGAAGCCCGCGATCGCCGCGCCCCAGCCGACCACCGCGCCGATGACCATCCAGCCGTGCCGCCGCGCCCGCGAGAACGTGCCGGAGAACAGCCCGCCGATCACCGCCCCGACCGGGATCCCGGCGAACAGCACGCCGAGCGCCAGCCCCTCGCCGTTCGGGGCGAAGGTCTGGGCGGCCAGTTGTGGGAAGAGGGCGCGGGGCATGCCGAAGACCATGGCGATGATGTCGGCGACGAACGAGAGCAGCAGCACCTTGTGCAGGGAGATGTAGCGGAAGCCGTCGGTCACCTCCCGCCAGCCCGCGCGCCGGGCCGCCGGAGTCCCGAGCGGCGGCAGCGCCGGCAGCCGCACGACCGCCCACACCGTGGCGCACAGCGCCACCGCGTCCATGAGGTACAGCTCCGGCAGACCGACCACCGGGATCAGCGCGCCGGCCAGCAGCGGTCCCGCCACCAGGCCGGTCTGCATGACCGTGGATCCGAGGGCGTTCGCGGCGGGCAGTTCCTCCGCCGGGACGAGCCTGGCGATGGAGGCGCTGCGCGCCGGGGAGTTGAGGCCGAAGAACGCCTGCTGCGCCGCGAGCAGGACCATCAGGACGACGACCGAGTCCAGTCCGGTGACGGCCTGCGCCCAGAACAGCAGCGAGGTGACCGCGATGCCGATGTTGGTCACCAGCAGCAGCTTGCGGCGGTCCACCGTGTCGGCGACCGCGCCGCCCCACAGCGCGAAGACGACCATGGGCACCAGACCGGCGAGGCCGGCGTAGCCGACCCAGGCCGAGGAGTGCGTGATGTCGTATATCTGCTTCGGCACGGCGACGGCCGTGAGCTGGCTGCCGACCGAGGTGACGATCGTCGAGGACCACAGCCTGCGGAAGGCGGGGTGGCGCAGGGGGCGGGTGTCCATCGCCCAGCGGCGCCAGCCGCCCTTCGGCTCTGCCGCCGGAAGGGGGGCGTCGGGCTGCGGCGCGGTACTGCCGTCGGTGCTCTCGGTGGTGTCCACGTGCTTCCTGGTTGCTCGTTACAACTTTCGAATCCGGGCTTCACTATGGCGCACCGGCCCCGCCCGCCGAAACGATGCCTCGGGACGTCTCAGGATCCGGCGACGAGCAGCGCCCCGAGCGTGATCATGGTCACCGCGACCAGCCCGTCCAGCACCCGCCAGGCCCGTGGCCCGGCGAGGATCCGGCCGAGCGGCCGGGCACCGAAGCCGAGTGCGGTGAACCAGCACAGGCTGGCCAGCGCCGCGCCGAGGCCGAACGTCCAGCGCAGCGGGCCGCGGTCGGCGGCGAGCGAGCCGAGCAGGAACACGGTGTCCAGGTAGACGTGCGGATTGAGCCAGGTCAGCGCGAGACAGGTGAGCACCGCCCGCCGCCTCGAACCCGCCGCCGTCCCCTCCGCGCGCAGTCCCCCGGCGCCCGGCCCGAGCACACGGCGGGCGGCGAGGGCGCCGTAGCAGAGCAGAAAGGCGCCGCCGATCAGCCCGACCGCCCTCAGCGCCCCGGGCCAGGCCACCACCACCGCGCCTACCCCGCCGACGCCCAGCGCGATGAGCACCGCGTCGGAGAGCGCGCAGATGCCGACGACCGCGAGGACCGCGTCCCGGCGGATGCCCTGGCGCAGGACGAACGCGTTCTGGGCGCCGATGGCGACGATGAGCGAGAGGCCGGTGCCGAACCCGGCGGCAGCGGCGGTCAGGGCGCTGGACATGCCGGTGACGCTAACGACGTGATCACTCGACGTACAGCTAAGGATTTTTACGTAGCATTAGCGCGACTACAGACAGAGGGCAGGGGAGAAGGGGCGGACCGCGATGATGATGCCGGAGCTGCCCCTCGACCAGGTGCGGACGCTGCTCGCGGTGGTGGACGAGGGCACGTTCGACGCGGCGGCGGCCGCCCTGCACGTGACGCCCTCGGCGGTCAGCCAGCGGGTGAAGGCGCTGGAGCAGCGCACGGGCCGGGTGCTGCTCCAGCGCACCAAGCCGGTGCGGCCGACGGAGTCCGGCGCGGTGCTCGTGCGGTTCGCCAGGCAGTTGGCCCGACTGGACCGGGACGCGCGGGGTGAACTGGGGCTCAGCGGGGCCGGGGAGCCCACACGGGTGTCGGTGGCGGTGAACGCGGACTCGCTGGCCACCTGGTTCCTTGCGGCGCTGCGACGGGTGCCGCGCCGGCCGCGGATCTGCTTCGAACTGCGACGCGAGGACGAGGACCACACGGCGGCGCTGCTGCGCGAAGGGCTGGTGATGGCCGCGGTGACCTCGTCGCCCGACCCGGTGCCGGGCTGCTCCGTGCGCCCGCTGGGACGGATGCGCTATCTCCCCGTGGCGAGCCCCGGGTTCGCCACGGAGCATCTGGGCGGACCGCCGGCGACGGCGCTGGCCGCGGCGCCGGTGGTCGTCTTCGACCGGCGGGACGACTTCCAGGACGACTTCGTGCGGGCGCTGGGCGGCGGCGCCGGTGCCGCGAGCGCGCTGCGGCACCACGTTCCCACCTCCGAGGGGTTCGCCGCGGCCGTCGCCGCGGGACTCGGCTGGGGCATGGTGCCGCAGACCCAGGCCGACCCGCTGCTGCACGCCGGTCGTCTGGTCCGGCTGGTTCCCGGGCGATGGGTCGATGTCCCGCTGTACTGGCAGCAGTGGAAGATCGACTCCCCCGCGCTGGCGGCGGTGGCCGACGCGGTGGCGGTGACGGCCGGGGAGAACCTGCGGCCCCACGGGAACTGACCGGGTACCGGCGGCGCCACCCGGCTGGCCGGACGCTCGGGCCCGCTTCGGCTTCCCGTCCTCGTACAGCCAGGTCTGGAACAGCGCGCCCAGATCCTTCCCGGACTCCTGCTCGGCCAGGCGCACGAACTCCACAGGTCATCGAGCCCTGCGGCCGGCCGGCGACGAACGCGCCGTCGTCGGTGGGGACCCAGCCGTCGACGTTGCCGTCCGGGTCGGTGACGGGCTCGAGGGTGCCGTTGTGGGCGACCGTGACGGTGAACTCCTGGTCCCTGCACAGGGCCTGATGCGGTGTGATGAGGATTTCCTGGCCGATGCGGCCGACGCCCGCGTTCGCGCGGTCGACGGTGACGCCGGTGACCTCCAGCCCCCGCAGGTCGGCGTCGAAGCGGGTGAGCATCTGACGTTCCGTTACGACACCGCCACCCGGCACCTCGACGGCACGGCCGTCCTCACCGTCCGCGCCACTCAGCCTTGAGGGGCGGCCAGGGATCGATCCGCCACAGGCTATGAGAGACCCCGCCTGAATTACTCACTTTTATGGAAAATTGTGCCGCGTCGTCCACTGGTCGGCCGGTTTCGCCACAGTACGCTCACGACACCGTCCGCACCGGAGAGAGGCCACGATCGTGAGCGTGCGTGTGCGTCGCATCTACGAACCGCCGGAACCCGACGACGGCTTGCGGGTCCTGGTCGACCGGCTGTGGCCGCGCGGCATGGCCAAGGACGCGGCCGAGGTGGACGAATGGCCGAAGACGCTGACCCCGTCGACCGAACTGCGCCAGTGGTACCACGCGGGCGAAGGCGGCTACGAGGAGTTCCGCCGCCGGTACGAGGCGGAACTCGCGGAGCCCGGGGCCACCGAACTGCTCGACGGCCTGCGCACCGCGGCCCGCAAGGGCCCGGTGACGCTGCTCACCGCGTCCAAGAACCCGGAGCAGAGCCATGCGGCGGTGCTGGCCGGAGTGTTGAGCGACTGACCCGGCCGACTCACCCGGTCTGCCGCGCCGCCGCCCGCCCCGCGGCACGCCCGGAGAAGAGGCAGCCGCCGAGGAAGGTGCCCTCCAGCGCGTTGTAGCCGTGGACACCGCCGCCGCCGAAACCGGCCACCTCCCCGGCCGCGTACAGCCCGCCGATGGGCTGCCCGTCGGCGCCCAGGGCGCGCGAGTCCAGGTCGGTCTGGATGCCGCCGAGCGTCTTGCGGGTCAGGATGTGCAGCTTGACGCCGATGAGCGGGCCGGCGGCCGGGTCGAGGATGCGGTGCGGGACGGCGACCCGGCCGAGGCGGTCGCCGATGTAGCGGCGGGCGTTGCGGATGCCCTGGATCTGCGAGTCCTTGCTGTAGGGGTTGTCGATCTGCAGGTCACGGGCCTCGATCTGGCGGCGCACCTCGGCCGGGTCGAGGAGCGGCTCGTCCGTGAGCCCGTTCATCTTCGCCACGAGGCGTTCGAGGGTCTCGGCGGTCACGAAGTCCGCGCCGTGCCGCAGGAATGCCTGCACCGGCCCGGGGGCGCCCTTGCCGAGCAGCCGGTCCCGCAGGACCGCCTTGCGGTCCTTGGCGGTGATGTCCGGGTTCTGTTCGGAGCCCGACAGCGCGAACTCCTTCTCGATGATCTTCCGGGTGAGGACGAACCAGGAGTGGTCGTGGTCCTTGAGGTCATCGGTGGTGCGCAGGTGCCGGAGGGTGCTCAGGGTGTCGTAGCCGGGCAGGCACGGGTCGGGCAGCCGGCGGCCGAGGGCGTCCAGCCAGACGGAGGAGGGGCCGGGCAGGATGCGGATGCCGTGGCCGGGCCAGACCGGGTCCCAGTTGCGCAGCCCCTCGGTGTAGTGCCACATGCGGTCCCGGTTGACCAGGCGCGCGCCCGCCTCGGCGCTGATGCCCAGCATCCGGCCGTCTACGTGCGCCGGGACGCCGGTGACCATGTGCGCGGGCGGCGTGCCCAGCCGCTCGGGCCAGAACCGGCGCACGATGTCGTGGTCGGCGCCGATGCCGCCGCTGGTGACGATCACGGCCTGGGCGCTCAGTTCGAAGTCGCCGATCCGGTCCCGGTTGGAGGGGACACCGCGCGGCGCGTCGTCGGGGGCGAGGACGGTACCGCGCACACCGGTGGCCTGCCCCGCCTCGACGACCAGTTCGTCCACCCGGTGCCGGTGGTGGAAGGTGAGCAGCCCGTCCTGGACGGCCTGCCGGGCGTGGCGCGCGAACGGCTCGACGACACCGGTGCCGGTGCCCCAGGCGATGTGGAAACGCGGTACGGAGTTGCCGTGCCCGTCGGCGCGCAGGTCGCCACGCTCGGCCCAGCCGACGGTGGGCAGCAGGGAGATGCCGTGCCCCTGCAGCCAGGAGCGCTTCTCGCCGGCCGCGAACTCGACGTAGGCGCGCGCCCAGCGCACCGCCCAGGAGTCCTCGTCCGCGAGCCGGTCGAACCGCGCGCTGCCCTGCCAGTCGTTCCAGGCGAGGTCGAAGGAGTCCTTGACGCCGAGGCGCCGCTGCTCCGGGGAGTCGACGAGGAAGAGGCCGCCGAAGGACCAGAACGCCTGGCCGCCGAGGTTGGCGGCGTTCTCCTGGTCGACCAGGGCGACGCGCCGGCCCCGGCTGGTGAGTTCGTGCGCCGCGACCAGACCGGCGAGGCCCGCTCCGACGACGATGACGTCCGCGTCCATGGTGACCGTTTCCTTCCCTCGGCAAATGTCTCTACGAGTCGTGCCACGAGCCGTGCGGGGCGCCGTTGCCGTCGGTCAGCAGCGCGGTGAGCAGCCGGCGGAGCCAGGCACGGGCGGCGTCCACGTCCCGGTCCAGCAGCAGTTGGGTGGTGACGCCGTCGTAGGCGGCGACCACGGCGCGCGCGGCGCCGTCCGCGCCGCCGAGCGCGGCGGGCAGCGCGGTGTGGCCCGCGGCCCGGGAGAGCCGGTCCGCGATCGCCTGCCGCAGGCGCGTCCGGTGGCCGAGGAGCGCCTGTGCCACGGCGGGGTCGCGGGCGGCGTGCACCAGGAAGTCGGTCTTGACCAGCAGCCAGTCCACGTCCAGCAGGAGCACCTCGGTGACCCGGTCCGCGGCGGCGGGGACGTCCAGGCCGGGTCCGTCGAGCGCCAGCGCGGCGGCCACCTGCTCGGTAATAAGGTCGGCCCGGTCCCGGTAGAGGGCGAAGAACAGCTCGTCCAGGGTGGCGAAGTTGGAGTAGAAGGCGCCCCGGCTGAAGCCCGCGGCCTCACAGATCTCCTCGATGGAGACGCGGCCGAAACCCTTGGCGGCGAAGACGGTGAACGCGGCGTCCAGCAGCCTGGCCCGGGTCCGGACCCGGCGCCGGGTCAGCCGCCCGGCCGTCGTCTGCGCCATCGCCCGGCCCTCCGTTCGATACGCGAATGTATCGGATACGCCGATGTATCGAAAGGCCCGGAAGGCCGGAAGGCCCGCGGCGCGGCACGGCGATCACCGAACGACGATCATGGGAACATATTTTCGATTCAAGGGTTACGCTGGCGGCATGGCCACGCACCTGCAGGGCTCTCTGTTCGACCAGGGCGACGAGCCGCGGCTCGCCGCCCTCGGCGGAACCCGCCGCACCGTGCTGGGCGCCGGCGCCTGGATCGACGTGCTGCCCGGCTGGCTGAGCGGGGCGGACACGCTGTTCGAACGGCTGGCCGCGGACGTGCCGTGGCACGCGGAGCGGCGCGCGATGTACGACAACGTCGTCGACGTACCACGGCTGCTCGCCTTCTACCGGGCAGGCGAGGCGCTGCCGCACCCGGTGCTGGCCGAGGCCCGCGACGCGCTCTCTGGGCACTACGCCGACGAACTGGGCGAGCCCTTCACCACGGCCGGCCTGTGCCACTACCGCGACGGCCGGGACAGCGTCGCCTGGCACGGCGACCGGTTCGGACGGGGCGCCCGCGAGGACACCATGGTCGCGATCCTCTCCGTGGGCACGCCCCGGGACCTGCTGCTGCGCCCGGTGGGCGGCGGCCACTCGGTCCGCCGGCCGCTCGGCCACGGCGATCTCATCGTGATGGGCGGCTCCTGCCAGCGGACCTGGGAACACTGCATCCCGAAAACGGCGCGCGCCACGGGGCCGCGCATCAGCATCCAGTTCCGCCCGCACGGCGTACGGTGATCTCCGGCGCCCCCCGCGCACGGCGGCGGCCGGCGCATCTGGTTGGCTGTCCGCGTCGGACAGCACGCTCAGGACTCGGGGAGATCATGCAGGCAGACGTACGCCAAGTCGCCGACGGCGCCTACCTGGTGCACGGGAACAACACCAACTGGGTGATCCTCAAGGACGGGGACGCCGTGACCCTGGTGGACACCGGCTACCCCGGGGACCGGCAGCCGCTCCTCGACTCCCTGGCCGCGGTGGGCAGTGCGCCCGAGGCGGTCACCGCCGTACTGATCACACACGCGCACAACGACCACCTGGGCTCGGCCGAGTACCTGCGCAGCACCTACGGCACCCCGGTCTACCTGCACAAGGCCGAAGTCCCGCACGCCCGCCGGGAGTTCCTCCAGCAGGTGTCCGTGGGCGCGGTGCTGCGCAACGCCTGGCGGCCGGGCGTCGTGCCCTGGCTCGTGCACGTGCTGCGGGTCGGAGGCACGGAGCAGCATCCGGTCGGCGCTCCGGAGTCGTTCCCCGGCGACGGTGCGCTGGACCTGCCGGGCCGGCCCGTCCCGGTGCACACGCCCGGCCACACCGACGGGCACACCGTGTACCACCTGCCCCACCTCGGCATCGTCATCTCCGGTGACGCCCTGGTCAGCGGCCACCCGACCGCCCGGCTGCGGGGACCCCAGTTGCTGCCGGTCATGTTCGACCACGACCGGGCCCGTACGGTGGCCTCGCTGGAGCTGATCGCACAGCTCGACGGCGACACCCTGCTGCCGGGTCACGGGCCGGTCCACCACGGGCCGGTGCGCGATGCTGCCGAACTGGCCCGGACGCGGGCCGGCTGAGGCACCCGCCCGCCGGGCGGCCGCCCACTCCGCACCGCCCGCCGCGGCAGGCCGTAGGGTTCGTGCCATGGCCTTGCAGATCAGCGCCACCAATCCGGAGCACCCCGCGCTCCTGCTCGAACTCCCCTGGGGCCTGCCCCTGGAGGAGTGGCCCGAGGAATACCTCGTGCCGCTCCCCCGGGGCATCTCCCGGCACGTGGTGCGCTACGCCCGGGCCGGCAGCGAGGTCATCGCGGTCAAGGAACTCGCCGACCGGCCCGCGCTGCGCGAGTACGGACTGCTGCGCGACCTGGACCGGCTCGGCATCCCCGCCGTCGACCCACTGGCCATGATCACGGGCCGCGCCGACGGCACCGGGGAGCCGCTGGAGTCCGCGCTGGTCACCCGGCACCTGCGCGGCTCGATGCCGTACCGCTCGATGTTCGAGACCACCATGCGTCCGGAGACCATGCACCGGCTGATGGACGCGCTGGCCGTGCTGCTGGTGCGGCTGCACCTGGCCGGGTTCGCCTGGGGCGACTGCTCGCTGTCCAACACGCTGTTCCGGCGTGACGCGGGCGCCTACGCCGCCTATCTGGTGGACGCCGAGACCGGCGATCTGCACACGCGGCTCAGCCCCGGCCAGCGTGAGTACGACCTCGACCTGGCGCGCGTCAACATCAGCGGCGAGCTGATGGACCTGGAGGCGTCCGGGGCGCTGCACCCGTCCGTGGACCCCGTCGAGTTCGGCCACGAGATCTGCACCCGCTACGACGGCCTGTGGCAGGAGCTGACCCGCACCTCGGTCTACCCGGCCGGCAAGTACCACTACATCGAGCGCCGCATCCGGCGCCTGAACGACCTCGGTTTCGACGTCGCCGAGATGCAGATCGAGCACTCCTCCACCGGTGACTCGGTCACCTTCGTGCCCAAGGTCGTCGACGCGGGCCACCACCAGCGCCAGTTGCTGCGCCTGACCGGTCTGGACACGGAGGAGAACCAGGCCAGGCGGCTGCTGAACGACCTGGAGAGCTGGATGGCCACCCAGGACGACTACGCGCCCGGCGACCCCCTCAGCACCCGGGACGAGGTGCTGGCCCACCGCTGGGTGCGGGACGTGTTCCGGCCTACCGTGCGGGCCGTGCCGCCCGAGCTGCGCGGCGCGATGGATCCCGCGGAGATCTACCACCAGCTGCTCGAACACCGCTGGTACCTGTCCGAGCGCGCACAGCACGACATAGGGCTGGACACGGCGGTCGCCGACTACATCGAGAACGTCCTGCCCAAGGCCCGCGCGACGCTGGAGCCGACGGCCCCCGAGTGAACGGGCCGCCGGTCCGGGGGCGCCGCGGACTGCGCGGCGCCCCAGGGACCGGTGGTGGTCCGGCGGGGCCCGGTCAGTCGTGTGGGACCACGGCCACCGGGCACGACGCGTGGTGCAGCACCCCGTGGGCCACCGAGCCGATGCGGGCGCCGACCGCCGTGCGGTGCGCCCGGCGGCCCACGACCATCAGCTGGGCCCGCGCCGCGACCGACAGCAGTACCTGACCCGCGCTGCCCATCTCGATGTGCTCGGTGACGGGCACGTCGGGGAACCGCTCCCGCCACGGCCCGAGCGCCTCGGCCAGCGCCTCCTTCTCGTACGGCTCCAGGCCCCCGGCGTCGTCCAGGAGTTTCATCGAGCCTGGGCTGTAGGCGAAGACGGGCGGCAGGGTCCACGCCCGGACGGCCAGGAGCGCGGCCCGGCGGGCCGCCGCGGTCTCGAACGCGAACCGCAGCGCGGCGGCGCTGTCCTCGGGGTCGCCCTGCTGGCCCACGACCACGTCCCGGCCGGCCGCCTCGGCGGCGGCCCGGTCCCCGGCGCGCACCAGCACCACCGGCCGCCGGGCCTCGGCGATCACCTGCTGGCCGACGGAGCCGAGCAGGAACCCCACGACCGGTCCGTGGCCGCGTGAGCCGAGCGCCAGCAGTTCGGCCCCGGCCGCGGCGGCGAGCAGCGCCTCGGCGGCGTGGCCCTCGACGACGTCCGTGGTGACGGTCAGCTCCGGGTGCCGCTCGGTGACCAGGCGGACCGCCCGGTCCGTCGCGTCGCGCACCCAGGCCCGCTGGGTCTCCCGGTCCGCCGCGGCGGTCGCCGCGTGGTGCTGGGGGTGCCAGGCGTGCACCACGTGCAGGGGCCGGTCCCGGCGGACGGCCTCGCGGGCCGCCCACGCCAGTGCGGCCAGGCTCTCCTCCGTACCGTCGACCCCCGTCGTGATCGGGCGTGTCATGCGCAGCCTCCTCGTCGTCGCGCGTGTGCGGGGTCAGTCTTCCCCACCCGGGCCGGGTCGCGGGTGCGCTCCGGCGTGGCAGAGCGAAGCCGGCGGATCGAACATACGATGGCGTGGACCGGTGCGGTGACGACGGCGACACCGTCCCGTGGACAAGACCTCTCGGGGTGGGAGACGTATGGCACAGGCCGCCGACACAGCGCGGACCGTCATTTTGACCGTGGACGACGACCCGGGTGTTTCGCGCGCCGTCGCCCGCGACCTGCGGCGCCGTTACGGCGAGTCGTACCGGATCGTGCGCGCGGAGTCCGGCGAATCGGCGCTGGGCGCGCTGCGCGAGCTGAAGCTGCGCGGCGACCTGGTCGCCGTGATCCTCGCCGACTACCGGATGCCGCAGATGAACGGCATCGAGTTCCTGGAGCAGGCCCTGGACGTGTACCCGGGCGCGCGGCGGGTGCTGCTGACCGCGTACGCGGACACGAACGCGGCGATCGACGCGATCAACGTCGTCGATCTCGACCACTACCTGCTCAAGCCGTGGGACCCGCCGGAGGAGAAGCTGTATCCGGTGCTCGACGACCTGCTGGAGTCCTGGCGCAGCAGCG
The DNA here is from genome assembly GCF_042896695.1 of Streptomyces sp. NPDC001270. Classification (NCBI taxonomy): domain Bacteria; kingdom Bacillati; phylum Actinomycetota; class Actinomycetes; order Kitasatosporales; family Streptomycetaceae; genus Streptomyces; species Streptomyces sp. NPDC001270. The sequence continues at coordinate 38,101 of NZ_JBIAXM010000044.1, read as the reverse complement.
ACCACCGGCCGGTGCCCAGCACCAAGGTCGTCGGTCACCGCTGGTCGGCCCGGTCCTCGGACGTACGGGAGTTCCTGGCCCGCAACCAGGTGCCGTACCGCTGGTACTCGGTCGACGAGCCGGAGGGCCGGCGGCTGCTGGCGGCGGCCGGACAGGACGGGCAGAACCTCCCGCTGGTGATCACCCCCGACGGGACGGTGCTGGTCGAACCCGAGGCGCCGGAGCTGGCCGCGAAGGTGGGCCTGGCGACGACCCCCACGGCCGACTTCTACGACCTCGTCGTCATCGGCGGCGGACCCGCCGGGCTCGGCGCGGCCGTGTACGGGGCCTCAGAGGGGCTGCGGACGGTGCTCGTGGAGCGGTCGGCGACCGGCGGGCAGGCCGGGCAGAGCTCCCGCATCGAGAACTACCTGGGCTTCCCGGACGGTGTCTCCGGGGCACAGCTCACCGACCGGGCCCGGCGGCAGGCCGCCAAGTTCGGCGCCGAGATCCTCACCGCCCGCGAGGTGACCGGTCTGGAGGTCAACGGCGCGGCGCGGGTGGTGCGGTTCGCGGACGGTTCCGCGGTGGCGGCGCACAGCGTGATCCTGGCGACCGGGGTGCAGTACCGGCAGCTGACCGCCGACGGCTGCACCGGGCTGACCGGCTGCGGCGTGTTCTACGGCTCCGCGCTGACCGAGGCCGCCGCCTGCCAGGGACACGACGTGTACATCGTCGGCGGCGCCAACTCGGCCGGACAGGCCGCGATGTACCTGGCCCGGGGCGCCAAGTCGGTCACGCTGCTGGTGCGCGGCGCGGACCTGTCGGCCTCCATGTCGTACTACCTGATCCAGCAGATCAACGAGGCGCCCAACATCTTCGTGCGCTGCCACACCGTCGTCGAGGCCGCGCACGGCACGGACCACCTGGAACAGCTGACGCTGCGGCACGCGGTGACCGGGGAGACGGAACGGGTCGACGCCCAGTGGATGTTCGTGTTCATCGGCGCGGCCCCGCTCACCGACTGGCTGGACGGTACGGTGCTGCGCGACGAGCGCGGGTTCATCCTGTCCGGGCCCGATCTGACGGCCGACGGCAGGCCGCCCGCGCACTGGGAGCTGGACCGGCCACCGTACCACCTGGAGACCAGCGTTCCCGGGGTGTTCGTGGCGGGTGACGCGCGCGCCGAGTCCGCCAAACGCGTCGCGTCGGCCGTCGGCGAGGGAGCCATGGCCGTGATGCTCGTCCACCGGTATCTGGAGCAGTCATGAGCGGTCGGTTGATGCCGTGCAGTCCCAAGGAGATCGGCACGCTGTTCCTGTTCGAGAAACTCGAACCGGAGCAGTTGGGCCGGCTGTGCCGGGAGGGGCGGGTGGAACTGCACGACCCCGGCCCGGTGTACACCGAGGGCGAGCCCGCCACCTGTTTCTACGTCATGCTCGACGGCACCGTCGTCCTGTCCCGCCGGGTGGCGGGCGACGACGTGGAGACCAACCGCACCTCGCAGCGCGGCGTGTACGCGGGCGCCATGCAGGCATACCTGAGCGACCGGGTGCGGCAGGTGTACCGCAACTCGATGCGCGTCACCGAGCCGACAAGGTTCTTCGTGCTGCCCGCCGACACGTTCGCGGACATCATGGACGAGTGGTTCCCGATGGCGGTGCACCTGCTGGAGGGGCTGTTCTTCGGTTCGAAGAACACGCAGGCGACCGTCGGACAGCGGGAACGGCTGCTGGCACTCGGCTCGTTGTCGGCCGGTCTCACCCATGAGCTGAACAACCCGGCGGCAGCCGCCGTGCGGGCCACCGCGACCCTGCGCGAGCGGGTGGCGAAGATGCGGCACAAGCTGGCCGTCATCACCGAGGGCCCCTTCTCCCGCGAGGAGCTGGCCGCGCTCATCGAGGTCCAGGAACGCACCGCTGAACGGGTCGCCAAGGCTCCCTCGCTCAGTCCGCTGGAGGCCACCGACCGGGAGGACGCCCTCACCGACTGGCTCGACGAGCACGGCGTCGACAACGGCTGGCAGGTCGCGCCCACCTTCGTGCAGGCCGGGCTCGACGTCGACTGGCTGGAGGAAGCGGCGGCAGCGGTCGGCGAGGAGATCCTGCCCGGCGTGATCGGCTGGCTCAACTACACGATCGAGACCGAGCTGCTGATGAACGAGATCGAGGACGCCACCTCCCGGATCTCGCACCTGGTCGACGCGGCCAAGCAGTACTCGCAGCTGGACCGGGCGCCCTACCGGGTGGTGGACGTGCACGAACTCCTCGACAGCACGCTGCTGATGCTGTCCGCCAAGATCGGCCCGCGGATCGACGTCGTCAAGGAGTACGACCGTACGCTCCCGCCGATCACGGCCTACCCGGCGGAGCTGAACCAGGTGTGGACCAACCTGATCGACAACGCGGTCGCGGCGATCGGCAGCGCGGGGGGCGAGGGCACGCTGACCGTCCGCACGGCGCCGGTCCACGAACAGATCCTCGTCGAGTTCCGTGACACCGGTCCGGGAGTCGCACCGGAGATCCGCGACCGCATCTTCGACCCCTTCTTCACGACGAAGCCGGTCGGCGAGGGCACCGGGCTGGGCCTGGACATCTCCTGGCGGATCATCGTCAACAAGCACCACGGCAGCATCCGGGTCACGTCGGTGCCCGGCGACACCCGTTTCCAGGTCCTGCTCCCGCTGGCCGCCGAGACACCTGAGGAGGCAGCATGACCGACATCGCGATCGATCCCGCCGTTCCACCGAGCGGTACCGGCTGCGTGGAGTGCGACGAGGCCGGCGGCTGGTGGTTCCACCTGCGGCGCTGCACGGAGTGCGGGCACATAGGCTGCTGCGACGACTCCCCCGCCAAGCACGCCACCGCCCACTACGAGGCCACTGGCCACCCGCTGATCCGCAGTTTCGAGCCGGACGAGGACTGGTTCTGGAACTACGACACACAGGAGCTGTACGAGACCGGCCCGGAACTCGCTCCCCCGGCCGCACACCCGACGGACCAGCCCGTCCCCGGCCCGGCAGGCCGCGTACCAGCGAACTGGGCACAATCCCTCCGCTGAAACCGAATCCCGCGCCCCCCGAAAGGGGCGCGGGGAACTGCGCGACCGGCCCCCACACACCCGCAGACAACCCACAACCCACCCACCTCCACAGGGGCGCGGGGAACTGCGCAACCCACCCCAGCCCCCACGCACCCGCGGTCGAACGACGACGTCCCATCAGCCCACCCAGCGAAGCGTCACCCGCACAGCAGGGCGAACTCCGCACCCCCCAGCAAAAACGCGCCCACCCCGAAGTCCGCGGTGCTGTCGTAGGTGACGGGCTGGCTGGACTCGGGGCGGTCGCCGACGTTCTGGACGTAGCCGAGGAAACCGTCCGGGTGGACGGCGGTGCCGACCAGGCCCTGCCACGCGCGGGTGACCACGGGCAGGTACGCGGACCGGCCGACCAGTCCGGCCCGCACCGCGTACGCGGTGCCGTACAGGAAGAAGGACGTACCGCTGGTCTCGGGTCCCGGCAGGTGGCCGGGGTCGGCGAGGTTCACGTTCCAGAAGCCGTCCGCGCGCTGCACCGTTCCGACCGCCCGGACCAGGCGGACCAGTGTGTCCCGGTACTCGGCGGTGTGCGGCTCGGTCGGCGGCAGGGCCTTCAGGGTCTTGCTGTGTCCGCCGGCCACCCAGCCGTTGCCGCGCGACCAGACGACCGGCCGGCCACTCGGCGAGACGATCCCGCCGGGCAGGAACCGCTTGTCGCGGTACCAGAGCCCGGTGGCGTCGTCGTGGAGTCCGGGCCCGCCCTCTGTTCGCTTGGTGTGGTTGTAGAGGGCGTACAGCTTGTCCCAGTACCGCCGGTCGCCGCGCAGGGCACCGATCCGGGCGAACGGGGGCATCGCCATGTGCAGGGCGTCGTCCCACCACCAGTCGTCGTTCTTGTCCGGCTGGTCGGTGTACACCATCCGGTGCAGGGACTCCTCGATGGCGGCGATCTTGTGCGCGTCCGGCTCGATCTCGTACAGGTCGAGGTAGGTCTGCCCGGCGTTGTGGTTGTCGGCGTGACGGGTGGTGACGCCGCCGTTGAGCGCGTAGTCGTGTTTCTCGGCCCATGCCTTCGCGTAGGCGAGGTGGCGGGGCTCGCCGGCGAGGCGGTACAGGGCGAGCAGACCGCTGAAGAAGGTGGCGTTGGCCCAGCCGTTGTCGCCGGGGTCCTGGTGGGCGCCGATCCAGTGGTCGGCGACCCGGCGCAGGACGGCGACCACCTCCGCTCTGCGGGGCAGGGCCGGGGGCGCGGCGGAGGCGGGCGCGGCGGACAGGATCGTCGCGGTGGCCGCGAGCGCGGTCCCGCCGGTGAGTAACTGACGTCGGTTCACTGGTGCGACTCCTTCACTGTGGGGGGGGGTCACCGGGTGCCGGGCGTGCGGGAGCAGTCGAGCGTGTCCAGGTCGACGGCGTCGGCCATGGCCTGCATGCCCTTGTCGCCTGGGTGGAGGTGGTCACCGGCGTCGAGGAAGGGCAGCATCCGCTCGGGGTCGTACGGGCTGCGCAGGACGCGGTCGAAGTCGGTGACGGCGTCGAACAGCCCGCTGGTCCTGATGAACGCGTTCGCCTCCTGGCGTACGGCCTCGGCGTCCGGGTCCCACTCGGGCCAGCCCTTGAACGGGCCGACGGTCGCGCCGACGACGCACTTGCCGGCGGCGTGCGCCCGGTCGGCGATCTCGCGGTATCCGGCGATCAGGTCCTCGGCCGTGACGCCGGTGTGCGCCTTGATGTCGTTGACGCCTTCGAAGAGGAAGACGGTGCGGACCCCGGGCAGCGACAGGACGTCCCGGTCGAGCCGGTTCAGGGCGCTCTGTCCGGCGCCGTCCGCGAGGACCTTGTTGCCGGAGATCCCCTCGTTGGCAACGCCCTTGACCGTGGACTGCGCGGTCGCGAGGCGCCGGGCGAGGTAGTCGGGCCAGCGGCGGTTGGTGTCGCCGGTGGACGCCCAGCCGTCGGTGATGGAGTCGCCGAGCGCCGCCACGGCCCCGGTGGCGGTGTTCCCCGGCCGTACGGAGACGGCGTCGAGATAGGCCCAGGAGCCGGTCGTGGCGGACCAGTTGGCGGCGGAGTCCTCGGCGGTGTGGTCGCCGTCGCTGAGGTACGACGTCTGCATCGCCATGCCGTGGCCGGTGACCGGGCCCGCCGCGTCCGGGCTGTGCAGGCTCACCACCAGATCGGTCGCGGCGGGCAGGGTGCCGGGCAGCGGGTCGCTCCACACGGCGGCGCCCGCGGGCACGGTGACCGTGCGGGCACCGTCGAAGGTCAGTCGCTTGTTGCTGCCCTTCTTGAGTGCGGCGCCCTCGGCCCGGATCCCGGCGTGGACGCCGTCGAACGTCACCGGACGGTCCCCGAAGACGTTGGACAGCCGGATCCGCGTCCCGGTACCGCCGGCACTGGTGTGCACGATCAGCCGGTAGCCGCGGTCGGCGACGGCGTCGCCGATCCGGTCGGCGCTCGCCGCCCAGATCACGACGGAGTCCGGGTCGGCGCCGGCCGTCCGGCCGACGGCGGTCTGGGGGGCGTCGCTCGCGTGGGCGAGCGCGGTCTGGCCGACGGCGATCACGAGGATGACGACGACGGCGCGGCAGACGTGGGCGAGTCGCCCGGTCACCGGGTGATCCCTTCGAGGGTGACCGGGGCCACCGCGCTCTCCATGGCCGGGGCGGTGGCCGTCCCGGCGGGTGCCTCCGGAACGGCGGGTGCCACGGGGTGGGCGGGTGCTTCCCGATCGACGATTGGCTCCGGAACGACGGGTGCCTCCGGAACGGCGTCGGCCAGGCGCGCGGCGGCGGCCGGGACGGCGGCGGCTCTGTGCCCGCGCGCGGGCGGGGCGGTGTACGAGGGGGACCGCACGGGTCGTACCTCCTGTGTGTTCGGGGTCGGGGCGGCTCAGCCCTTGCCCGGTCCATGGGTGGAAGGTGCTGTGGTGAACGACCGGATCGCGGCGGACGGTCCGGGGAGGGGACCGTGGGACAGGAGCGTCGCGGCGATCCGTGAGGCGGCCGTGATGTGCGCCGGGAACGACTCGGGGGGTGAGGTCGAGCGCATGGCCGGGAACCTATGACCGTTATTTTCTACTGTCAATAAATGAAACAGCAGTTGTCGAACGGGCAGTTGGCCCGGATTCCGGACCGCGCCCGACGCCTCGGCGGCCCTGCGTGACCGCGCCACCGGGTGATCGGCCGCGCCCCAACTGTGTGTCAGCCGCGGAGATCTGACGGCGTGCGAGAAGGTTGCCTCGCCCCATACGGAACATTTCGCCCCGAATCAATGGACATGGGAGTGAAGACCGGATGATCTCAGGAACGGTGGGCAGGGGAGCGGTGCTCGGAACGCTCGCGCTCTCGCTGCTCGCGATGCCGGCCCAGGCCACGCCCGGCCGGGCCGGCGACGAGGCGCCGAGCGCGCTGCCGGCACCGGACACCGCGGGACTGCGCGACGTGCTGCGCTCGGCGGTGGCGCAGGGCGCGCCCGGTGCCATGGCCCGGATCGACGACCGCGGAAGCGTGTACACGGCGGCGCGGGGCTTCGCCGACCAGGGCACCCGGCGGGCCATCGGCACCGCCGACCGCTTCCGCGTCGGCAGTGTCACCAAGGTCTTCTCGGCCGTCGTCCTGCTGCAGTTGGCGGACGAGCGCAAGCTCAGCCTGGACGCTCCCGTCAACCGGTATCTGCCCGGTCTGCTGCCCGACGACCGGATCACCGTGCGGCACGTGCTGAGCCACCGCAGCGGCCTGTACGACTACACCAACGACATGTTCGCCAAGACCGTCTCCGGTTTCGAGACGGTGCGCAACAAGGTCTACTCCTACCGCCAGCTGGTCGACCTCTCGCTGAAGAAGCCGCGCACCAACACGCCCGGCGCCGCCTACGCCTACTCGAACACCAACTTCGTGGTGGCCGGGATGCTGATCGAGAAGATCACCGGGCACTCCGTGCGCTCCGAGTACGAGAACCGCATCTTCAAGCCGCTGAAGCTGCACGACACCTCGTACGTGCACCCCGACGTCAAGATCCAGGGCCGGTACGCGCGCGGCTACCTCACCCCGGACACGCCCGGAGAGGCGCTGGTCGACTCGACCGAGCAGACGGTCTCCTGGGCGCAGAGCGCCGGCGCCGTCATCTCCAGCACCCGGGACCTCAACACCTTCCTCTCCGCGCTCGCCGACGCCAAGCTGACCTCGGCCGCGGCGCTGGCGGAGATGGAACGGTTCACGAAGGTGGACAGCACGACGGCGTACGGCCTCGGGCTGCGCCGCCGCACCCTGTCCTGCGGCGTCTCGGTGCAGGGCCACACGGGCGTCGTCCAGGGCTACTACACCTACGCCTTCACCAGCGGGGACGGCCGGCGCAGCGTCACGGCGCTGGCCAACACCTCCAACAACGTGAAGGTGCTCAACACGATGGCGGGCACGCTGGAGTCGGCGTTCTGCGGGAAGCGGCGGACGGACCGGAAGCGGGCCATGACGGCCGTCGCACGCACCGAGGACATCGCCCCGTCGGTGATCCGCCACTGAGTGGACCGCGGGAACCATCGCGTGCCGCCCGGGCGTTGCACGGAAGGCCCACCCGGGCCCGAACCACCACCTCTCCTGGGCGGCACGATGAGCGAGCTGGTTCCCGGGGGCAATCTGCCCCTGCCGGGCGGCCCGCTGAACCTGCGGGTGCCCGGTCCCTTCGACGTGTCCGCGATCGTCACCGGGGAGAGCGGAAAGGTCGCGGGCGACGCCGACTTCGTGTTCTACAACCAGCCGGCCGCCCCCGGCGTCCGGCTGCGCGGCGACACGCTGAGCGTCGATCCGGCCGGGCTGCGCGCGGGCGCGGTCCGGGTCACCGTGGCCGTCAGCCCGGCCGAGCCCGGCACCCCGCTCGGCCGGCTGCCCGCGCCCGTGCTCCAGGTAGATGACGAGCGGGGCCGGGCGGTGGCCCGGTTCGCCCCGCCGCGCCCCGGCCCCGAGACCGTGCTGCTGCTCGCCGAGCTGTACCGCCGGGGCGCCGCCTGGAAGCTCAGGGCCATAGGCCAGGGATACGCGGACGGACTGGCCGGACTCGCCCGGGACTTCGGGGTCGACGTCGTGGACGAGCCCACAGCCACGTCGGCGCCCGTCCCCGGCCCCCGCGCCGCCGCCTCCTCCGCCCCGTCCCGCCTCGTCGCCTCCCCCGCCACCGGGCCGGGTGCCGCCACCACGCCCGGTTCGGCAAACTCCCCCGCGCCCGATCCCGAGGGCTTCCTCACTCTCGTCAACCCGGCCCGCGCCGAGGCCGGTTCACCGCTGGTCGTCCTCGACGCCCGGCTGGTCGCCGCCGCGCGGGCCCATGTGGCCGCGCTGGCCGCCGGCGGCCGTCTCGCCACCGAGAGCCCGGACGGCACCGCGCTCCACCAGCGGATCACCGCGACCGGATTCGCCTACGTCACCGTCGGCGAACACCTGGTCTCAGGACCGCGCACGCCCGCCGAGTTCGTGGCGTACTGTCTGCGCACCGAGCAGGCCCGGCGCACCCTCCAGGATCCCGCCTTCACGCACACCGGACTGGCGTACGCCACCGGGCCGCGCACGGGCGACGTCTACTGGACGGCGTTGTGGGCCGTCCCCCTCACCCCCGGCGCGCTGGCGCGCACCTGCGCCGATGTGGTCGAGCTGACCAACCGGGAGCGGCGGCGGGCGCGGCTGACGCCGCTCGCCGTGGATCCGCAACTGACGGCCGCCGCACAGGCGCACAGCGCGGACATGGTGGCCCGGGACTTCTACTCGCACACCTCGCCCGAGGGCTCACAACCCTGGGACAGGGCCGCCGCCGCGGGTTCCCGGCGGCGCACGATCGGTGAGAACATCGCCTGCGGCCAGCGCTCCGCCGCCGAGGTGGTGACGGGCTGGATGAACAGTCCGGGCCACCGCGCCAACATCCTGAAGCCGGACTTCACCCACATCGGCGTGGGTTTCGCCGGGGGCGGCCGGACGGGCACGTACTGGACCCAGCTCTTCGGCGCCTGACCGCCGGACCGGAACCGTACTCCGCGATCTTGGCGGAACGACGCCCTCCGGGACACCATGCCCGCATGAAGGGTTACCTCTTTTCCAGTGAGCACATGGTGCAGCCGGCCGTCGCACCCGGTATGTCCATCGAAAATGCCAAATGCATCAAGTACGCGGTCGACGGCGAGATGTTCGCCCGTCAGGGCGCGATGATCGCTTTCCGCGGCAATCTCCAGTTCGAACGCAAGGGCCAGGGCGTGGGCGGCATGCTCAAGCGTGCGGTCACCGGTGAGGGCCTGCCTCTGATGGCGGTGCGCGGCCGGGGTGAGGCGTGGTTCGCGCACGAGGCGCAGAACTGCTTCATCGTCGAGGTCGAGCCCGGGGACCAGTTCACCGTCAGCGGCCGGAACGTGCTGTGCTTCGACGCCTCGCTCTCGTACGAGATCAAGACCGTCAAGGGCTCGGGCATCGCCGGTGGCGGACTGTTCAACAGCGTCTTCAGCGGGCACGGCGGGCTCGGCCTGGTCTGCGACGGCACGCCGCTGGTGATCCCGGTATCGGCACAGTACCCCGTGTACGTCGACACGGACGCGGTGGTCGGCTGGACCACCCGGCTGCAGACCTCGCTGCACCGGTCGCAGTCCATCGGCTCGATGCTGCGCGGCGGTTCCGGCGAGGCGGTGCAGCTGATGCTGCAAGGTGAGGGGTACGTCGTGGTGCGCCCGAGCGAGGCGACCCCGCAGCGGCCGCAGCAGCACTGACACGTCCGTGGCGCGGTCCGTACCGCACCTGCGTCCCCTCGGCCGGACCGGCGTCCTGATCCGGGGAAAGACGATGCCCCGGGCCGCGCACCGGCCCGGGGCGTCGCTCCGGGGCAGTGCGGCGCCGCGCTGTCCGACGCGTTTCCCGGCGGCCCCGGACCGCGCCCGGGTGGAGGAGTTGACCTTCACGGGGTCCCCGGGTCAGGGTCAGGACCGGCGCGGTCCCCGCCCTGACACCGTGCCGGAGAGGATGAGAGCCTTGATCGGCATCTCGGACGTCCAGGCCGCGGCGCGCAGCATCGCCGGACATGTCGTACGCACCCCTACGGTGCCGAGTCCCGGCCTGTCCGCGCTGCTCGGCGTCCCGGTCACCGCGAAACTCGAACTGCTCCAGCGCACCGGGTCGTTCAAGGCGCGCGGCGCCACGGCGAAGCTGCTCACGCTGAGCGAGGCCGAGCGCGCGGCCGGAGCGGTCGCGGTCAGCGGCGGCAACCACGGGGTCGCCCTCGCGGTCATGGCCGGCGCCCTCGACGTGAAGGCGACCGTCGTCATGCCTCGGACGGCGCCCGCGCGCTCGATCGAGATCGCCCGGGAGGCCGGGGCGGCGGTGCGGCTGACCGACGGCATGGACAGCGCGTTCGCGCTGGTGAACCAGTTGCGGGACGAGGGGCTGACGCTGGTCCACCCGTTCGACGACCCCGTCGTGATCGCCGCGCAGGGCACCGTCGGGCTGGAGTTCGCGGACGACGCCGACGAACTGACCGACGTCCTGGTCAGTGTCGGCGGCGGCGGTCTGATCTCCGGGGTGGCGGCGGCGCTGCGCGCCCGTCGGCCGGACGTACGGGTCTGGGGTGTGGAGACGGCGGGCGCCCAGGCGATGTCGGAGGCCCTGGCCGCGGGCGGGCCGGTGCCGGTCGAGCTGTCCTCGGTCGTCACGACGCTCAGCGCCCCGTCGGTGTCGCAGTTGACGTACGACCATGTCTCGGCCCTGGTCGAGGAGGTCCTCGTGGTGTCCGACCGGGAGGCCGTCGAGGGCTGTCTCGACCTCGCCGAGCACGCCAAGGTGTGGGCGGAGCCGGCCGCCGGCTGTCTGCTGCCCGCGGCCCGCCGGGTGCTGGAACGGGTGGGCGGGAGCGCCCGGCTCGGACTGGTGGTGTGCGGCGGCAACATGACGCCACGGGACCTCATGGGTCTCACGGAGCGGTTCGCGCTGCGGTGACGGATGTCCCGGCACCGTGATCCGGCGCACAGGGGGGCGTCACCCGCGGCGAACTCGGCCCCGGCCGGCAGGCGGTGCGCGAGCAGGGCCCGGCCGGCCGGGACGCCCGGGTCAGCGCGTGGTGTGGCGGCGGCGCACCCACAGCGGCAGCAGGTACCAGCACACCAGGTACCAGGCCACCACCACCGCCACCAGCCACACCACGGCCGTGCCGTTCGCGGCCACCCTGAGGATCAGCAGCAGCGAGGCGGTCATGGTGGCCAGCAGCAGGAACAGGCCGACGAAGGTCAGCCGGGAGGCCCAGCGCACCGCGCGGGGTTTCACGCGGCGCCCGGCGACGATGCGGTGCAGGGAGACCGGTCCGATGAGGGCACCGGTCGCGCAGGCGCCGAGCACGACGGTCACGGTGTAGATGGCCTGGTCGGCGTCGGCCAGGTCGTCGTACTTCGCGCTGAACACGACGGTGAGCAGGAAGCCGAACAGGATCTGGACGCCCGTCTGGGCGACGCGGACCTCCTGGATGAGTTCGCTCCACATCCGGTCGGCCCGCTGCTCGTCGCTCTCGTCGCGTCCTGTCCGGTCGCCCGCCTGCGTCATGCGATGCGGGTAACCGTCCGGCCGGGCGTTCAAACGGCGGCTCCCCCTACCAGCGGTCCTCCACCTGGGCCTTGATCCGGCGGTCGTACAGCTCCCGGATCGCGGCCAGGGTCTTCGCGGGCGGCTGCGGGAGTTCCGCGGCGGCCGCGTTGGCGCGAGCCTGGGCGGGGTTGCGGGCGCCGGGGATCACGGTGGTCACGCCCGGCTGCTCGACGACCCAGCGCAGGGCGAGCTGGGCCGGGGTGCAACCGTCGGGGGCGAGGGCGGCGAACTCGGCGGCGGCCTCGACGCCGGTGTCGTAGTCGACGCCGGAGAAGGTCTCGCCCTGGTCGAACGCCTCGCCGTGCCGGTTGAACGTGCGGTGGTCGTTGGCGGCGAAGACCGTGTCCTTGGTGTACCGGCCGGACAGCAGGCCGGAGGCCAGCGGCACCCGGGCGATGATGCCGACGCCCGCGTCCCGGGCTGCCGGCAGCACCTCACCGAGCGGCTTCATGCGGAACGGGTTGAGGATGATCTGCACACTCGCCACGCCCGGCCGGGCGATGGCGGTCAGCGCCTCCGCGCAGGTCTCCACGCTGACGCCGTACGCGGCGATCCGCTCCTCGGCGACCAGAGTGTCCAGGGCGTCGAACACCTCGTCCGAGGAGTACACGGGCGTCGGCGGGCAGTGCAGCTGCACCAGGTCGATCCGGTCGACGCCGAGGTTGCGCCGCGACCGGTCGTTCCAGGCCCGGAAGTTGCCGAGGACGTAGTTCTCCGGGATCTGGTCGACCCGGCGGCCCATCTTCGTGGCGACCAGCACCTCCAGGCCGGGCCTGCCGCGCAGGAAGGCGGCGATGGTCTGTTCACTGCGTCCGTCGCCGTAGACGTCGGCCGTGTCGAAGAAGGTCACTCCCGACTCGGCCGCCGCCTCCAGCACGGCGAGCGCCTCCTTGTCGTCCACATCGCCCCAGTCGGCGCCGAGCTGCCAGGTGCCGAGACCGACGGCCGATGCCCGCTGTCCCGACCTGCCGAATACGCGTTCGTCCATGCCGTCAGTCTGTCATCCGCCGCCGGTGCGTCCGGAACGGCCCGCTCCGGACGCACCCGTGGGCCTCGGCGGAAGTCAGGGCGCGGGGATCAACTGCGCCTGGACGAGGGGCCCGTAGCATTCGACGACGGTGTCGATGTCGCTGTCGCGCAGGTGCGAACCGCGGGCGATGCCGTACATCACGCCGAGGCCGACGAGCGCGGCGACGGCGAGTTCGGCGCGCAGGCCCGTGTCGGGGCCGGGGAGCCGGCCGGCCAGGCGGGTGGTCACCTGGTCGCGGAAATTCTCCCGCAGCACGGCGCCGTGGTCCCCGTGCAGGGGCGCGAAGACGATACGCACCAGCGGGTCGGCGCCGCGGCGGCGCTGGCCCTCCAGGACATACCGGACCATGTGCGGACCGAGCCGCTCCAAGGGTGCGTCCAGCAGGGCCGCCGCGTCGGCGTCGAAGGACATCACGCGGGCGAACAGGGCGTCCTTGCTGCCGAAGTACTTGAGGATCAACGGCGGGCTGACACCGGCGCGTTCGGCGACGGCCTTCAGGGTGACGTCGGTGTGCGGCCGCCGGGCCAGGAAGTGGCGGGCCGCCCGCAGGATGGCCGCCTTGGTCGCGTCGGCGTCCCGGCGGGCGGATGCGGCGGTACCCGCCGGGGCCGACGCGGCGGTACCGGCCCGGGCGGCTGGGTCGGGGCCGGTCTGGGCGGCTGGATCGGTGCCGGATCGGGAGGCCATGGTGTTCATGCTCCCTCCATCGCCCGCTCCCGTGCGCCGCGGGGGGTGCCGTCGGCCGGCCGGGGGTCGTCCGGGGCCGCGCCCCCGGGAATGGCCAGGGCCGCCGCACAGGCCACCAGCGCGACGGCGCCCGCCATCGCGAACGCCAGCAGATAGCCGTGCAGCGTGGGCACCGGGACCCCGCCGACCGGGCTGCTGTGGTGCACGAGGACCGCGGCGATGGCCGCGCTGGAGATCGCCTGGCCGATGGTGCGCATCAGGACGTTGACGCCGTTGGCGGACGCGGTCTGCCCGGCCGGCACGGCCCGCAGGATGAGGGTGGGCAGGGCCGAGTAGGCGAGGGTGGTACCGGTGGCGACCACCGTGGCGCCCGCGATGATCATCCAGAGGTCCCGGCTGTCCGCGATGCGCACGGCGTAACCGCAGGCGATGACCGCGGCCCCGAGGGCGAGGGTGATCCGCGGACCGCGGGCCGCCGAGATGCGGGCCGACAGGGGCGAGAACAGCAGCATGGTGATGCCGCCGGGCAGCAGGCACAGCCCGGTGGCGACGATGGACAGGCCGAGGCCGTACCCCGTGGCCTCGGGGGCCTGGACCAGTTGGGCGGTCACGAGGGTGTTGGCGTAGAAGGCGAACCCGGTCAGCAGGGCCGCGACGTGGGACAGGCCGACCCGCGGCCGGCTGACCAGACGCAGGTCGACCAGCGGCCGCTCGGCACGCAGCTGGTGCCACCACCACAGGGCGAAGACGGCCACCGCCGCGAGGAACAGCCCGAGGATCCGCGGGCTGCCCCAGCCCCACTGCCCGCCCTGGGACACGCCCAGCAGCAGGCACATCAGCCCGGCCGCGAGCCCGCACGCGCCCAGCACGTCGAACCGGCCCGGCTCCCGCACGGGCGACTCCTTGATCGCCCACCAGGCGAGCAGCACACCGAGCGCGCCGAGGACGGCGGTCAGCCAGAACATGGTGTGCCAGTCGGCGTACTGCACGACGAGCGCGGCCAGCGGCAGGCCGAGGGCCGCGCCGATGCCGACCGTGGAACTCATCAGGGCGACCGCGGAACCCCGGCGTTCGGGCGGCAGTTCGTCCCGCAGGATGCTGATCGACACGGGGACGACGGAGGCGGCGGCGCCCTGGAGGGCCCGGGCGGTGATGAGCACGGAGATGTCGGAGGACAGGGCGCACATCACGGAACCCGCGGTCATCAGGGTGAGCGCCCCGATCAGCACCCGGCGCTTGCCGTACATGTCGCCGGCCCGGCCGAGCACCGGGGTGAGGACCGCGCCGGACAGCAGGGTGGCGGTGACCGTCCAGGAGACGGTGCCGGGGGACGCGCCGGTGAGCCGGGGCAGGTCGGGCAGCAACGGCACGACCACGGTCTGCATGACGGCCATCAGGATGCCGCCGAAGGCCAGCACCGGGACGGTCGCCCGGTCCCTCGCGCGCGCCGCTCCGGCGCGGGCGCCGGGCGGCTGGGATATCGGGACGGGCTGATCCATCGGCACTCCTGGACGCAGGATCGAAGGTTGGTGAACGGCCATTCACCTTACTGGGTGAATGGCCGTTCACCAACCTGCCGCCCCTACTGGCGGCCGTCCGACGAGCGCGCGTACAGGGCCTTGGCGGCCCGCGGTCCGAGCCATCGCTTGAGCCTGCGCAGCGCTTCCAGCCGGCCGGCCGCCTTGTCGATGCCGTAGTAGAGCTGCGGCGGGACGTACGGCAGCAGGGGCGAATGGCGCTGACCGAGCAGGGCGAACATGCGGTGCGGGGGCAGCTGGATGTAACGGGGCAGGCTCTCGTACCACTGGGCGCTGTAGCGGGCCGCGCTCTGCACGGCGAGCAGGTCGGCCTTCCGCTGCCGTTCGTAGGCGTCGAGTGCCCGCGGGAGGGTGTCGTGGGCGCGCAGGGCCGCCGCGAGACCCATCGCGTCCTCCAGGGCGAGGGTGGTCCCGGCGCCGACGGAGTAGTGCGTGGTGTGGGCGGCGTCGCCGAGCAGCACGAGGTTGCCGCGGGACCAGGTGCGGTTGGTGAGCGTACGGAAGTTCAGCCACTGCGCGCCGCCGTCACCCGCGGCGCGGCCGATGAGCCGGTGGCCGTCCAGCACCTGGGCGAACAGCGTCTCCAGCAGGGCGAGGCCGTCTGCCTCGGGCAGCCGGTCCAGGCCGAGCCCGGCGAAGGTCTCGGGGGCGCATTCGACGACGCAGGTGCTGCGTTCGCCGCTGTAGCCGTAGCCGTAGCACCAGATCCAGCCATACTCGGACTCGACGAACGCGAAGGTGAAGGCGTCGAAGACCCTGGAGGTGCCGAGCCAGATGTAGTGGTTGCGGCCGGCCCTGGACTCGGTGCCGAAGTGGTCCGCGTGCCGGGCGCGCAGCGCGCTGTGCACGCCGTCGGCGGCGACGACGAGGTCGGCGTCGGCCGGCGCGGTGCCGATCGTGCTCTCGAACTCCAGCCGTACGCCGAGGGAGCGGGCGCGGGCGGCGAGGATCTCCAGGAGCCGGTGGCGGCCGATGCCGAAGCCCTGGTCGCCGTGGTGACGGGCGGCGAGGCCGCGCACGTGGGCCACCCCGTCGCTCCAGCGGACCGAGTGCTCCTCGACGGCGCGCGCCGACTCCAGGTCGTGCGCGCCGAGCTGGTCGAGCAGTCCCCGCCAGTAGGTGACGCCCCAGCCGTAGGTCGAGCCCTCGGGGCGGCGTTCATGGACGGTGACGTCGTGCGACGGGTCCTGTCGCTTGAGCAGGATCGCGAGATACAGGCCGGCGGGCCCGCCTCCGACACAGACGACCTTCACGGCACACCCCTGGTAGTCATGCAGTCACTCGACGTGATCGATCGAAAACGCAGAGTAGCAGTGCGGGGTGGGGTGGACGGCGGTTCGGCCCGCCGTCGTCCTCGGTCGTGCCGTGGACGTCCGCCTCTGGCCGGGGAGACGCCGTCGATGCCTGACGCCGTGGCACCCGCCCAGCGGGGGCGGGGCGGGTGCCACGGCGGACGACGAGCCCGACCGGCCCGGCCAGAAGGGGCCGACGCGGACGGGCAGGGCGTAACCCGGGCGGGCCCAGGGTGGAACGCCGACGAGGAGGGGGCGGGACGCGGACGGGTATCGACGCCCCGACGGAGCCGGGCGGTACGACGGGTGACCGGCACGGCAGCGGGGCGAAGGGCCGGGCGGCCGGCCGTAGGGGTGCCGGGCGGGTGCCGCCCGGACGTCCGGTCAGACGTCCGCGGTACGGCACTCCGGATGGCCCCAGCCCTGGGCGTTCTTGGCGATGGGCTCGCCGGCCGCGTAGGCGCGGCCACACACGCAGCGGCCGGGGAACTTGGCCTTGAGGGTGCGGGACGAGGAACCGCCGGCCGCCCGGCGGGCGGGCCCCCGCTTGGCGCCGGAGGAGGTCGGGGCGCCGGACGACGGCGGTGGCTCCGGCGAGCCGAGGGCACTGCCCGCGGACTCCTGGGCGGAGGCCGCCTGGCTGGCCGCGCGGTCGGCGAAGTCGTTCAGCGGGTCGCCGTCGACCTGGTGGGCGGGGACGTACCGGAACTCGACGGAGCGGCCTTCGAGCAGCTCGTCGATGCGGACCACCAGGTCCTGGTTGGCGACGGGCTTGCCGGCGGACGTCCGCCAGCCGTTGCGCTTCCAGCCGGGCAGCCAGGCGGTGACGGCCTTCATCGCGTACTGCGAGTCCATCCGGACCTCCAGCGGCACCCCGGGGTCGGTCGCCACCAGCAGGCGCTCCAGAGCGGTCAGTTCGGCGACGTTGTTGGTGGTCCTGCCGAGCGGGCCGGCCGCCCAGCGGTCCGGTGCCTCCGCCGTGTCGGACACCACCCAGGCCCAGCCGGCCGGGCCGGGGTTTCCTTTCGAAGCCCCGTCGCACGCGGCCACCACACGTTCACCCATGGGCACGATCATGCCATGGCCGTGCAGGCCGGCCGTCCGGGCCCGGTCAGACGTCCTCGGCCCGGGGCATCTCGCCCGCCGTCGTCGTGGTGTCGATCACCGAGAACTGCGCGCCCTGTGGATCGCTGAGCGCCGCGAACCGCCCGAACGGGCTGGTCATCGGGCCGAAGTGGAGGACGCCGCCGAGCTTGGCGGCCTTGGCCACGGCCTCGTCGCAGTCGGCTACCCCGAAGTAGACGTTCACGTACGAGGGCACCTCGGGCGGGAAGTCGTCGGTCATCCTCATCCGGCCCAGGACGGGGTCGCCGCCCAGGTCGAACAGCCGGAAGTCGACGGCATCATCCGCGACCTGCTTGGCCCGGTACCCGAAGACCGCCGAGAAGAACGCGTCCGTCCGCTCGGGCTCCCGGGTGAAGACCTCGGCCCAGCTGTAGGCGCCGGGTGCCGCGACGGCCTCAAAGCCCTGATGGCTGCCCGGCTGCCACACGCCGAACAGGGCGCCGCCGGGCTCGCGGGCCAGGCACATGGTGCCGAACTCGCCGACCTGCATCGGCTCCATCAGGATCTCGCCGCCGTTGTCCCGGATCCTCGCCGCGGTCGCCGCGGCATCGGACGAGGCGAAGTACAGGCACCACTGGGAGGGGCCCTCCTGACCGGACCTGGACGGTACGACGGCCGCCACCGCCCGGCCGCCCGCATAGGCCTGCGCGTAGTCGCCGTGCTCCGCGGACGCCTCGCCGAAGGTCCAGCCGAGGACGTCGCCGTAGAAGGTCCTGGCTCCTTCGGCGTCGTCGAACATCGCGTCGGCCCAGCATGGAGTTCCCTCAGGTGGTGCGGCCATGGTCCGGCCCTCCCGTGCGTCGGACTCTCCGGATCCTCACGCTAGCCAGCCCGGCCGCCACCCGCGCGCCGAAGCGGTGGACCTGGTCGAGACTGGAGGCGGCGGGCGGGTACGGCGGCTGCGACGGGACGGGGCACGGCATGACGGACTCGACGGCGACAGGGACCATGCGGGCCTGGTCGGTGGCCACTCCGGGTCCGGTGGAGGGGGAACCCCTCCGGCTCGTGGAGCGTCCGGTACCGGTCCCCGGGGACGACGAGCTGCTGGTGCGGGTACGCGCCTGCGGGGTGTGCCGGACCGATCTGCACGTCACCGAGGGGGACCTGCCGGTCCACCGGCCCGGAGTGACTCCCGGGCACGAGGTGGTCGGCGTGGTCGCCGGGGCGGGCCGGGCCGTCGAGGGCTTCGCCGAGGGCGACCGGGTCGGTGTGGCCTGGCTGCGGCGCACCGACGGCACCTGCGCCTACTGCCGGCGGGGCGCGGAGAACCTGTGCCCGCGATCGGAGTACACCGGCTGGGACGCCGACGGCGGATACGCGGAGTACACGACCGTGCCGGCCGCGTTCGCCTACCGGCTGCCGGGCGCCGTGGACGACGTGGCGTCGGCGCCGCTGCTGTGCGCCGGGATCATCGGCTACCGCGCGCTGCGGCGGGCCTCGCTGCCGCCGGGCGGCCGGCTCGGGCTGTACGGCTTCGGGGGCAGCGCCCATCTGTGCGCGCAGGTGGCGCTCGCCGAGGGCGCCCGGGTGCACGTCCTCACCCGTGGTGCAGAGGCCCGGCGGCTCGCCCTGGAACTGGGCGCGGTCTCGGCGCGCGACGCGTACGAGGCGCCGCCCGAGCCCCTGGACGGCGCGGTGCTGTTCGCTCCGGTCGGCGATCTGGTGCCGGTCGCCCTGCGGGCGTTGGACCGGGGCGGGGTGCTGTCGGTCGCGGGCATCCACCTCAGCGACGTGCCGCCGCTGCACTACGAGACCGATCTGTTCTACGAGAAGGAACTGCGCAGCGTCACCTCCAACACCCGTGCGGACGGCCGGGCGTTCCTGGAGCTGGCCGCGCGGCACGGTGTCCGTGCGACGACGCACGGCTATCCGCTGTCGCGGGCCCCGCAGGCGCTCAGGGATCTCAAGGCCGGTCGCTTCGACGGCGCGGCGGTGCTGATCAACGACCTCTCCTGAGGTCGGCGAACCTCCGTGACCTCAGCGGCCTTTGCCGAGGTCGGCGTTCTCCCCCGAGATCAAACGCGGCCTTGTCACCGAGTGCGGAGGCAGCCGGGAGGCGCGCGGTGAGATCATCCGCGCGCCGTGTGCCACAAGCCCTGGGTTTGCGCATCCACGGCCCGAACCCGCCCCTTTCGCGCCATCCCGGGCGGCTGCCCCAGCTGTTTGGCTTGACCAAGCACACCGCCACCTCGCACACCACCGACCGATCCGGTCACCCCTGTTCACCCAGCGGGAGGGAAAGTGTCCACACCGGACAGCGCCACCGGCTCCGAGATAGACGAGCCCGCCCAGGCCCTTTCGGCCGGGCGGGAGCTCACCAGCCTCGGCACCCGGGCGGCCCGCCGGCTCGCCACGACCACCAAGTCCGAGCCCCAGATGCAGGCCATCACCTCCCGGTGGCTGCTGAGGAGGCTGCCGTGGGTGGACGTGAAGGGCGGCACCTACCGGGTCAACCGCCGGCTCCAGCTGCGCACCGGCCGCGGACGGGTGCACTTCGAGCAGAACGGCGCCGACGACATCCGGGTGATCCCCGAGACGCTGACCGAACTGCCGGTCCTGCGCGGCTATTCCGACGCCGAGGTGCTGCGGGAACTGGCCGCCCGGTTCGAGACCCGTGCGGTGCGCGCCGGGCAACTGCTGTTCGAGGCCGGGCAGCCGGTCACGGATGCCTATCTGGTCGTCCACGGCCGGTTCACCCGCTTCACCGCCGGCAAGTACGGCGAGGAGGAGGTCGTCGGGGTCGTCACGGACGGCGACCAGATGGGCGACGAGGCGGTGGGCCGGCCCGACCCGCTGTGGCCGACCTCGGTGCGGGCGGAGACCGCAGGCGTGGTGCTGGCGCTGCCCTGGGCCGTGGTGGAGGAGATCACCGAGCGGGCGCCGTCCCTCGGAGCGCATCTGCGGGCGTACGTGGAGCGGCAGCGCAAACCCGTGAACCGCAAGGGCGAGGCGGACGTCCCCGTGCAGGCGGGCCACGTGGGCGAGCCGACGCTGCCCGGTGGCTTCGTCGACTACGAACTCGCCCCGCGCGAATACGAGTTGTCGTTGACGCAGACCGTGCTGCGGGTGCACACCAGGGTCGCCGACCTCTACAACGATCCGATGGACCAGACCCGGCAGCAGTTGCGTCTGACCGTCGAGGAGATCCGGGAGCGCCAGGAGTGGGAGCTGGTCAACAACCGGGAGTTCGGGCTGCTGCACAACGTCGACTACGCCCAGCGCATCAGCACCTTCACCGGTCCGCCGACCCCGGACGACCTCGACGAGCTGCTGTCGATGCGCCGCGGGACCAAGTTGCTGCTGGCCCATCCGAAGGCGATCGCGGCGTTCTTCCGGCAGTGCAACCGGCGCGGCCTGGTACCGGGCACCGCGAGCGTGGACGGGCACGAGGTCCCCGCCTGGCGCGGGGTCCCCCTCTTCCCGTGCGGCAAGATCCCGGTCGGCCCGGAGCACACCAGCAGCATCATCGCGCTGCGCACCGGTGAGGCCGACCAGGGTGTCGTCGGCCTCTACCAGACCGGCATCCCGGAGGAGTACCAGCCGGGTCTGAACGTCCGCTTCCTGGGCATCGACACCGCCGCGATCATCAACTACCTCGTGACCGCGTACTACTCACTGGCCATCCTGGTGCCCGACGCGGCGGGCATCCTCGAAAACGTGCAGATCGGCCGGAGTGCCGAATGACGGCGTGGAGCCTCCCATGACCACATCACCCACCTCCCTCACGCTGCCCGGACCGCCGAACATCGCGCGCACGCTGTCCGCCCGCCGCACCGGCGCGATCCCCGGGCTGCGGTACCGGCCGGCCGTGCCCGCCGACCCGGAGAAGGCCGCCGAGGTCGACCGCAGACTGGAAGCGTGGGCGCGTGCACTCGATCTGTTCCCGGCCGCCTGGCAGGGCGACTTCACCGGCTTCCAGTTCGGCCGGGCCGTTGCGCTCCAGCATCCGGGGGCGGCCGACCTGGACCGGCTGACCGCCGCGGGCAAGCTGCTGCTCGCGGAGAACGTCGTCGACTCCTGCTACTGCGAGGAGGACGAGGGCCGCGGCGGAGCGCGCACCGGTCTGGGCGGCCGGCTGATCCTGGCTCAGTCCGCGCTCGATCCCTACCACGGTGTCCCCGAGCTGGAGAAGGAATGGCGCGAGGGCATGCGGGCGGACGGGCCGCTGCGTTCGTACCACTTCGCGCTCAAGGACTTCGCGGACCTCGCCACCCCCAGCCAGACCGACCGGTTCGTGCACGACATCGCCCGGCTGCACCTGGGCTATCTCGCCGAGGCCGCCTGGGCGGAGACCCGGTACGCGCCGCGGGTCTGGGAGTACCTGGTGATGCGGCAGTTCAACAACTTCCGTCCGTGTCTGTCGATCGTCGACGCCGTGGACGGCTACGAGCTGCCCGAACCGGTCTACGCCCGCCCGGAGATCCAGCGGATCACCGCGCTGGCCTGCAACGCCACCACCATCGTCAATGACCTGTACTCCTTCACCAAGGAGCTGGCCAGCGACCCCACCCACCTCAATCTGCCCCAGGTCGTCGCCGCGAACGAGCGGTGCGGGCTGAAGGCCGCCTATCTGGAGTCCGTCGAGATCCACAACCGGATCATGACGGCCTTCGAGGAGGAGTCCGCCCTGCTCTCCGCCACATCGCCGCTGGTCGCACGGTACGCCGAGGGCCTCGCCGCCTGGGTGTCCGGCAACCACGAGTGGCACGCCACCAACTCCCACCGCTACCACCTGCCCGATTACTGGTAATCGCTGCCGCAGGCAGTCGCAGGCTTTCCGAACCACCGTCCAGATGCGCCACGAGGAGTCACCGTTGACCACCGCCCCCGTCGCCCGTACCACGACCGCACCGGTGCCGACCCAGTCCACGTACCAGAACCGCGTCGCGGATTACTGGAACGCCGAGGAAAACCCGGTCAACCTCGAACTGGGAAAGATCGACGACCTGTACCACCATCATTACGGCGTGGGTGAGGCCGACTGGACGGTGCTCGACGAGCCCGATCCCGAGCTGCGCCGGGAGCGGATCACCGGCGAACTGCACCGCCTGGAGCATGCCCAGGCCGAACTGCTGGCCTCCCATCTCGGCCCGCTGACCTCCGCCGACCGGGTCTTCGACGCCGGCTGCGGGCGGGGCGGCGGCAGCGTCGTGGCCAACCTGCGGTACGGCTGCCACGCGGACGGTGTCACGATCTCCGCCAAGCAGGCGGACTTCGCCAACGAGCAGGCCCGCAAGCGGGGCATCGCCGACAAGGTGCGCTACCACCACCGCAACATGCTCGACACCGGCTTCGAGCGGGGCGGCTACGCGGCCTCCTGGAACAACGAGTCGACCATGTACGTCGAGCTGGACCTGCTGTTCGCCGAGCACGCCCGGCTGTTGCGCCGCGGCGGACGCTATGTGGTGGTCACCGGCTGCTACAACGACACGTACGGACGGGCGTCGCGGGAGGTGTCGCTGATCAACGCCCACTACATCTGCGACATCCACCCGAGGTCGGCGTACTTCCGGGCGATGGCGGCGAACCGGCTGGTGCCGGTGCATGTGCAGGACCTCACCGCGACCACGATCCCCTACTGGGAGCTGCGCAAGCAGGCCGACCATCTGGTCACGGGCATCGAGGACTCGTTCCTGTCCGCGTACCGCAACGGCAGCTTCCAGTACCTGCTCATCGTGGCCGACCGGGTCTGACGCCCGGCTCCGGTCCGTCAGAGATGAGCCGTGCCCGGTCCACTCCCCCGGCATCCCGCGGCGCCCCGCTCGGGCGAACGCGCAGGCCGTTGTGGACCGGGCACGGGTCGCAGGGGCGGTCATGGGACCGCCGGGGCGGCTATTCGCCCGCGTACGCCTTCCGCAGCGCGGCGATGTCGAGTTTGCCCATCGTGTACATGGCCCGGGTGGTGCGGGCCGCCTTCTCCGGGTCGGCGTCGCCGAGCAGGTCGATGAGCCCGTCCGGGACGACCTGCCAGGAGACGCCGTACTTGTCCTTGAGCCAGCCGCAGGGGCCGGGCGTGCCGCCGTTCTCGGTCAGCCTGGTCCAGTGGTGGTCGACCTCTTCCTGGTCCGCGCAGAGGATCTGGAAGGAGATCGCCTCGGTGAAGGTGAACTGCGGGCCACCGTTCAGCGCCATGAACTTCTGGCCGTTCGCCGTGAACTCGACGCTGAGCACGGAGCCGGCCTGGCCCGGGCCCGCCTCGTTGTAGCGGGCGATCCGCCCGATCCTGGAGTTCTTGAAGATCGAGACGTAGTAATGGGCGGCTTCCTCGGCCTGCCCGTCGAGCCAGAGGCAGGTGGTGAATCCGTCGGCGGTCATCGGTACCTCCCGGAGCGTGGAGCGCTGTCGCCAGTACCGACCGGCGCACGGCCGGAAACTCATCGCCGGTCGGCCGGAACGGTCCGCCGGGGACCGCCGCGGGGGCGGCGCTGAGCAGGTCGGGCGAAATCCGGCACGTTCCGGCAGCACCCGTAAAAGGCCCGTGACCAGCCACGATGCCGCGGCGGACGAACAACGGTGAGACGCCCCGCCGACCGGCCGAGCGCTTAGCATCCGGCTCATGACACCTTCGCCCGGCGAGAGCATCCGTCCTTTCCGACTCACGATCCCGCAGAGCGACCTCGACGATCTGTACGACCGGCTCGACCGCACCCGCTGGCCCGAGGAGCTGCCCGGAGCGGGCTGGGCGTACGGGGTGCCGGCGGACTACCTGCGGGAGCTCGCGGGCTACTGGCGCGGCAGCTACGACTGGCGCGCGGCCGAGGCGCGGCTCAACGA
The DNA here is from genome assembly GCF_042896695.1 of Streptomyces sp. NPDC001270. Lineage (NCBI taxonomy): Bacteria > Bacillati > Actinomycetota > Actinomycetes > Kitasatosporales > Streptomycetaceae > Streptomyces > Streptomyces sp. NPDC001270. The sequence continues at coordinate 14,046 of NZ_JBIAXM010000044.1, read as the reverse complement.
GCTGCCGCAGTTCACCACCACCATCGACGGGGCGAACATCCACTTCGCGCACGTCCGCTCCCCCGAACCGGACGCCACGCCGCTGATCATGACTCATGGCTGGCCGGGTTCGATCGTCGAGTTCCTCGATGTCGTGGGTCCGCTCACCGACCCGGCCGCGCACGGCGGGGATCCGGCCGACGCCTTCCACCTGGTGCTGCCGAGCCTCCCCGGCTTCGGGCTGTCCGGGCCCACCGAGCAGCCCGGCTGGGAGCCCGGTCGGATCGCGGACGCCTGGGCCGAGCTGATGGACCGGCTCGGCTATCCCCGTTTCGGGGTGCAGGGCGGTGACTGGGGTGCGGCCGTCTCCCGTGAGCTGGGCCGGGCCCACCCCGACCGGGTCATCGGCGTGCACCTCACCCTGCTGCCGGGCGCCCAGGCGACCAGCGAGCCGACGGCCGAGGAACTGGCGGCGCTCGACCCCGGGGAGCGGGAGCGCACCCTGCGCTCGTGGCGCCGCTGGGCCGAGTGGTCACGGGAGGGCACCGGGTACGGCATCGTGCAGTCGACCCGGCCGCACACCGTGGCCTACGGGCTGACCGACTCGCCGGTCGGGCAGCTCGCCTGGATCGTGGAGAAGTTCCGGGAGTGGACGGACTCGGCGGAGACTCCCGAGGATGCCGTCGACCGGGACCTGATGCTCACCGATGTGATGCTGTACTGGCTGACCCGAACCGCCGGTTCGTCCGCCCGGATCTACTACGAGCGGGCGCACGCCACCGGGCGCCGTGCCGCACCGGCCGAGCCGTCGACGGCGCCCACCGCGCTCGCCGTGTTCCCTGCGGAACTCCAGTTGCCACTGCGGCACAGGGCGGAGCGCACCGAGAACATCGTGCGGTGGACGGAGTTCGACCGCGGCGGGCACTTCGCCGCGATGGAGGTGCCGGACCTGCTGACCGGTGACGTCCGGGCGTTCTTCCGCCTGCTGGGCGAGAGGGACGCCGGATGACGCGGGCGGGCCGGGTTTCGCTCAGGCGGCCAGGCACATCCCCCGGGCGGGCGCGGCCGACGGGTTCCGGCCCGCGGCGCGCTGCCCGGTCAGCTTGCCCTGGACCCGGGTCACCAGGTCGCTGTGCACCCGGGTCAGCAGCTCGCCGAGGCCCAGTCCGAGGGCCTGGGCGGCCGCCGCGAGCACCTCGGAGGAGGCTTCCTTGCGGCCGCGCTCGATCTCCGAGAGGTACGGCAGGGAGATCCTGGCCGCGTCGGCGACGTCCTTGAGCGTGCGCTGCTGCGCCCGGCGCTCCCGGCGCAGCACGTCACCGACCAGGTCGCGCCACAGGGGTTCCCTGGACACCGGTGCCGGTGCCGACACCGGAGCCGGGGTCTCGGCGCGGCCGGTCTCCCGGCGCAGGGGGATCACTAGGGCGTCGTCGGCTGGGCGGCTGCTCATCCGACCAGCCTAGGGATCCCGGGCGCACGGGGAAGGGACCGGCGTTGCGCCCTGGGTGGAATCACGGACCGGAAGGAGCCGGCGGGCCATGCTGCGGGACACGTCCGACGAGGACGCCGCGTTGTACGAGCGGGCCCGGCCCCGTTGTGCGCGGTCCTTGGCGTCCGCACCGGCGGGGCGGGCGGGCATCGGGCCCGGCAGCCGGGTGCTGGAGATCGGGCCGGGCACGGACTGCCCTGCTGCGTACGCGAGTTGATCGGCTCGGCCTACGGCGGCAGCGTCACCAAGCGGTATCCGCACGAACTGATCACGACCCGGCGCCGCCCGGACCGGTCCCGGGAGTCGGGCCGTACGAACATCTCCCACCGCCGAACACCCGGTCGGGCAACGCGCCCTGAGGTTCTGTGAGGTCGGTCGAGGTCCGCAGGACCGGCGGTGCGCGCGGTGGCCGCCACCCGATTTCCGACCCGTCGCCGCACGAGGCGCATGCCCCGGCCCACCCCGGGTAGGCGAACCACGAACCAAGCATGGCGCGCCGGCTTGCGGGTACGTGAACCGGCACGCCAGGGCAGATGGACCGGGGACGCGGCACACGGACCGCGGACCCGGGTCCGGACAACGAACCGTGACTTCGTGGGGAGCAGGCAATGGACACCGCCGGGATCCGGCCGGGAGCAGACGTCGTCGAGAAGACCGCAGAGAACGGAGCAGGCGAGCAGTCGCTGCCGGGAATCGAGGACCCGACGTCGATCGCGCCACGTGACGCCCGGGAGTTGTCCCGCCAGTTCTTCCAGCGCCTGACGGAACTGGAGGAAGGCACCCCGGAGCACCAGTACGCACGCAACACGCTCATCGAGATGAACATCTCGCTGGTCCGGTTCGCGGCCGGCCGGTTCCGGGGCCGTGGCGACGACATGGAGGACATCGTCCAGACCGGGGTGATCGGTCTGATCAAGGCGATCGACCGGTTCGAGCTGTCCCGCGAGGTGGAGTTCACCTCGTTCGCCGTGCCGTACATCGTCGGCGAGATCAAGCGGTTCTTCCGCGACACGACCTGGGCGGTGCACGTACCCCGGCGGTTGCAGGAGCTGCGCGTCGAGTTGGCCAAGGCCCGCGAGGAGCTGGCCGGTCTGCTGGACCGCGAACCGACGGTCGCGGAGCTGGCCGCGCTGATGGACATCCCCGAGGACGAGGTGGTCGAGGGCCAGCTGGCCGCCAACGGGTACAACTCCGCGTCGCTCGACGCCGCGCTCACCGGCGACGGCCCGGAGGACGGTGAGGCCGTTCTCGCCGACTTCATCGGTGTCGAGGAGGAGGGGCTGCGGCTCGTCGAGGACTTCCAGTCGCTGGCGCCGCTGATCGGCCATCTCAGCGACCGCGACCGGCAGATCCTTCATCTGCGGTTCGTGGAGGAGGCCACCCAGGCGGAGATCGGTGAGCGGCTCGGCTGCTCGCAGATGCATGTCTCGCGCCTGATCAAACGGGTCATCGCGCGTCTGCGCCGCGGCATGCTGGGTGAACTCGGCTGCGCCTGACGGGCGGGGCCGGGCCGGCGCCCGAAGCGGCGCGCACCCGGCTCAGCGGGCGAGGGTGAGGAGGGCGCGTACCCGTTTGCCGACGGGTACGCGCTCGGTGGTCACCTCGGCGGCCAGGGCGTGCACGATCTCCAGGCCGTGCCGCCCGACGCGTTCGGGATCACGCGGGTAGCGCCTGGGGAGGGCCACGCTGCTGTCGTAGACGGACACCGTGACGGCCGCGTCGGTGCCCTCCAGTTCCAGGATGTACGGGCCGTCGCTGTGCCGGTCGGCGTTGGTGACCAATTCGCTGACGACGAGAAGCAGTTCCTCGTCGGCGCGGGCGTCGATCGTGGCGCGCCACGCGCTCCTGAGCTGTTGGAGGAAGAGCGCGGCAAACGATCGTGCCGCGGCGATGCATCCGGGCTCGCCCGTGTAGTGCGCCGCCCGCCGAAGCGGTTCCACGGGCACATCGAAACCAGTCGGTATCACTGCCCCGTCCAGGTGCTCGAACATCTGTATCTCTCTCGGAGGCCGGTCTGGCCGGTCACTGCTGCACCAGTGCTCGTACCCCGAGGAGGACCCCGCAGTCCCGTCGCCTGTTCGCCGACCGCGCACGGCGGACATCGTGGCGGCGCTCCGGGACATCTGGAGCGTAGCCGGTACGGAGCGGACGGACCCGCCCCACCGGGAAACTGCTCCCGCCCGCCGGCCCGGACAGTCCGGAAGGCCGGTCCGGGCGGGTGCGCGGGCGTCGGGCCCGACCGCGGACGGACCACTGCGGGGGCGGTCCGTCCGGACGCTGCTTAGCGTGGCAGCGTGAGCGCCATCACCACCGCCGGCCGGGCCGGCCGCCGCCACGGCTGGGCCCAGGCCGTGGCCGCGGTGCTATCGGCACTGGTCGCCATGCTGGGGGTGGCCGCGCTGGGGCTGTGGGCGGCCGGGGCCGCCCGGCTTCCGGACGGGGCGTTCGCCCGGGTCGTCGTGGCGACCGTGGTGACCGCCGTCGGGGGCAGTGTCGAGCTGTCGGGGAACGCGGGGGTGTTCGCCGAGACCCGGGCGGGTCTCGCAGTGGTCCCGCTGTCGGTCACCCTGGTCGGGGTTTTCATGGTGGGCGGGGCGTTCCTGCATCCGCTGCGCCGCCGGGCACCGGGCGACGCCGGGGAGCTGGCGGGGTGGGCCGCGCGGATCGTGGTGCTGTGGCTGCTCGGGCTGGCCGGCCTGGCCCTGGCCGCCCGTCAGACCTTCGCCGTGGACGTCGGCAGCGGCGTGCTCGGCGGTCTCACCGGCCTGTTCGACTCGGCGCCGAGACTCGGGTTCGCCGCGGACGTGCCGCGGACGGTGGGGTTCGGTCTGCTGTGGCTCGCCGGTGTGCTGGTGCTGGCGCTGCTGGTGTCGCCCGGGGTGCCGCTGCCGGGCCGGCTGCCCCGGTTCCAGGAGTCGGCGCGTCCGGCTGTGCTGGCCGTGGTGGCGCTGCTGCTCGGGTACGTCGTCCTGGGTGTGGTGACCGCGCTGGTGACAGCGGCCACGCGCGGGCATGCCGCGGACACCTTCGCGGTGCTCCTGCTGGGGCTGCCGAACCTGGCCTGGCCGGCCCTGACCGTCGGTCTCGGCGCGAGCTGGCACGGCCGGGTGGACGGCCCGTTCGGGCTGCCCATGCCGCACGTCCTGGACGAGGTGCTGCGCACCCCGGACGTCTCCACGCTCAACCTGCGCACACTCGTCGAGCACGACGGGCGGGCGTGGTGGCTGCTGGTGGCGGCGGTCGTGCTCGTTCCGGCCGCCGCGCTGCTGATGGTGGCGCGGTCACCGGCCGGGGTGCGGGCCCGGCGGCACGCGCTGTGCTTCGCCGTCGCGCTCGCCGTGGCGGTGCTCGTGATCTGTCTCGTCGGCAGGATCTCGGCGCACTACGGGCTGTCCCTGCTGGGCATCGGTGATCTGGGCGGCGGGCTGTCCGGGGAACTGCTGCTGCGGCCCGACGTGTGGCCGGCGGTCGGTCTGGCCGCGCTGTGGGGGCTGGTCACCGGGTTCCTCGGCGGACTGCTGGCGCGGCCCCTGCACCGCCGGGGCGGGGCCGGGCCGGAACGACGCACGAGGGGACGGTGAGACGGGCCGCCGCTCACGGGCCGGCGCCGGCGCCTCCCGTGCGTCCTCACGGTTCGCCGTCCGGTGCCGCCGCACCGGACGGCGCGTGGCCCGACGGCGGGGTGGCCGGGTGCTCGCGGTCGGTGGCGTAGGTACTGAGCCGCCTGCCGTCGCCGTACAGCCACCGCCCCTGGTCGGCGTCGTACAGCCACATCGACTCCCCGTCGACCACCACCCCGATCCGCAGCCCGCGCGTACGGTCGCCGAAGGACTGCCCGTCCAGGCCGCCCGCCATGAGGTCCGCGACGGCCGCCCGGTAGTGGGCGAGGGCGCGTTCGGCGCGGTCCAGCAGCGGCCCTGGATCGGCCGTGTCACCGGGCGGGCCGCCGTCGCCGGGCGGGTCGCGGGGTACGGCGACGAGACGGCGGCCGTCCACCCAGGCGGTCCAGCCGTTGGCGCAGACGATGTGCGCCCAGTCGCCGTACCACTCGGTGAGCCGTACCGGCAGCAGCGGGTCGAGGGACACCGTGGGCCGGGACAGGTCGGGCGCCTCCCAGGCGGGGAGCCCGGACCGGGGGACGACGTGGGTGGGCCGGAAACCGGGATTCGTCATCTCGCACCGTCTCCTTCCGCTTCGCCACGGGCCGGTACGTCCGCGGCGGCCGCGGACCGGGAGACGGCAGGGCGTGGACGGCGCCGCCGGCGGGGCCCAGATCGCGCGGTCGCACCTCGCCGTGTGGATCGTGCCGGTCCGCAGGGCGTGTCCGGGCGCCGCCGGGGGCGCTGGTCGGCCACCCCGCCCTGGCCGGAATTCTACCGATTCGCTCATCTGTGCGCCCACCCGCCGTGCCGGGGAGCGGGCCTCGCCCGTCGGCGGCGGTCGGCGCCGGGACGGGAGAGCGGCGTTCAGGCGACGGGCAGGACGAGCGCCGGGACGGTGCGCTGCATGCGCAGGGCGTCGACGGACTCGGCGAGCAGTTCGTACTCCGTGGTGTCGTCGGCCACAGCGATCCGCACCAGCCGGCCGCCCGCCAGCTCGTCCGCGACACGTTCCTGCTGGACGTCGTCGGCGCACCAGGTGCGGAGCAGTCCGGGCACGTCGGGTGTGGTCTCCGCCACGGGGACGAGGGCGCCGGGCGGGACGTTCGGGTCCTCGGGGGTCGGATCGAGGCGTTCGGCGATCCAGGACGCCCGGTCCCGCAGCCACCACAGGGCGAGGGCCAGGGTGGGCGCGCGGTAGGTTCCCAGCGGCACACCGATGCGCTGTCCGTCGCACGTCCCGTACGCCGTGACATGGCACAGGAATTCGTCGTGCACGATCACTCCCCCGTCGCCTTGCTGTCGGGTGCCGGTCGGCCCTCGCTCTCCGTGCGGCTCCTGTGCGGTGAAGTGCCCCTGGCGTTCGAGTATCTTCACTACTGAAACACTGTCACCATGTCTTTCCGGCCAGTCTCCTGGCATATTCGCCCTCTCGCGTGGCCGGAATGCGCCCCCGCTGTGGTCCCGCCTTCATGACCCGCGAGGTAATCGACCCGCCCCGCGCCGCCGGGCAGGGTGGTCGCACCGGATCGGCACTCCGTCGATGCGGTTCCTGACCGGCGAGGACGACCTCGATGGAGGCTGATTCACCATGTCCGTGAACACGGAACGTCACCACACTGCCGCCGCCCGTTACTTCGAGGCGTGAAACGCCACCGAGCCCGAGGCGCGCGTGAAGGCGGTCGCGGCGGCCTGGGCCGCCGAGGGCGGTTACACCGATCCCCTCGCCGACGTCCGGGGGCACGAGGGGATCGTGGCCGTGATCGCGGCGGCACACGAGCAGTTCCCCGGCTTCGTCTTCCGTCCGCTCGGCGCCGTGGACGGGCACCACGACACGGCGCGCTTCTCCTGGGAGCTGGTGAACGAGGCGGACGGCTCGGCCCCGGTGGCGGGCTCCGACGTCATCACCCTGGACGCCGAAGGACGGATCACCCAGGTCCTGGGGTTCCTGGACCGGGTACCCGCCGGGGCCTGACGGCCCGCCGGAACCGCCTCCCCGCGCGTGCGGGAGGAGACGACGAGGCCGGCGCGGTACGGGGGCCCGCGCCGGCCTCGTCGTCTGGATCTGGCTACGGCTGTCTGCCCAGGGCCGTCCTGGGCCGTCCGGAGCTGTGTCCTGAGCTGTCTACGGCTTGATGATCGCGTCGATCCGGGCCAGCTCGTCCGCGTCGAAGTCCAGGTTGCGGGTGGCCGCCACGCTGTCCTCGATCTGCTGCGGGCTGCTCGCGCCGACCAGCGCGGACGTCACCCTGCCACCGCGCAGCACCCAGGCCAGCGCGAGCTGGGCCAGGGTCTGGCCACGGCCCTTGGCGATCTCGTCCAGGGCGCGCAGCTTGCCGACGAGTTCCCCGGTCACCGCGTCCCGGTTCAGGGACTGACTCGCGCTCGCCGCCCGCGAGCCCTCCGGGATGCCGTCCAGGTAGCGGGCGGTGAGCAGGCCCTGCTCCAGCGGGGAGAAGACGATCGAGCCGACCTGCAGCTCGTCCAGGGCGTCCAGCAGGCCCTCGTCCTCGGGGCGGCGGTCGAGCATCGAGTACCGCGGCTGGTGGATGAGCAGAGGGGTGCCGAGCGCGCCCAGGATGCGGGCGGCCTCCCGGGTCTGCTCCGCCGGGTAGTTGGAGATACCGACGTAGAGGGCCTTGCCCTGCTGCACCGCGGAGTGCAGCGCGCCCATCGTCTCCTCCAGCGGAGTCTCCGGGTCGTAGCGGTGGGAGTAGAAGATGTCGACGTACTCCAGGCCCATCCGGCCGAGGCTCTGGTCGAGCGAGGCGAGCATGTACTTGCGCGAACCCTGCTCGCCGTACGGACCGGGCCACATCAGGTAGCCGGCCTTGGTGGAGATGACGAGTTCGTCACGGTACGCCGCGAAGTCAGTCTTCAGGGCCTCGCCGAGGGCGGACTCGGCGGCACCTCCCGGCGGGCCGTAGTTGTTGGCCAGGTCGAAGTGGGTGACACCGAGGTCGAAGGCACGGCGCAGAATGGCGCGCTGGGTCTCCGCCGGACGGTCGGGACCGAAGTTCTGCCACAGGCCGAGGGACAGGGCGGGGAGCTTCAGGCCGCTGCGGCCGGTGCGCCGGTAGGGCATGTCGGCGTAACGGTCGGGGTGTGCGGTGTACAACGCGACTCCAGAGAGGTTGGCACACGGTCGGCCCCCACTCTTCCCCTGCCGACCGACAGCGGTCCAACAGGAGAATGAGATGAAATTGAGCGGCTAGGCTTCTCAATCATGGAATTGCGTCACCTGCAGCATTTCGTCGCGGTCGCCGAGGACCAGCACTTCACCCGGGCCGCGGAACGGCTGATGGTCTCCCAGTCGGGCCTGTCGGCGTCGATCCGGTCGCTGGAGCGCGAACTGCGGGCCCCGCTGTTCGTGCGTACCACCCGCCGGGTGACGCTGACCGAGGCGGGGCGCGCCCTGCTGGCCGAGGCGGAACGGATCCTCGCACAGGTACGGGCCGCGCACGAGGCGGTCGCGGCCGTGCAGGGCGTGCTGCGCGGGACGCTGGCGCTGGGCACCGAGCAGTGCATCGCCGGGGTGCACGTGGCCGGGCTGCTGGCCGCCTTCCGGCGACGCCATCCGGACGTGGAGATCCTGCTGCGGCAGACCGGCTCGGGCGCGCTGGCCGAGGAGGTCGCGGCCGGACGGCTCGACCTGGCCTTCGCCTACCGCACCCAGGACGACACGGACCAGTTGCGCTCGGTCGCGCTGACCAGCGAGCCGATGACCGTGCTGTGCCATCCCAGCCACCGGCTGGCCACGGCCGGGGCGGTGCTGGAGCCGGACGACCTCGGCGGCGAGGTCTTCGTCGACTTCCACCCGGACTGGGGCCCGCGGCGCACCACCGACGCCGTCTTCGCCGCGGCCGGCGTCCGCCGTACGGTCGCGCTGGAGGTCAACGACGTGCACAGCCTGCTGGACCTGGTCGACGAGAACCTGGGGATCGCCGTCGTACCCCGCCACTTCCGGCACAAGCGGCCCTCGCTCGCCGCGCTCCCGCTGAAGGGCGCGGACGAGGCGGAGTACGAGACGATCGCCCTGCTGCCGCCCGAGCGGGCCACGAGCCCGGCGGCCCGTGCGCTGATGACGCTGCTCGAAACAGGGTGCCCGGCACCACCCCAGGACGGGGTTCACCCCTCCTGATTCCGCCCGTCCGCCGCCGCAGACTCTTGTCGGCTGCTCACGGCGACCACGGCCAGGAGGACGGACCATGGCGGAACACACACGGCGGAGCGTGCTGCGCGGCACGGCGGGGATCGCGGCGGCGGCAGCCCTCACCGGGGCGGCGGGCCACCGTGCGGCGGCGGCACCGGCGCGGCACGCGACAGCTCGTCATCACCCTTTCCTGGAGGGCGCGTTCACGCCCGTCAGCGAGGAACTGACGGCCTTCGACCTCCCGGTCACCGGCCGGATCCCGCGCGAACTGAACGGCCGCTTCCTGCGCAACGGCCCCAATGTGCTGGGCCTGGAGGACCCACGCGTCCACCACTGGATGCTCGGCGAGGGCATGGTGCACGGCGTCCGGCTGCGCGACGGGCGGGCGGAGTGGTACCGCAACCGCTGGGTGCGCTCCTCGCAGGTGGCGGAGAAGCTCGGCGAGCCCTACCCGGGCCCGGTGCCGCCGGACGACTTCCCGTGCAACACACACGTCATCCCCTACCGCGGCAAGATCCTCGCCCTGCAGGAGAGCGGGCCGCTGCCGTACGAACTCGACGGCGAGCTGAACACCGTGGGCACCCATGACTTCCGGGGCACGCTGGACGGCGCGTTCACCGCCCACACCAAGTACGACGCACACGCCGGTGAGCTGCACGCCATCGCCTACTACCCCACCTGGGACCACGTCCGGCACCTGGTGGTGGACCCGTCGGGCCGGGTCGCGCGGACGACCCGGATCCCGGTGCCGGACGCGCCGATGATGCACGACTTCGCGCTCACCGAGAGGCACGTCGTCGTCTTCGACATCCCGATCACCTTCGACCCGGCGGCGGCCGAGCGCGGCGAGCCGGTGCCGTACGTCTGGAACCGCGACCACCCCGCGCGGGTGGGCGTCCTGCCCCGCACCGGCGGTGCGGCCCGCTGGTTCGAGGTGGACCCGGTCTCCCACTCGCACACCCTGAACGCGTACGACGAGGGGTCGTCCGTGGTCGTCGACATGACGACCTGTCCCGCGCCGTTCCTGGTCGCCGGGCGCGGCTCGGGCGGGCCCTACGGGCCCGGCACCGCCAGGCTCGAACGGTGGAGCATCGACCTGGACAAGGGGCGGGCGCGGCGGCGGACGCTGGACGACCACCCACAGGAATTCCCGCGCGTGAACGAGGCACTGGTCTCCCGGCGGCACCGTTACGGCGACTCGGCGGCGGCCGCCGAGATGACACTGGCGTACCTCACCCCGGACGGCACGCCGCCCGACCGTTCCTTCTCCAACGCACTCATCAAGCACGACCTGCTGCGCGGCACCACCCAGGTGCACCGGCTGCCGCGGGGCGCGGCGGCGGGCGAGGCGGTGTTCGTGCCACGGGACGCGGCCGGCCCGCGGGCGGCGGAGGACGACGGGTACGCGCTCGCGTACGTCCACGATCCGGACCGCGGGGCCGCGGACCTGGTGATCCTCGCGGCGCAGGACTTCACCGGCGAACCGGTGGCCCGGATCCACCTGCCGGGACGGGTGCCGCTGGGCTTCCACGGGAGCTGGATTCCGGACGCGTGACGGCGGGCGATACGCCATGGTGTACCTATGCATGCACGGGACGTCCTCATCGACGGCTACGGCCGCATCCAGGAAGAAGTCCATGCCGTCCTCGACGGCCTCGGCCCGGACGAGTTGCGCGCCCGTCCGGCGCCGGACGCCAACTCGGTCGCCTGGCTGGTCTGGCACCTCACCCGGGTCCAGGACGACCATGTCGCCGACGCCTTCGGCCTCGACCAGGTGTGGCTGGCCCAGGGCTGGGAGAAGCGTTTCGGCCTCGACCTGCCGCGCCACGACACGGGATACGGCCACAGCGCCGCGAAGGTCGCCAAGGTGCGGGTCGCCTCGGCCGACCTGCTGACCGGCTACTACGACGCCGTGCACGAGCAGACCCTGGGGGTGCTGCGCCAGCTGCCCGCGGGGGACCTCGAACGTGTCGTGGACGTGCGCTGGGATCCGCCGGTCACCCTCGGGGTGCGGCTCGTCAGCGTCCTGTCCGACGACCTCCAGCACGCCGGGCAGGCCGCGTACGTGCGCGGCCTGGTGCTCGGCGCGGCCGGGTGACCCGGCAGGACCGCGGGAGGACCACGGCATCGTGAGGTGAGTCTGCGGGGAGGATCAGAGCCGCGTGAGGTCAGCCGGCCGGCTGGAGCAGGTCCCAGCGGTTGCCGTACAGGTCGTGGAAGACGGCGACGGTGCCGTACGGCTCGTGCCGCGGCTCCTCCAGGAAGGTCACGCCGGCGGCGCGCATGCGGGCATGGTCGCGGGCGAAGTCGTCGGTGTGCAGGAAGAAGCCGACCCGGCCGCCGGTCTGGTCCCCGATCCGGGCTCGCTGGCCCGCGTCGGCGGCGCGGGCCAGCAGCAGGCCGGTGCCGGCTTGGTCCGGCCCCGGCGCGACGACGACCCAGCGCGCGCCGTCGGGCCGCGCGGCGTCCTCGACGAGCCGGAAGCCGAGTGCCCGGGTGTAGAAGTCGATCGCCTCGTCGTAGTCGTCGACGACAAGGGTGACCAGGGCGAGGTGTCTCATCGTGGCCTCTCGGTGGAACGTCGTGGCTGGTCGGTGAAGGGTGAGTCGGAAGCGGAAGCCGAAGCCGGGTGGAAGTGGCCGAGCGCAGAGGTTATACGTAAAACTGGACGGCCGCCAGTTGCCCGCGCCGCCCTTTCGGCATCGGTGGGTCGGCGCAGGGTGGCTGCGAACCGCCGAGCGGATCCGGGGTCCGGGTCAGCGGTTCTCCTCGCCCTGCGCGACTTCCACCCGGTGATGGAAGTCGATCATTCCGGTCCCCACCGCGACGCAGGAGACGGCCACCCAGGAGACCAGCAGGACGGCGATCCAGGAGACGGACCGGCGCGGGGCGGCGGGAGCGGACAGCAGGGCCTGGACCCGTCGGGGCACGGGGCCGCTCGTCGCGGCGGGGGCGAAGTCCGGGCGGGCGGAGCGGGCGCTCTGCCCGGCGAGGGCGGCCCGGGCGATGGCGCGCGCGGTCAGCCGCCGGTCCCCGACGGCGCCGGCCGCGGCCTCGTCGGCCGCCCGTTCGGCCGCGAGCCGGATGGTCTCGCGCACCGGGCGCAGGGCGGGGTGGCAGTGCGCGGCGAGTTCGGCGGCGGCGAGGAAGAAGTGGTGACCGCCGTCGTTGTGCGCCCGTTCGTGCGCGAACAGCGCCTCGCGCTCGGCCGGGTCCAGGCTGCGCAGCATGGCGGTCGTGACGACGATGCGGTGCGGCCGTCCGGGCAGTGCGTAGGCGTCGGGCCTCGGCGAGTCCACCACGCACAGGTCGCCGGCCGCCGGCCCGTGTCCGGCCTCGTCACGTGCCGTCCGGAAGGCGCGCAGTTGGTGCAGCACCGAGCGCACGAGCGTGCCGGCGCCCACGGCGAGCACGCCGACCGAGGCCGCGGCGGCGGGCACGACGACAAGGTCGGAGGCGGTGCGCAGCGGGTGGATCAGCTCGCCCAGCGCGGCGAAGACGGGCAGCTTGAGCAGCCCGGTGACGACGAACGCCCCCAGCGCGGTCAGCGAGCAGCCCGCGAGGACGACCGCCGAGACGGTGATCACCCACAGCGCGGCGGCGGGTGCGAGCCGGTCGAGGGTGCGCCGGGCCAGCGCCGGCATGGCCAGCGGGAGCAGCAGGGGAAGCAGGAGCAGCGCGGTCATCGCTCACCGGGTTCGAGCAGGTCGCGCAGAACGCGCTCGTCGTCGGCGCTGAGCTGGGCGACGAACCGGGCCAGCACCGTCTCCCGGTCGCTGTCGCGGTCCAGCTCGGTGTGCATGCGGCGGGCGGTGAGGCCCTGCGCGTCCTGGACCGGTACGTAGGCGTAGCCGCGGCCCTGGCGGTGCCGGCCCACGACCCCCTTCTCGTGCAGCCGGGACAGGATCGTCGTCACCGTGGTGCGCGCCAGGTCGGCGCCCAGGCTCAGCTGCACCTGGCCGGGGGTCTGCGGTCCGCCGGCGGCCCACAGGGCGGCCATGACGCTCGCTTCGAGCTCGCCGGCCGGCCGGCGTTCGTCCTTCGAGTCGGTCATGGGAACGTCCTTCACCCGTTTCTTCCACGGCCCGTGGACCGTCTACGCGATTGTAGTCGCCTGGGCCGCCGTCGTACGGCTGTGCCCGCACCCCATTATGGGAGTCATCGCCCGGCTGAAAAGGTGCCGCCCATCGGTGACCTCAGGGAACCTCTCCCCCGGGCGACGGCGAGCACCTCTTCGTGGTGCGCGGTCACGGCACCGCGTTCCTCGTCCGCGCGCCACGCTGCAGAAGGGGACGAAGGCGATGCCGCGCTGCCCGTCCGCCGCATCGCTCCGCGGCCGATACGGCGGACGGGGAGGTCGCGAGTGTCCAGGCGCCCGCAGCGCCCGCGGTGATCAATTCGGAGGTCATCGGCGAAGTCCGGAACACGGCCCGGGAGCACCCGCCGGGGCACGGAGAAAGCCCCCGGCGGGACGGGAGCGGGCAAGCACACTGCCAGCGGGGCGGCTGCCGGCCGAGGCCGCGGTGCGAGTACGTGCCCGCTTCCGCCGGATCTGAGGAGCCGGCCGCCGCAACCGCCGCGGCGGGCGACGGAGTGGCGAGGGGTGCCACGGCCGTCCCGGCCGCCGCGGGGAACGCGGCGGCCGGGACGGACGGGATGTGGGGGTGCGCCCGCGGACGGCTCTCCGCCGGGGATTTCAGGCGGGTGCGGGGCACCGTCCCACGGGTGGGTGTCAGCAGTAGAGGTTGCCGCCGGGGGTGACTCCGAGGATCTGGGTGAAGCGCTGGTAGGCGTCGACGCGGCTTTGGACCTGGGCCGGGTTCTTG
>NZ_JBIAXM010000043.1:47765-60268 GCF_042896695.1 Streptomyces sp. NPDC001270 | reverse complement strand
GCCGTTGCGAGGGTGTCCAGGTCTTTCGTCACACATCGACAATGGGCGCCCTCGCGCCATGCCCGCAGGCGAACCCTTGGACTCATTCATCTAGCGCCCTGCGGCCCGCCCCTGTGGAGCGGGAGACAACGTCCGATGACGTACGGGGTCGTAGGCCGCCGTTTGGGAAGCCGTGGATGTCTGCTGGCGAACCTGACCTGAGGTGCCCTGAGTTGGGTCCATCCGAGCCATACGAGTCCGCTCCGACGGCGGGCTGGCCACGGCGGGAGCGCCCGTCGCTTGCCTCGCGCGCAATGTGCTGCCCAGGCTCACGCTGAACTCTTCCAGCGCATCCCCGCCGGCATGTGCTGCAGCCCCCCGTTCAATCTGCTCCTTGAGTGTCTGGGCAATCGCCGTCTGGGCCACCAGGGGAAGACTTCGCGGGCCGGTGGGTGTCGTCATCGTGTGACCTCCAGTGGATTGGTTCTCCCAGCGGTTTCCGTGAGTCAAGACGGAACCGGGCAGCGGACGGTTCACTCCGGTCGAGGTCCGCGGCACGCACCGCCCAGTGGCGTGTAGGTGCCGGACAGCCGCTGAGGCGTCGATCTGGCGACAACGGCACGATCCACGCCCACCGGACATCAGTCAACGACACGCGTCAACCGGACGATCAGGTGATCCCGCAGAAAGCGCCCTGTGTGATGTCACTCAAGGTGACGGACTCCTAATTCGGTCGAACTGAGTTCACGCGGATCAGCGAGTACAGACCCCATGTAAAAAATCGGGCGACAAGGGCGTTTGGGTCGCCCGGGAGGGCTCTCAAAGAACCGGCCGGTGCCGGTCACCACTCCATCGTCCGGCCGGCCCGGGTCGTCTGCCCGGTCGCTGAACGCGACCGGTACCAGCGTGCGGCGACCCGCTTCATCTCCGGGTCGCGCATGGCTTCGATGCGCTTCATGACGATGTCCCGGCCCGGGTCCACGGCGACGATCCGCGCGTCCATGCGCTTGTACCGGGCGAGCCGCTTGGCGGTGGGCATGGTGTGGACCAGGTAGACGTCGACCTGGTCCCGCAGCTCGAACGCCTCGCGCATCGCGGCGTAGCGGCCTTGTGGGCGACGCGGAGTTGCAGCGGGTCCTGGTTCCAGGACGGGGCGCCGGGGCCGGACAGCGCGCGGGTGATGCGGTCCAGGTCGATGACGATGTCACTCGGCTTGGCGTGCGTCTCGATCCACGACGACTTGCCCGCGGCCGGCGGACCGGTGATGACGTACAGCACAGGGGAGGGCCTGCACCGGCACGACCCGCCGCGTGATCCCGTCCGCCGACGAGGCGGGGTTCTCGTCGACCTCCGGCCGATCCGTCTCGCAGACCACGCAGACGTCCCGGGTGTTCTCCTTGCTGCACACCGGGGACTTCCAGGCCGGGCCGATGCGGAGCTCGCCGGCGAATTGGAGAGCGAGTCGGAGGCTCCTGGTGTGCAGCCTCCGGTGCGGTCGGTAGGGGAGCGACGACCCCATGCCGGCTAGTAACGGTTCAGTGACGATGTGTGTTTATTCTGATCGTGGGAGTCGATTTCTGTCGCATTGTGTGTAGGTCGCACACGTGATGCGTGTGTGGCACCCGAGACCCACCGTGAAACAGGGGAAAGAGAATGATCTGGGTCATTCTCGCGGCTGGGTTCGGCGTCGCAACAGTCATCGCGTATGCGCTGCTTTTCCGGCGGGCGAGGCAACTCGCCCGGCAGCTCAGCGACATGCGTGCCGAGCACAACAGTGAATTGGTACTGCGCGCCCTCAAGGAGGCGCCCGACCACCCGTGGCAGACGGCTGCCGCCGTGAACCCAACGAATTCTCAGGAGGGGGACCTGAACCCGTCCGCCGTAAACGGCACTTGGGGCTCTGCATGGGCGGCGCCGTCGCCGTCGTTGGCGCCTCCACCACTGCAGCACGCAAGGCCGTACGCAACCACCCCGCGGCAGGGGCCGCGGTAGCAACGGCAGCCGTAGCGGCCTTAGCCGTAGCGGTAGTGATCCACCAGACGACGGACGACGGCGACCGGGCGCAGCCTTTTGTACCGACACAGATCGCCTTGTACCGACACAGATCGCCACCGGCACCCGTCTTCCCGCTGCACCGTCCGCCAGTGCCCACCGGCCGTCCGCGTCTGAGCCATCGGGCATCGCCCTCCCATCGGCCGGCGCCCCGAGTCCTTCGCCTGACGCGCCGAAGGAGCCCCCGCCGACGAGACGCCTCCCGACCTGCCACCTCCCACAGGCACGCGGCCATCGGGTGACGGGCCCGACTCGGATCCGCCCGGTGGCGGCAGCGCCGGCCCGCTCGACGACATACCGACAGCAACATCCCCGCCGGCACCAACGCCTTCGGCGGCACCCGCGCGATGTCTCTGGTGGGCGCTGTCGGGGCGGCTGGAACGCGCGGTCTGTTTCGCGGGAGGCGGATGACACCAGCCCTCACCGAGAGAAGGAGCAAGTGGCAGAGATCAAGAAGATCACGCTGCGAAGCGGTACCGTCCGGTACCGCTTCGTGGTCGACATCGGCTATGAGCCGAAGATGGACCCGGTAACCGGCGATCCGGTCGTCGACGGGAAGTCCGGGAAGCCGGTGATGCAGCGCAAGCAGCTGACCGTCACCAAAGACACCCTTAAGGAAGCGAGGGCTGAACTCGCGCGGATCCAGAACGAGCGCGACAGCGGCAAAGTACCTCGCGGTGAACGGCGTCCCGGACGTCGTGCTCGCGGCCTGGGCGGGGCATACGAATGCGGCCTTCACGAAGGCCAAGTATGTGGCTCCGGATGCCGAGGATCTTCGTCCGGCTGCCGCCGCTCTCGACCGGCGGCATGGTCTCCCGTCGCCGTCGCCGTCGCCGTCGCCGTCGCCGTCGCCGTCGCCGTCGCCGTCGCCGTCGCCGTCGCCGTCGCCGTCGCCGTCGCCGTCGCCGTCGTCGGCCACGTCGCCATCGCTGTGAGGAGATGTGAGAAACGATCAAGGAATGGTAGGTGAGAAAGCCATCTGACCTGCGGTGGAACATTTTCCCGCAGATCCATGCTCCGATTCTGCGCACGGTCGCCCATTCCCGCACCCGCCCGGTGCGTTCCGGTGTGCGAGGTGTACGCGCTGCGCCTACCGTGGCCGCATGGGTGACGCGGTGGAACTGGAGGCGGCCGGCCGGACCGTACGGCTGTCCAGCCCGGACAAGGTCTTCTTCCCGGAACGCGGTTTCACCAAGCTGGACCTCGCCCAGTACTACCTCGCGGTCGCCCCCGGCATCCTGCGCGCCCTGCGCGACCGCCCCACCACCCTGGAGCGCTACCCCGACGGCGTGACGGGCGAGTCCTTCTTCCAGAAGCGGGCGCCCAAGAACATGCCCGGCTGGATCCCGACCGCCCACATCACCTTCCCCAGCGGTCGCAGCGCCGACGAGATGTGCCCCACCGAAGAGGCCGCCGTCCTGTGGGCCGCGCAGTTCGGCACCCTGACCTTCCATCCCTGGCCTGTGCGCCGCGACGACGTCGACCGCCCCGACGAACTGCGCCTCGACCTCGACCCGCAGCCCGGCACCGACTTCGCCGACGCCGTGCGCGCCGCCCACGAACTGCGCGCGGTCCTCGACGAGTTCGGCGGGCTGCGCGGCTGGCCCAAGACCTCCGGCGGTCGCGGCCTGCACGTCTTCGTGCCGATCGAGCCGCGCTGGACCTTCACCCAGGTGCGGCGCGCGGCCATCGCCGTGGGCCGGGAACTGGAACGCCGGATGCCGGACCAGGTCACGATCAGGTGGTGGAAGGAGGAACGCGGCGAACGCATCTTCGTCGACTACAACCAGACCGCGCGCGACCGCACCATCGCCTCCGCCTACTCCGTGCGCCCCCGCCCGCACGCCCCGGTCTCGGCCCCGCTGCGCTGGGACGAGGTGGACCGGGTCCAGCCCCGGGACTTCGACCTCGCGACCATGCCCGCACGCTTCGCCGAACTCGGCGACGTGCACGCGGACATGGACGAACACGCCTACTCCCTGGACACTCTGCTCGATCTGGCGCGGCGGGACGAGCAGGACCACGGTCTGGGCGATCTGCCCTACCCGCCCGAGTACCCGAAGATGCCGGGGGAGCCCAAGCGGGTGCAGCCGAGCCGGGCGCGCAAGGCGAAGGCGGCCACCGGCCAGGAGGAGCCGGCCGCGGGCAAGGAGAAGCCGGCCGCGGGCAAGGAGAAGCCGGCCGGGTCCTGACGGCCGGCCGGCTCCTCGTCCGCTCGGTTCCTCGTGCCGCGCCGTTCCCTACGGGTCCGGCGCGCTTCCTCGTCCTCCGCGGCCTCCTACAGGTCCTTGATCCGGACGTCCCGGTAGGAGATCACGTCCGACGTGCTGTGCACCTGCAGTCCGATGTAGCCGGAGGCGAACCGCCGCCCGTCGGTGCCCGGATCGTCCGAGCGGGGCGGGGTGAAGGTCTGGCCGCCGATGTTGTCGAACTCGTTGATCAGCACGCCGTTGCGGTAGACGGAGTAGTGCTGGTCGACCACGCGGATCTCGTAGTCGTTCCAGGTGCCCTTCTGCGTCACACCGGCACCGGCGAGACCGACCCGGTCGAAGCCGTAGATCGAACCGGTTTTGTACATGTCGCCGTCGGGCCGGTCGAACACCTGCACCTCATGCCCGTACTTGATGGCGACCCACTCCGGCCGCGACTCCTCCGGGTTGTCGTGGACCTGCGGGAACCGGACGAACACACCGGAGTTGGCGTTGCCCGTGCCCGGAGCGTCGTCACGCCACTGGAGCCGCAGCGAGAAGTCGCCGTACTTGCGCTCGGGGAACCACAGCATCCCCAGGCCGTCCTTGCTGGTACCGCTGGTGATCGACCCGTCGCCGTTCAGCGCGAACGAACCACCGCCCACCTGCTCCCACTTGGCGAAGGAGTCGGCGGTGCCGTCGAGGATCGTGCGGTAGCCGGTGGTCTGGCCCGGCTTGCCGATGCCCGACTGCCGGGCGGCCTTCTGGATGGTGTTGTACTCCCGCTGGTCGATCACCCCTTCCTTGCGGAGCCCGTCCAGGACCGTCTTCACGTGCTTGAGGAACAGCGCCTGGGAGGTCCACTCCTTCTCGTCCTCGATCAGCTCGTTGATGCGGCACCGGTTGTTGGTGACCCGGTTCGGCACCCCGGTGTCGACCGTCCCGACGATCACCGTCAGCCGCTCGTCGTACTCCGGGCAGCCGGGCGCGGGCACGCCCCCGCCCGCGACCACCGTGAAGCTCACGGAGCGCGGCTCGGCGGTGTTGCCCGCCTTGTCGGTCGCCCGGTACGACACGGTGTGCGCCCCGGCCCGGTCCACCACCACGGGGCCGGTGTACGCCAGGTAGGGCCCGCCGTCCAGCGAGTACTCGACGGCCGCGACGCCCGAGCCGCCCTCGTCCGCGGCGGTCACGGTCACCTTGGCGTTGCCCACGTACGCGCCGTCCGAGTTGCGCGTGCCGTCGACGCTCACTCCGGTGACCGGTGGGGTGGTGTCCTGCGGGGGCGCCGAGACCACCGTGAACTGCACGCTCTTGTCCGCGGCCACGTTGCCCGCCTTGTCCGTGGCCCGGTAGCGGACGGTGTGGTCGCCGGTCTGGTGCACCATCGCGGGCCCGGTGTACGGCTGCCAGGCACCGGAGTCGACCGCGTACTCGATGGTGTTGACCCCCGACCCGGTGTCCGAGGCGGTGACCGTCACCGTGGCCATGTCGATGTACGCGCCTGCGGCGTCGCGCTCACCGCTGACCGTCGCCGAGGTCTCGGGCGGTGTCGTGTCGTCCGAGGGCGGGGCGACGACGGTGAACTCGACGTTCTTCTCCGCGGCCACGTTGCCCGCCTTGTCGGTCGCCCGGTAGCGCACCGTGTGTGTGCCCACCTGGTCGATCACGACGGGCGCGGTGTACGGCTGCCAGGCGTCCGAGTCGTCGACCGCGTACTCCACGCGGTCCACGCCGGAGCCCGCGTCGGTCGCCTCGATCGCCACGCTCGCGGAAGCGACGTACTCGCCCTGCGCGTTCCTGGTGCCGTCGACCGTGGCCTTGGTCTCGGGCGGTGTGCTGTCCGGGCCGCCGCCCTCGGTCACCACCAGGACGCCCTGCATCTGGGTGTGGCCGGGGATGGTGCAGTGGTAGAAGTAGCGGCCCGGCGTCAGGTTCACCTCGACGGAGTGCCGGCCGCCCTGGTCGTCGAACGGGTTGGCGAGGATGTTGACCTGGACGTCGCTGTTGTACTCGGGGTCGGAGTTCACGAAGGTCAGCGTGTGCGGCATGCCGGTGGTGTTGCCGGTGGCCGCGCTGTTCTCGAACACGATCGTGGCCTGCCCCGCGACCGCCGTCGTGGGCGCCGACCCGTACTTGGTGATGTCGTCACCCGCGGTCCAGGTGAGGACCTGCTCGGCCGCCGCCGGCGCGGCACCGCGTCCGGCGGCCGGCACCGCCTGCACCCCGAGCAGCATGAGGACGGCGGCCAGCAGGGCCGTGAGGAGTCTTCGTCGTCGTATCACTTCGCCCCCCTGGCGAGTTGGTCGGCGGGCGGCGTCGGACCGCCGCCGGTGTACGTCACCCGCCACAGCGCCGACTTGGAGTCCGAGGTGAAGAAGCCGCGCCCGTAGTCGAGGACGTAGAGCGAGCCGTCCGGACCGAACTTCCAGTCCATGAGGTTCTTGATGCCGTCGTTGCCGATCGGCACGATCTTCTTCAGGGACTGCGAGTGCACCGGCAGCCCGCCGTCACCCTGGGTCTTCGGATCCATGACCACGGCGTTGCGCGGCTGGTCGGCGTCGTAGAAGTCGCCGATGAACCACTTGCCGTCCCAGTACGCGGGCCACTTCACGGCACTGGTGCTGCTCGCGTCGTAGCGGTAGACGGGACCGTTCATCGCGGCCTGCCCGCCGCCCTTGAGCCACGGCAGCCGATAGGTGGCTTCCTCCTTCTTGTACGAGGGGATCCCGTTCGCGTCACGCGGGTAGTCCGGGCCACCGCCCTGCGGCGAGTACCAGACGTTGTTGCCGGTGACCGGCGGGAGGTTGACGAGTCCGTCGTTGTTCGGCGACTCGTTCTTCGGGTGGTCGCAGTCGTACCAGCCCAGCGGCTTCGACGGATCGGGCAGGTTGCGGTCCCGGTAGGGCTGCTTGTTGCCCATGCAGTACGGCCAGCCCCGGTTGCTCGCCTTGGTGATGACAGCGAACGTGTCGTACTTCGCCGGGCCCCAGGTGGTCGACGGCTCGCCCGCGTCCGGGCCGACCCAGCCCGCGTACAGGATGTCCGTCGACTTGTCGACGGATATGCGCGCGGGGTTGCGCACACCCATCACATAGATCTCACCGCGTGTCTTGCCGCCGCCCTCGTCGGTCTCCTTGCCGGTGAAGAGGTTGCCGTCCGGCAGGGTGTACGTGCCGTCGGCCTCCGGGTGGATGCGCAGGATCTTGCCGTTGAGGTTGTTGGTGTTGCCCGCGGTGCGGCGCGCGTCGGCGAACGACACCCCCTTGTAGTTCGGCTGCGGGTTGTTGCCCGAGTACCCGTCGCTGAACTGGCTGGAGTTGTTGTCACCGGTGGCGATGTACAGGTTGCCCTTGGAGTCCCAGGCCATCCCACCGCCCGCGTGGCAGCAGCTGTGCACCTGCACCGGCCACTTGAGCAGCACCTTCTCACTGCTCAGGTCCAGCTTGTCGGTGGCGAGGTCGAGGGTGAAGCGGGAGACCCGCCGCTCGGCCATCTGGGTGTCGCGGTTGAGCTGCGCATGGGGGGTGTAGTGCAGGTACACCCAGCCGTTCTGCTCGAAGCGGGGGTCCAGCTCGATCCCGAGCAGCCCCTCCTCGACCTTGACCAGCTCGTCGCCGCCGCCCTTGTTGCCGAAGACCGTCAATTCGCCCGCCAGGGTGACCTGCTTGGTCTTCGGGTCGTAGACGTGGATCTGGCCCTTGCCCTTGCCCACGTCCGGGTTGTTCCAGTCGGTGATCACGGGCTGCGAGGAGTCCGCGCCGCCGCGGCCGATGTACAGCACCCGCCCGTCGGGCGCGGCGACCATGCCGTGCGGCTCGCCGATCTGGTCGTTCTGCCCGGGTTTGTTGGGCTGGGTGAGGCGTTCGGCGTGGTAGTTGGCGTTGATGGTGGCCTTGCAGTCGGCCTGGGCCAGCCGGGTGGTCCACAGCAGGGCGCCGCGCAGATGGGCCCGGAAGTCGCTCTCGTCGTACGACGACACCGTGCCGCCCATGCCGGTGTAGAAGGACCGGCCGCCGTCGTAGTCCCGGCACCAGCTGACCGGGTGGTCGGCGCCATTGGCGCCGGTCCCGGGCCGGTACGTCGACTCGCGCACCCGGGCGACCGTGTGCACGTCGCCCGACGGGTTCTTCACCCAGTTGAACCACTGGTCGGGCCGCTTCCATTCGAGCGGCAGGCTCTGGGTGGCCGGATTCAGCCGGTCGCCCACCTCGACCGTGGCCCGCTGGGCCGCCGTCGGACTGGACGAGGCCGGCCGGGCGCCGATCAGACCGGTGAACCAGTCCGAGTACGGTTCGGCGCGGGCCGCGTCATGGATGCCGACGAAACCGCCGCCCGCCTCCATGTAGGTTTCGAGGCCCGCTTCCTGGTCCGGGTCGAGGACGTCGCCGCCGCCGGTCAGGAAGACGACGGAGTTGAAGCGGCCGAGCTTGGTCGCGTTGGTGAACACGGCCGCGTCGTCCGTGGCCTCGACGGTGAAGCGCTCCTTCGCGGGGCCGGACAGACCGATCTTCTCGATCGCCTCGATCCCCGCGTTCACCACCGGTGACTCGTCCCCGGCGGCCGCGGACCCGTAGAACAGCAGCACTCTTACGTTGGCGCCGCCCGGCGGCGACTTGATCGACATCGTTGTCAGGGACGGGTCAGGGGCCGGCCGCGCGCTCGCGGCCGGGCCCGAGAGGAGTCCGGCCGCGACGATCCCCGCGGTCACGGTGGCCGCCCAGGCCCGTCTCCTCCTGCTTCTGGCGCTCAACCCTCGTAAGTGCATGGGCACCTCCTCGGTCACGGCAACAGCGCCAAGAAAGCTAGGCGGCTTTTCACGACTCGCCAATACCTATGACCGTAATCAAACGAACTTTGTCCTTAGAGTGGATAAACGGCCGCCGGGCCGGTACCGTCGCACAGGTTCATCACAGGTGCACCTCCGCAAAGTCCTTACCAGGGTGGGGAGTTCCGCATGGACAGACGCGCGTTCAACCGCAGGGTGCTGCTGGGCGGCGCGGCGGTCGCGACATCGTTGTCCCTGGCGCCCGAGGCCGTCAGCGCGGTCACACCGCCGCGCACGGCACCGGCCGGTGGCGAGGTCAGACACATCAAGATCTATGCCGAGAAGCTGGCCGACGGGCAGTTGGGCTACGGCTTCGAGAAGGGGAAGGCGTCGATCCCCGGCCCGCTCATCGAGCTGAACGAGGGCGACACGCTGCACATCGAGTTCGAGAACACCCTGGACGTGGCCGCGAGCCTGCACGTCCACGGCCTCGACTACGAGATCTCCAGCGACGGCACCAAGATGAACAAGAGCGATGTCGAACCCGGCGGCACCCGCACCTACACCTGGCGCACCCACGCGCCCGGCCGCCGCTCGGACGGCACCTGGCGGGCGGGCAGCGCCGGCTACTGGCACTACCACGACCACGTCGTCGGCACCGAACACGGCACCGGCGGCATCCGCAAGGGCCTGTACGGTCCGGTCGTCGTCCGGCGCAAGGGCGACATCCTGCCCGACCGGACGCACACCATCGTCTTCAACGACATGACCATCAACAACCGTTCGCCGCACACCGGACCGGACTTCGAGGCGACGGTGGGCGACCGCGTCGAGTTCGTGATGATCACCCACGGGGAGTACTACCACACGTTCCACATGCACGGTCATCGCTGGGCAGACAACCGCACCGGGCTGCTCACCGGCCCCGACGACCCCAGCCAGGTGATCGACAACAAGATCGTGGGCCCCGCGGACTCCTTCGGCTTCCAGGTGCTGGCGGGGGAGGGAGTCGGCGCGGGCGCGTGGATGTACCACTGCCACGTCCAGAGCCATGCGGACATGGGGATGGTGGGTCTGTTCCTGGTGAAGAAGCCGGACGGAACGATTCCCGGGTACGAGCCGCACGCGCCGGAGCCGCATGGAACAGGTGCTGCGCACAAGCATTGAGCGGTTGGCTGGGGGCGCCGGGGTACCGGTCGACCGGCCGGTGCGTGCCGGCCGGTCGCTTCCCCCCAAGTTCTCGGCCTCGCTCGAACAGTGGGACCCCGTTTCCCCGCGCCGCTTCCGGGGCACCGGCGGACCTGAGCCGCCTTCGGCGGGGGATCATGGCGGGATGACGCGCGTACTGACCCGGACCGATCTGGAAGCCGTGCTGGACCCCGCGGCCTGCATCGAGGCTCTGCGGGACGGGTTTCGGACAGCCCCTGGCGCGGCCGTCGCGGGGCGGCGGGTGCGTGCCGACCTGCCGTTCCCGGGAACGGTCATCGCCCTGCTGCCCGGAGTGCTCCCCGGCATCGAGGCGTACACCGTGAAGGTCAACGCCAAGTTCCCGGCGGGGCGGCCCGCCCTGCGCGGGGTGATCTGCCTGCACTCCGGTGCCGACGGCGAGTTGCTGGCACTGCTGGACTCCGCCACGGTGACCGCGTGGCGCACCGGGCTGGCCGCCGCCCTGGGCACCCAGGTGCTGGCCGGGGCCGCGGCCGACGGCGTCCTCGGGGTGATCGGGGCCGGAGCCCAGGCCGAACTGGTGGTGCGCGGCCTGCGCACGCTGGGCCACGGCAGTGAACTCGTCGTCCACGACACGGACCCCGTGCGGGCCGCCGCGTTCGCCGACCGGCACCGCGGCCGGACCCTCACCTCCGCGCAGCAGGTCGCCGGCGCCGCCGACGTGGTGCTGCTGGCGACCTGGTCCCGCGCCCCGCTCCTCGCGCTCGCCGACACCCGGCCCGGACAGCACCTCACCAGCCTGGGCGCGGACGAGCCCGGCAAGCGGGAACTCGCCGACGACCTGCTCGACGCCGCGCTGCTCGTCGTCGACGACCGCGAACTGGCGGCGGAATCAGGGGTGCTGGCGACCGCCGGGCTCCCGGAGACGGCGGTGGACGCCACCCTCGGCGAGATCCTGGACGGCACCCGCCCCGGCCGGACCACGCCCGGCCCGCGCTCCGTCTACGCCCCCGTCGGGCTGCCCTGGCAGGACCTGGCCCTGGCCTGGATCGCCCACCGGGAGGCGCGGCGGCGGGGCATCGGCCACCGGATCGACCTGCTGGCCTGAGCGGCGACCGGGCCCGGCGGCGGGGGTCCGCGGGCCGGAACGCTCGCACTCCCGTGTGCGGCCCGGAGCTATCCTGAGCCGGAGCCGCCGAGGGGAGTCTGGCCGTGTCCGAGACAGCGCCGCGTCCCACACTGGAGGCCGTCGCCGCGCTGGCGGGGGTGTCACGGGCGACCGTGTCCCGGGTGGTCAACGGCGGGGACGGGGTACGGGAGCCCTTGGTGCAGCGGGTCCGGCGGGCGGTCGAGGAACTCGGGTACGTCCCCAACCGCGCGGCGCGCAGCCTGGTGACCCGGCGGCACGACGCCGTCGCCGTGGTCATCGCGGAACCGGAGGCCAGGGTCTTCGCCGACCCCTTCTTCAGCATGCAACTGCGCGGGATCAGCAAGGAGCTGACCGCGCACGACATCCAACTCGTGCTGTTGCTGACGGAAGGCCGGGACGACCATCCGCGGGTGGCCCGCTACCTCACCGGCGGACACGTCGACGGCGCGCTCGTCTTCTCGCTCCACATCGACGACCCGCTCCCCGGCCTGATCAGGGGCGCCGGAGTGCCCACGGTCGTCGGCGGGCGCCCCGACTGGAACGACGAGCCGGAGCGTTCGGTGTACGTCGACTGCGACAACCGGGGCGGGGCGCGTGCCGCCGTACGCCATCTCGCCGGGCTCGGCCGGACCCGGATCGCGCACATCACCGGTGCCCTGGACCAGACCTCCGCGGTGGACCGGCTGGACGGCTTCCGGGACGCCATGGGGGATTCCGATCCACGGCTGGTCGTGGAGAGCGACTTCACCCCGGGCGGTGGGGAGCGCGCCATGCGGGAACTCCTCGACCGCTGCCCGGACGTCGACGCCGTGTTCGCCGCCAACGACCTCACCGCCTCCGGTGCCCTGCGCGTGCTGCGTGAGAGCGGCCGGCGAGTGCCGGAGGACGTCGCCGTGATCGGCTTCGACGACGTGCTGCCGGTCACCGAGCAGACCGAGCCGCCCCTGACGACGGTCCGCCAGGACATCGAGGAGATGGGCCGGCTGATGGCCCACCTGCTGCTGACGGGGCTCGACCGCGGCCACCGCGGCAAGACCGGGCCGGACCTCCCGCAGAGCGTGATCCTGCCGACGACACTGGTACGGCGTGCCTCCGCCTAGCGCCGGGGGGGGGGGGGGGGGGGGGGGGCGGGCGGGGCGCGCGGGGGGCGGGGGGGGGGGGGGGGGGCGGGGGGCCGCGGGGGGGGGGGGGGGGCGCG